>NVVP01000081.1 GCA_002402245.1 Gammaproteobacteria bacterium | reverse complement strand
TGTTGGATCTGTGTGGCTGTTTTTGATAAGGCATCATTAATCGGTTTAATCAGCTGTTCGATGGCTTTTTCTTTATCGTTTAATTCTGCTTTAGCTTCACTTTGATAACGCTTGAGGTTTTCTTCGGCGAGTTTTAGAAACTGTTCATTATTTCGGCTTAATGCATCATTAGAAAGTTGGTTGAAGGTATTTGATAATTGAGCCTGAACTTGATCTAGATGCATATCAAGTTGATCGTTACTTTGTTTTTCTAAAGACAGCTGAGTGGTTAACTCGCTATTCTTTAAAGTTAATTTTTGAATGGATTTATTACGCAAGATGATGCCGCCAATAAGCCCGATAGAAAAGCTAACCGTTAACAGTATTAACAGACCATTACTCTGTTGGGAAAACTGCTGTAACAGGTTGAGATTTAAATCCATTGCAATAAATCGAGGGGATGATTAATAGTGTAGTCAGCTTGCCAGCTAGCCACATCATCATTAGCACCTACATAACCATAAAGTGCAGCTACTGTTTGCATTTGGGTATTTCTACCCGCTTGAATATCACGTTCGGCATCACCAATATAAATGCACTCTGATGACGGAATATTAATTTTATCGCAGGCATAAAGCATCGGTGCTGGATGAGGTTTGCTATACGGTGTGGTATCAGCACTTACGATACAGTGAGCACGTTGCTTAAGGCTTAGTTTTTCTACCAAAGGTTCGGTTAGAAAAGCAGGTTTATTGGTGACAATGCCCCAAGGGATATCGGCACTTTCTAATGATTGTAATACCGCTTCCATACCATCAAATAAGGCTGATTCTCGGTCAATATTATCTTGATAGATCTGAATAAATCGTTTTTGTAGAGCAGGGAAGTCAGGGTGCTCTTTATCTATACCAAATGCTAAGGCGAGTAAGGCTGGACTACCATGACTGGCAACAGGGCGAATCAGCTCGTAAGCAAGCGACTGTTTTCCTTGTTGCTCTAATAAGAGGTTGAGTGCAAAAGCTAAGTCGGGTGCGGTATCGACCAAGGTGCCATCAAGATCAAACAACATGGCTGAAAAAGGTTTAATTTGTACCATTAACTTGCTGCTTTACGACAGTGGACGAGGTAGTTAACCTTCACATCATCACCTAGGGCATAGACTTTCGTTAAAGGATTGTAACTAAGGCCGATTATATTGACGACTTCAAGTCCTGCTTGGCGACACCATTGTGCCATTTCAGCTGGACGGATAAAGCGTTCATAGTCATGCGTGCCTTTAGGTAGCATTTTTAACATATATTCAGCACCTAATATGGCAAAGACATAGGCTTTAGGATGACGGTTTAAGGTCGACAAAAATATATCGCCACCGGGTTTCAACATTTGAGCACATGCTTTAATAATAGACAGTGGATCGGGCACATGTTCTAGCATTTCCATACAGGTAACCACATCAAATTGTTCTGCTGATTGCTGCGCTTTTTCTTCGGCCGTTATTTGTTGATAATCAATGCTAATCTCAGATTCTAAAGCATGTAGTTTGGCTACATCTAAGGGCATTTTACCCATATCAATGCCAGTGACATGAGCACCACTTTTGGCTAAGGACTCAGATAAAATTCCACCACCACAGCCGACATCAATAATTTGGCGATCTTGTAGGGTGGTATTGTCAGTAATAAAACGCATGCGTAGAGGATTTATTTGGTGTAAAGGTTTCGATTGTCCTTCAAGATCCCACCAACTACTGGCTAAGTCTTCAAATTTAGCAATTTCTTCTGGATCGACGTTTACTTGCGTATTAGCCATTAAACTTTATTCCTTATTTTTTCTGCCCAATCTTGCGTGTTTTTAATGATTTTAGCTTCATTTAGCGTGGTTAATGTGCGATTTTTTAATAATTGTTTGCCTTCAACCCACACATCACTGACTTTATCTCGACCTGTGGCATAGACCAATTGTGACACCACATCATAGTATGGTTGGCATTCTAAACTACTTAAATCAATAGCAATAAGATCGGCTGCTTTACCTTTTTTCAATGAGCCTGTTACCTCATCGATACCCAATGATTTTGCCGCATTGATAGTAGCCATTTCTAATGCTTCATAAGCAGGAATCACGCTGGCATCTTGAGCCACGGCTTTGGCTAGAATAGCGGCTTGACGTATTTCAGCGAACATATCTAAATCATTATTAGAGGCTGCACCATCAGTACCAATAGTGATATTGATGCCACGCTGTTTCATCTTGGCAATCGGGCTAAAACCACTTGCCAGCTTTAAGTTTGATTCTGGGCAATGGGCGATATGCACGCCCGCTTCAGCACACCAATCAATTTCTTGTTCAGTGAGTTGAGTCATATGCACGGCAATTAAACGGGGTGATAACAAACCTAGGTTTTTAAGGCGTTCTAATGGACGCACGCCATATTGTTCTATGCTTTGGTTTATTTCATCAGCTGTTTCATGAATATGCATATGAATAGGTACATCAATTTCCTCAGCATTGGTCATCACCGCTTCAAGCGTACTATCAGAAACGGTATACGGTGCATGAGGTGCATAAGCCGTAGTAATACGGGCGTGATGACGATAATGGTCGTGTAGTAGTTGGCCTTTATGTAAATATTCAGCCACATCGGCAGCCCAAGCACTTGGAAAGTCGATAATGGTCATGCCAAGATTAGCTCGAATACCACTTTGGTCGGCAACGCGTGCAGTGGCTTCAGGGAAGAAATACATATCATTAAAACACGTCGTTCCACCACGAATCATTTCAGCAATGGCGAGCTCTGAACCGGCTTCGACAAAGTCATCACTTAACCATTCTTTTTCAGCAGGCCAAATATGATCATTCAACCAGGTCATCAGCGGTAAATCATCAGCTAAACCACGGAATAATGACATAGCAGCATGAGCATGATTATTAATTAAACCGGGCATAATGCAATGTTGATCGAGTTGCTGAACATCCTCAGCGCTATATTTACTATTGGCTTTATCTTGCGGCAAGATAGCAACAATATGACCATCATTAATCACCACAGCGTGATGCTCTAATACAGACTGTTTATGATCAACGGGGATCACCCAGCGAGCATGTATAATTAGATCAACATTTTTCATATTGTATAGTGCCTGCAAATGCCTGAAACGGAGTATGCAGAGATTATACCCGTTATCATTCAAGCTGCATGCTTATAGTGCGATAAAGAATGGGCTAGCAAGGCATAATCGTGATGTAATAGCCGTTCTATTATCACTATTAATACCGTCCTCAAAAGGAAAAGACATTGCATAAACCGTTAGATTCAATTCAGCCGATTATTTGGCGAGAAGATCGACTTCATTTATTAGATCAACGTCGCTTACCCAATGAACAAGTGTGGCTCGATTATCAGCAAGCAAATGAGGTTGCCGATGCGATTACAAACATGGTGGTACGAGGTGCTCCGGCGATTGGAATTACCGCCGCATTCGGTGTGGTTCTAGCGGCACGCGAAGCATGGCTACAACAAGGTGAAGCGTGGAAACAGGCTATGGATAAACCTTTAGCGTACTTGGCTGAATCTCGACCTACAGCGGTTAATTTACGCTGGGCGATTGAACGTATGACCTCGGTATATCAGGACTTACCCGATAATGAATCACCAGAAGAGATCTTGATTGAACAGGCTAAAATGATTCATAACGAAGACATTGCCGCCAATCATAAAATGGGTAAATTGGGCTCGGCATTGATTGATGCCGATAGTCATGTACTCACACATTGTAATGCCGGAGCCTTAGCAACAGGCGGGTTTGGTACTGCATTGGGCGTGATTCGACAGGCCTATGCTGATGGCAACGTGACTCAGGTTTATGCCGATGAAACCCGACCTTGGTTACAAGGCGCACGCTTAACTGCATGGGAATTATCACAAGAGGGTATTCCGGTGACATTACAGGCTGATGGTGCCGCTGCGGCATTAATGGCCACATCCAAATTAGAGTGGATCATTGTCGGTGCTGATCGCATCACGGCTAATGGGGATGTAGCCAATAAAATTGGCACCTATATGTTGGCAATATTAGCCAAATATCACAATGTCAAAGTGATGGTAGTCGCACCAACTTCAACTATTGATTGGACGTTAAACTCAGGCAGTGAAATTCCGATTGAACAGCGTCCAGCAGAAGAAGTCACCACCATAAATGGCGTTAATATCGCCCCACAAGGTATACCCGCACTCAACCCTGCATTTGATGTCACGCCAGCGTCATTGATTGATGTTATTGTGACCGAAGCAGGAGTAGTATTGTCTCCATCATTAGAATCAATGTCTATTATCAAAGGAAACTAACATGGCCCAAACAGCATTAGTGACGGGAAGTAACCGTGGAATTGGCTTAGAATTATGCACACAATTAAAGCAACGAGGCTTTGATGTCATTGCCACCTGCCGAAGCAGCTCAGATGCACTTACTCAACTAGGTGTTGAGGTGATTGAAAACGTAGAAGTAAGCGACCCTGCAAGCCTAGCAACATTAGTAAATAGCTTATCTGGCCGACGTATTGATTGGCTGATTAATAATGCCGGTATTGCTGATGGCATTGCCATGGATGAGCTCAATGAAAAAACTATTGCCAGCTGCAAACGTATGTTTGAAGTAAATAGCCTTGGCCCTTTATTAACTACCCAAGCCTTAGTTAATAACCTAGGCGAAGGCAGTAAAGTGGCGATTATCACTAGCCGAATGGGTTCAGTGGCCGATAATGATTCGGGTGGCAGTTATGGTTACCGTATGTCTAAGGCGGCGGTTAATGCTGCCGGTAAATCACTGTCTGTTGATTTAAAACCTCAAGGTATTGCCGTAGGTATTCTACATCCAGGTTGGGTGAGAACAGACATGACGGCACATGGTGGTTTAATGGATACCGATGAAGCTGCATCAGGCCTATTAGCTAGAATGGATGAACTTAATCTAGAAAACAGTGGTACATTCTGGCACAGCAATGGTGATTTATTACCTTGGTAAGCTACCCACTGTTATCTAAACAGCAACAGGCTACATTGCCGGCTTTACTCAAGCCGGCAATCAGTATTCCCACCTTATTTGAAGATAGCACGCATCACCTTTGGCGCTGTGAAACTCAGCAAGGTGCAATGGTGCTAAAAGTCTGCAATAAAAAGAGTATTGAAAAGTCTTCTTTTTGGCWGGYAATGAATCACYTATTTAATGCCARCTTYCCTCAGTCTCTTGCAGATATGAGYTTAATATACGCTGATATTGCTCGTTATAGCCCGCTTTYAATYCCYCAATGTATTGCTACKGAGTCTGCYCAGTTTATATTAGCCAGCACATTAGCWGGGCAAGCCATTAYTGATGCTGAYATYAATRATGAAATGGTTGAAMAACTGGCCGAACATATTAGYCAATTACATCAGCAGACTAATATAAAGTGGGGGCCMATGCCCCRGCCYRAATTTTCAGYAWCRCAATGGCCWRCTCGATTAAGTGCAAGCTTACAGMTGCTRGTAGAACAAAGTGATRTTAMAATYCCCGAGTYGMTYSTTAARCAAGCACTSGAACAAATAGCACTAATCAGCGTAACGGAATTTGTACCCACAATGATTGATTTACGCTGGGATCAATTTCTCCARCAARACGGTAAACTATCAGCACTAGTYGATCTYGATGCCTTCGTATTTGCACCRCGTGAATTAGAGCTGGTRYTACTTGAGTTTATTTTAGACCCAGMACAAATGAAGCTATTYAWRGMMAAGTATCAGCAAACAYATACATTGCCAGAYTTAAGCCWARTYAGACARMCSTATCGYTTATTAYTATTTTTAATGAATGTYTTAGGSGARACMGACCTYAATMGTTGGATGAATGCTCCTATATTATTAAGCTATAACCCTGCTTAAGTTAGTTTTGAAAATACCCAACGGACGGGCCTAATAATAAAAGGGGCAGTCCTAGATAAGTAAAATAATCTAGGAGAGTAACATGAGAAAAAGCAGATTAAGTGGGTATAAGAAAAGTCGTTTAATTGAACTTTTTATAGCGGGTTCAACTGCTCGAACAGCCGCTAGTTTAGTTGGTGTAAATAAGTCTACTGCTAGTTATTATTTTCAGCGTCTCAGGCAGATAATATATGACCATAGTGAGCACCTTGAATTACTCGATGGTGAGGTAGAAGCTGACGAAAGTTATTTTGGTGGAAGGCGTAAAGGAAAGCGAGGTCGAGGAGCGGGTGGTAAAGTGCCTGTATTCGGTTTATTAAATCGGGGGGCAAGGTTTACACAAAGATAATACCTAATGCTAGCGCTGCTCATTGATGCCCATTATTCAAGGAAAGTAAATTCTGATTGTTGCCGTGGTTATAATGTACTTAATGTATCAGTGTTCAAACACGACCGCATTAATCATTCAACG
>NVVP01000080.1 GCA_002402245.1 Gammaproteobacteria bacterium | reverse complement strand
GCGATGTTTGATTACATCACCAGTAATCAATTTGCACAGCGTATTCGAGCCGTGGTGGATAACTATGAATCAATGCGCAGTGACTTAGATAAAGAAAAAGCGGCTATGCAACGTTTGTGGAAGAAGCGCGAAACTCAAATAGGCCAAATATCGGATCAAATGCTATCGATGTGTGGGGAGTTACAAGGTATTTCGGCTACTTCCTTACCGATGCTTGATAGTATTGCGGGTCTGGACTTTTCTCTGGATGGTGAATAGCCCACATTTAATGTGTAGGCTATTCACTTGATGTTACATGGCTAGAAAATAAGATTATTTAGTCATTAAGCCTTTTTTTACTGTGTGTGGTAGTTGAAAAATGCACAGGAGAATCAGTTTTATTGGTGATTGTGTGATCCACTTTGCTTTCAAGGTAGAGGCAATCCCCTTTCTTTAAAACATATTCGGTATCATTAGCCTTAATATGAAGGGCATCATCTAAAGAAACGATAAACTTAGCTAAGTCACTGTTTTGGTTTATTGATTCTCCCTGTTTAAGCTGTTCATGGAAGATATCTATGATCATGCTATCTGTTGAGGGAGAGACTTTCTTTTTAACGTGGCCACCATTATCAAGTACAAACTGTTGATCCACAGGATGGAAGAGCACCGTCTTTGTCTCTTCCTGAAACATTTCAGATAGTGAACAACCTAAACCAACAGCAATCCGGGAAGCTGTTTGAATACTGGGTTGAACTTGAGCTTGTTCAATTTTATATACGATAGATTTACTGACGCCTGAACGTTCAGCTAATGCCTGTAGGCTTAGACCTTGTTGCTTCCTCTTGGTTATTAAACGATGTTGATATAGTTGGTATGTATTGTCCGACAAAACGCTATCCTTAGGTTTGAACCGCAAAATTATACAGTGTGCGACTCCAGAATATCATGCAATGTAAATGAGATTAAAAAATATTGACTTAAAGGTTACTATATTATATTAATGAGTATTATAATATCCAATTGATGTGTATTTTTTAGCTAGATTAATAAAGCAAGACATAAGGTGTTGTCTGCTTCTATAGGATGCTATCGGCCTATGTCCGGAATAAATGAAAATATTTTTGAACAATTAAGAATAAAAGAGCTAACCAGTAACTACCTTAACAAAAGTGTGCCGATAGAAGGTATTCGAATATTAACCATTGCTAAAGAAGATATTAGTGGTGACTTTCACGTTGTGATTAGAGTGGAAGAATCAATCTATTTACTTATTGCTGATGGAGCTGGACATGGCTTGTCAGCGGTGATGCCGGGATTAAATTTTCCTAATTTGTTCGTTGATCTAGCTAAAAAAAGACACTCTATTCTCACTATTGCTGCCAAACTTAATGAAGAGTTATGCAGTTATGAACATACCGGTTATTTTATTGCTTTAACATTGGTTGAAATTAATGAGTATGAACAGTTTATTGAGGTTTTAAACTGTGGCAATCCGGCGGTATTACTGATTAATGAACAAGGGGATATTTCTCATCGCTTTGAATCGTCATCAATGGCCTGTGGAATTTTGAAGAATGCAGACTATGAGCTGCTTACTGAACGCGTTTTTTATAAAGACCCAGGTAAATTGTATCTATTCACCGATGGGCTGAAGGATTCATTGATCCAAAGTGGCTGGTGTGAGAATAATGCCGCTTATGAATCACTTTATATTGGTCAAGAGGATAGTAACCGCTTTGATGTGATCCAATCAGAAATTGAACAAGTTCAATCTGTCGGTAAAGTGGATGATATAACCCTCATTGAAATAAAACTGAGCAGTGACTATAAGCACATAGAGACAAAAAAGAAGAGTAAAAAGAATCAGTCATTAGCCAAGATAGAACAACAGGAAATAGAGGCATCGTTATTTGATTATAGGGTGTTATGTCTTGATCCTGATGAAGCATCTTTAAATACGATTCATCAAGCCTTAGCTAAAAGCATTGGCCATATTGACTTGTGCAACACGGTAGAAGCAGCAGAAAAATCATATGATTATCAACCTGATTTAATTATTGTCGATTTATCTTTTTTGCTTAAACACCAGGCTGAACTTGCTTTTTTATTACCCAATTACGAAGAGGTTACGCCGATCATTGTAACGTGCGAACCCTCAAATGTAGTACTTGCAGAGCAGTTATTTTCTCTGTGTATCACCCGCTATTTACCAAAACCTCTAAGAGACGTTGAACTATTGGCTGTAGTGCAGCAATGTGCTCAGAATTTTAGCCAACAACAGAAGTGGAAGTTTAAATCATCGGTATTTCTTAATTCTTCATTGGCCATGACCATTACAGATGCCAATAACCGTATCGTTAGAGTGAACGATGCGTTTTGTGCGATAACGGGCTATAAAAGAGAGGAGATACTTAATTGTAATCCTCGACTTTTAAGTTCAGGCAAGCATGATGCCCAATTTTATCAAAAGATGTGGGATAGCCTGAAGTTGACGGGTCATTGGAGTGGTGAAATTTGGAATAGAAGAAAAAGTGGAGAGTTATTTTTAGAGTGGATTACCATTAATGCATCTAAAAATGAAGCTGGCGAAGTAATATCATTTTGTTCCGTTTTTGCTGATGTAACGGAACGAAGAACCGCCGAAGAATCTGTTAGAAAGCTAAGTTATTATGATGAATTAACCGATCTTCCTAATCGACGTCTGTTTAAAATGAACTTAGAGACCGAGCTTAAACAAGCTGATGAAACGCAGCGTAAACTAGCTATTTTATTTCTTGATCTTGATAACTTTAAAGAAGTTAATGATACCCTAGGCCATGACCACGGCGACTTAATATTAAAGGAAACAGCGTTAAGGTTGCACCGTTGCTTGCAACCTAACGACCTTATTGCTCGTATGGGAGGCGATGAGTTTAGTCTGTGTATTAAGCCGTTTGAGTCAACTGAAAAATTAGCGGAGGTAGTGCAGGCTATACAGAAAGAAATGACTGAGCCATTTAAAATAAAAGGTGAAATGAGCTTTCTATCGGTAAGCATTGGTATTGCTATTTATCCTTATCATGCACTTGATGTCTCTTCTTTATTAAAGAATGCAGATCAAGCCATGTTCTATGCAAAGCGAGCTGGGCGAAACTGTTTCCGTTATTTTAGATCCTCAATGGAAATCACCGCGCTAGAACGAAAATCATTAATACACGATCTACGCTTTGCACTAGAAAATAAAGAATTTGAACTGCTTTACCAGCCTATTGTAGAGATGAACACGGGGTTAATTTATAAGGCCGAAGCATTAATTCGGTGGCATCATCCAATACACGGTTTGGTTTCTCCTGCTAAATTTATACCTATTGCTGAAGATACAGGCTTAATTATAGAGATTGGTAATTGGGTGTTTGAACAAGCGGTTCAGCAGTCAAAATTGTGGAGAGAAACTATTGATGAAAATTTTCAAGTAAGTATCAACAAATCACCCAAGCAATTTAGCAATGATAACTTGTGTCATCAATACTGGTTAGACTATATGGACGAACACCAATGTTCAGCTGAAAGTATCATTGTAGAGATTACTGAAGGCGTGTTGATGGCTTCAAATAAGAGTGTAATGGAACAGTTACTTTCTTTCCGAGATGAAGGTGTACACGTGGCCTTGGATGATTTTGGAACAGGCTATTCATCACTTGCTTACCTTAGAAAATTTGATATTGATTATATAAAGATTGATCGGCAGTTTGTGCAATATATTGAAACCAGCAGTGATGATCGGGCTTTATGTGAAGCTATAATTGCCATGGCACATGCACTAGGCATTAAAGTCATAGCCGAAGGTGTAGAAACAGTAGGGCAGAGGGACTTTCTTAACCAAATATCCTGTGATTATGTGCAAGGGTTTTTATTTTCAAAACCCGTATCAGTAAGCCTGTTTGAAGAAAAAGTAGCGTTATTTAAGAAGCCGCTTTAATGTTAATACCTGTTTGTTATAATTTATTTAAAGAAAAGTAGCTATAGACTTGAGTAACACGCTAAATAGCTAGCTATACTAATAAACAGGACTTATTTAATGCAAGCAGTAATCTTCGATATGGACGGTACGCTGATTGACTCAGAACCGTTATGGAAAGAAGCTGAAAAGCAGGTCTTTTCTGATATTGGAGTGACTGTGACAGCTGAATTAGCAGATCAAACCGCTTCAATGACCACAAGTGAAGTCACCAAGTTTTGGTACCGTCATTCTCCTTGGTCAGGTAAAAGTTTAGAGCAAGTTGAAAATGAAGTCATTGATCGTGTTGAACATCTAATTAATCAGAATGCCTTGCCAATGCAAGGAGTTAATGGGATTTTAGATTTCTTTCAACACAAACAATTTAAAATAGGCTTAGCAACAAATGCCCCTTTTAGGCTAATTGAAGTGGTGTTAGATAAGCTTGATATTACTCATTATTTTAATGCGATCTGTTCCTCTGAGCATGAAGTAAAAGGCAAGCCTCATCCAGCAGTCTATTTATCAACACTAAGAAAATTACACGTGGATGCTACAAGCTGCATTGCATTTGAAGACTCTCTATCTGGCATTAAGGCTGCTCAACAAGCAAAGATTAAAACAGTTGCTGTGCCAGCCTCGGGCGAATTTGAAGATGAAAAGTTCCAACGCTCTCATTTAAAGCTTAGACGATTATCCGATTTTACTGATATTCATCTGAAAAACATCTCAGGCGGTAATAACTAGTATCAATTTGTTGTTATAGTTAATCCAATGTTAATACAAATTAGTACATATTTTATGGGATGAATCTAAAGGAACTAATATTAATGAAAAATCTTTTTCCAGGCTATTTTAAAAAAACAGAGGAGGAGTCATTAGAAATATGGGGGGATTGTATATTTGTATTAGATGCAAATATATTACTTAACTTATATAGGTACTCAGAATCGACAAAGTCTGACGTGTTGAGAATCTTAGAAAATGAGAAACTAAGAAATTTCCTTTGGCTTCCTAATAGGGCTGCTGCAGAATACTTTGAAAATAGAACTAATGTTATTACTGAGCAAATAAAATCATATGCTGAAACAAAAAAATTAGTGGAAAAAATGCAGAAGAGTTTTGATGACTCAAATAAACACCCTTTTGTATCAGAGTCTATGTAGTGGTTCATTAAATCAGGAACTTGATACAAACCGTGATGTTCATAATTCTAGGTTATCAAAGGATGAGATCAAGGATGAGATTGCTAACTTATTTATAAATAGAGTAACAGAGCCTTATACGGAAGAAATTCTTAGTGAAATAATTAAGGAGGGAGAATCTAGATATGAGGATAAAACCCCTCCGGGATATATGGATATATCAAAAGGAAATACATCGGGTTCTGTTAAAGGGACAATTAGAAAATTTGGTGTTATGGAAACAGATAATTGGCCTTGCTAAAGACGAACAAAAAAATATTGTATTTGTTACAGATGATAAGAAAGAAGATTGGTGGGAAATTGTTAATGGTAAAACAATTGGTCCACGACCAGAATTAGTAAAAGAGTTTAAGGATGAAGCCAATACTGAAATTATTATGTATCAGTCGAATCAATTTATGGAGTATGCTGCAGAATATCTTAAAGAACATGTTAGTAKRWAWAGTTTTGATGAAATTAAGGTTATTAGTAGTTTAAGTGAAAAACAATTAGAGCGTTTTATTAATCATAAAAATGAAGTTCATAACCGCTATGTTAAGTCTTCTGATGAGTTAGCTATGGTTAAATCTGAATCTAAATCGTTGCACCATCAAATTAGAAATGCGCAAGAAGATCTGTTCAATGTACAGAATGATGAGCGATATACGATGAGTGACTTTAACGACATGAAATATAATATCGAAACATTGGAAATTAAGCTTAGAGAATTACGAAAGGTTAAACATAAATTAACTATTGATCTTGATGTGGTGCAGAGAGAGTTAAGTGAGTTAGAAATTTTATCTCATCCTTGAATAACTGTTTAAGTAGTAAAGCTACGGTAAAATAAGGGTATTTAAGATCTATTGTCGTGTGGCTGAAGAACAATGGGGCGTACTCGATTGATTTCTCACCGCATCAGAAAGTAATAATTAAACTAGTCTTAATCAGTTTTAGTTTTTTCAAGGAATGTAAAAGTAGATACAAAGTCAAATAATGCCCGTGAATTATATACTCGTTATTATTAATTTAACTAGTAGAAGAAAAACAGATTGGGGTTTTATGCTTTTTTCTCTACTCATTTATAATCAGAGCATTTAACACCCTATGCAGATAGCTTTTGTAGTTTGAAGTCAGTAGGTGAGATGTTTAAGAGGAAGCAAATATCAGATACAAAAAAGCAGTTAACCACTAAGTGATTAACTGCTTTTTACGTACCACATATTATGGTGCGCCCGACACGATTCGAACGTGTGACCGCCTGGTTCGTAGCCAGGTACTCTATCCAGCTGAGCTACGGGCGCTGAATTTA
>NVVP01000014.1 GCA_002402245.1 Gammaproteobacteria bacterium | reverse complement strand
AAGGAATTGATTTAAAGCCTCACTCATTACAGTTCTTATCCATATTAAAAATACATCAATGCCTACACTCGAGGTGTAGGCATTGTAGGCTATATCGCGTTTAGTTATTACTGTCACGTCGATCATAACGACGATCAATACGGTCGCCTTTATGAGCGAGTTTATTATTAATTCGCTCACCTTTATTATCCAAACGCTGGTCAATACGATCAGCTTTTCTTTCAATTTTATTAGCTAAGCGGTATTTTCCATTATCACGCGCTTGATCTGCACGTGCATCGTGACGAGCCTCAATACGATCGCCTTTATTATCTAAACGTTGTTCGATTCGGTCGCCTTTATTGTCTAGGCGCTGCTCAATTCTATCGCCTTTATCAGCAGCGATAGTCATGCTTGATGCAAATAACATCATGGCTGCAACTGTGGTGGTAATAAACGTAGTAGAGGTCATCATTGTTCTCCTGTGGTGATTAATTTCTAGGTCTCAGTACATACAACGCATGAGTTTGAAATTGGTTGACAAGAAAGTGATGTTTTTTAAATTTTGTATTTGTACTTGGAAGAATTACCTATATTCACTAGTAGGGAAGAGAGGGGCAGCTTATGAAGAACGGATGAATTTAATAATATGACGTCGATCGCGCTTATTAGGTCGGCCTTTATCGTGTCTAAAGCCTAATGGTTGATCTTTTAGTTGTTGTTTCAACAGTTCACGTTTAGCAATACTGGCTTCACTTTCTTGATAAAGCAACTGTGCCTCTGGTGCTGGGCGGCGCTGTTTAGCCAGGCCTAATACGGTAATAATATGCTCATAGGGTGGCTTTGATAGCGTGAGTACATCGTCAGGCTTAATTGTGCGACTGGGTTTCACTCGATTATTATTAAGGTGAACCTTGCCGCCATTAACCGCTTCAACAGCCAGGCTGCGGGTTTTATAAAACCGCGCAGCCCATAACCATTTGTCTAAGCGTTGACTACTATCATCTTGCTGCTCTTGTTGTTGTTTTGCCATGGTATTTATAGCTATCTGTTTTTATTTAATACCTGCAAGTATATACCAGAGCTAGCTTATTCCTTTCCTTGTAATTGAGGAATGATCGAAGCATTTTCTAATGTCGAGATATCAGCGGTGATTTCTTCACCTTTAGCAATGGTGCGTAATAAACGACGCATGATTTTTCCTGAGCGTGTTTTAGGTAAGTTATCGCAAAAACGAAGTTCATCGGGTTTGGCAATAGCACCAATTTGCTCGCCAACCCAAGTGCGTAACTCTTGACTTAGTTCTGCATCAACACCACCGTCAGGCCGTTCACCTTTTAGTACCACATAAGCAAATACAGATTCACCTTTAATATCATGTGGCTTACCCACTACGGCGGCTTCAGTTACTTTCGGATGGGCAACCAATGCGGATTCAATTTCCATTGTGCCTAAGCGATGACCGGAGACGTTTAATACATCATCAATACGTCCCATGATCCAGAAGTAATCTTCTTCATCGCGGCAGGCACTATCACCGGCAAGGTAGTATTTACCATCAAACATTGGCCAATAGGTATCTTTATAACGTTGATCGTCATTCCACACGGTTTGCAGCATCGAAGGCCAAGGTTTGCGAATGACTAAATAGCCACCTTCATGATCTTCGGTTATTTCTTCACCTTGCTCATTAACCACAATGGCATCAATACCGGGTAGTGCTTTGGTGCATGAACCTGGTTTTGTGGTGGTAACACTGGGTACAGGGGCGAGCATATGTGCGCCTGTTTCTGTTTGCCACCATGTATCAACGATAGGACAGCGTTGTTTACCAATAACAGTGTGATACCACATCCACGCTTCAGGATTAATAGGTTCGCCTACTGTGCCTAATAAACGCAGAGAGGATAGATCACAACTATTTGGGAACTCATCACCTTGTTTAATTAAGGCGCGAATAGCGGTAGGGGCAGTATAAAAAATACTGACTTTATGACGTTCACACATCTGCCAGAAACGGCCAGCATCAGGATAAGTCGGCACACCTTCAAAAATAACCATGGTAGCACCAACGGCTAAAGGCCCGTAAGCCACATAACTGTGACCCGTTATCCAACCTACATCGGCTGTACACCAGAACACATCGCTATCTTGAATATCAAATACCCAACGCATGCTGGTGATGGCATTAAGTAAATACCCCCCAGTTGAGTGTTGTATGCCTTTTGGTTTGCCGGTCGAGCCTGATGTGTAAAGCAAGAACAGAGGATGATCGGCTTCAACCCATTCAGGTTCACAATGTGGTTGTTGATTTAATTCAGCATCATGCCACCAAATATCTCTACCTGATTGCATGGCAATATCGTGGCCAGTACGTTTGAATACGATGACTGCTTCAACGGTTGCACAGCCTTGTTCTAATGCAGCATCAGTAGTTTGTTTCAGTTCAACAATTTTGCCACCTCGGTTGCCGCCATCGGCTGTAATAATGAGTTTAGCACCCGTATCTTCAACTCGGTCTTTGAGTGATGAAGCTGAGAAACCACCAAATACAACAGAATGAATAGCACCAATACGAGCACAGGCTWRCATRGCRNTAACNGGCTTCRSKRATCATMGGCATATAAATAATAACCCGATCACCTTTAGTAATGCCTTGTGCTTTTAAGGTGTTAGCAAAGGTACATACGCGGTCATAAAGCTGCTGGTAGCTAATATGTTGTACATCACCAGCATCACCTTCAAAGATAATCGCTGTTTTATCAGCATTTTTAGCTAGATGGCGATCTAGGCAGTTATAGGATGCGTTTATTTTTCCATCAGGAAACCAGCGAAAGAAAGGCGCATTGGAATCATCTAGGCTTACGGTGAAGTCTTGCTGCCAATCTAGCTCTTGGCGGGCTTGCGTAGCCCAGAATTCGGGATTATCTTGCTCAGCTTGTTGATATAAGTCTGCTAGTTTATCGGCATTGATGGACGCGTTACGGACAAATTCATCACTAGGTGGAAAGTGGCGGTTTTCATGTAATGTTGAGTGAATATTGTCTTCAGACATAGTGCGACACCTATCTATTGTTAATTGAGTTAGTTTGAGGCCCTATACCCGTACTCATTCACTTTAAATTACATTTAGAATGAGTACGGGTATAAACCCTAATTAGTTTTTGTTAGTTAATGAACATACGTGAGTATATTTTTTTAGGCAACATCAAAATAAAAAATGCCCCGGTAGGATTGATTCCCTACAGGGGCAAATTTATTTCTATTTTGGTTTAGAAGAAACCAAGTGGACTTGTGCTGTAGCTGACTAATAAGTTTTTAGTCTGCTGGTAATGATCTAACATCATTTTATGCGTTTCACGGCCAATACCTGATTTTTTATAACCACCAAATGCAGCATGTGCAGGGTAGAGATGGTAACAGTTAGTCCATACACGACCCGCTTGAATTCCTCGGCCCATACGGTATGCACGGTTCATATCACGCGTCCATAAACCAGCACCCAAACCAAATTCAGTATCATTGGCAATGGCTAAGGCTTCAGCTTCATCTTTAAATGTGGTTACAGAAACAACAGGGCCAAAAATCTCTTCTTGGAAGATTCTCATATTGTTGGTACCTTTAAATAAGGTAGGTTCAATATAGAAACCATCGTTTAGGCCGTCGCTTAATTGAGCGATATTACCGCCTAATAATAGTTCAGCACCTTCTTGTTTACCAATTTCAACATAGTTCATAATTGTATCGAATTGTTGTTTTGATGTTTGTGCACCGACTTGAGTTTCAGTATCAAGTGGATTACCACGTTTAATCATTTTTGCGCGGTCAATGACAATTGAAATAAAGTCATCGTAAATGCTTTCTTGAATCAATGCACGTGAAGGACAGGTACAGACTTCACCTTGGTTAAAGAAGGCCAGTACAGCACCTTCAGCACATTTACTAATGTAATCATCTTCTTGTTGCATAATGTCTTCAAAGAAGATGTTAGGTGATTTACCACCTAGTTCAACTGTTGAAGGAATAATGTTTTTAGCTGCAAACTCCATAATTTTAGAGCCAACTGGTGTTGAACCTGTAAATGCAATTTTAGCGATACGTGTACTTGTAGCTAAAGCTTCACCTGCTTCTGGACCAAAACCATTGACGATGTTTAATACACCAGGTGGTAATAAATCAGCAATCACTTCCATTAACTTAAGGATAGAGAAAGGTGTTTGTTGAGCAGGCTTCATTACAATACAGTTACCTGTTACTAATGCGGGCGCAAGTTTCCACGCAGCCATTAATAAAGGAAAGTTCCATGGAATGATTTGACCAACCACACCTAATGGCTCATGAAATTGATAAGAAACAGTGGTTTCGTCGATTTCACCCATGGTGCCTTCTTGTGCACGAATACACCCCGCATAGTAGCGGAAGTGGTCAGCACATAAAGGAACATCAGCTGCTAGCGTTTCACGTACTGCTTTACCGTTATCCCATGTTTCAGCCACGGCTAACATTTCAAGGTTTTCTTCAATACGATCCGCTATTTTTAATAAGATATTAGAGCGTTCTGTGATTGATGTTTTTCCCCATGCATCTTTAGCGGCATGAGCAGCATCAAGTGCTAAATTAATATCTTCCTCAGTAGAACGAGGAATTTCACAAAAAGCTTCACCTGTGACAGGTGAGATATTGGTGAAGTATTGGCCTTTAATTGGCGCTACCCAGTCACCACCAATAAAATTACCGTAGCGTTCTTTGTAATCTACTAGAGAACCTTCTGTTCCCGGATTTGAATAAATCATCAATTTCTCTCTTTATTTTTGTTGTTTAGAGCAGGAAATAATAAAGTGAACCAGTGACTTTGTGTTTGTACGACATTCTTAATAACTTGACTTAGCGTCCAGAA
Organism: Gammaproteobacteria bacterium; assembly: GCA_002402245.1. GTDB lineage: Bacteria > Pseudomonadota > Gammaproteobacteria > Nitrosococcales > Methylophagaceae. Next base: position 45,779 of record NVVP01000014.1, on the reverse strand, counting down.
ATGTCACAGAATTGAAACTAATGAACAGTGAAAATACACATAAAAAAGGTCTTCTCTTGGCTGGAACATCGCACCGTAGCAAGGATAAGCAGCATTTAGTTGAAAATAAACTGAGCTTCTCAGGCCCTGAATCTGAATTAAGTATTTATGATACTTACCAATCTGCGTCTGGAGTTCGACTTGATACGGCGCAGTTGCTGTATTGCGGCATGGTTCAAGGCAAAAAAATCATGCACGATAGGGAACACCCCGATGAAGATGAGACCGTGTTTCTTCCGCATGAATCCTTTGTTTTACCGCCGGGCACTTATGTTGATATAGATTTTCCCGATGCCAGTGAAGATGAACCGACTATTTGTTTGACGATAGAAATTTCTAAACAACGCATTGAAACAATTGCGGAGAAAATGCGTGATTTAACCATGTTGGATGAGATTAAGCATGATTGGGAATATAAGCCGCATATCCTTCATAGTGAACATACGCAAGATACTCAGCAGCTATTAGATAAGTTAGTCACTCTGTTTACTCATAATCACCCTGATAAAGAAATGATGATGGATTTAGGCGTGTCTGAATTAATTATTCGTTTGCTGCGCCAGCAGGGCAGGGATGTATTGCTCAGTTATTGTCGTGAATTTCCTGATGCATCGAGTATTACTTCCGCAATTGTATTTTTAGAGCAAAACTTACTCTTACCTTTTGATATAGAACAATTGTGTAAAGTAGCCTGCATGAGTCGCAGTCGACTTTATACCGAATTTAAAAAACAACTGGGTTGTACCCCAAGTGAGTTTCAACAACAATTACGCTTAAAATCTGCGGTTGTTTTATTGAAAAAAGGCCATACAGTTACAAGTGCATGTTATGACTCGGGATTTACAGATTTAAGTCATTTTAGCCGGCGCTTTACGCGGTTTTACAACTGTTCTCCTAGCCAGTTCAGGGCAAACCATAATGAGCAATCCACCTCTTAATAGATGATATAGATTGCTGTTTGCAAGAACATAATTAGACAATATTAAAGGTTATTGATAGCATAACCGAGTGTTTTACTAGGTAATTCATAAAGTCATTTTTTACTTGACTAGTTATTAATTTATCCCCCCTTCTTTGGAGAGTGCTATGAGCATTTTAGTTACGAAAAAAGCCCCTAAATTTACAGCAGCTGCAGTAATGCCTGATAACAGCATTAATGAAGAATTTTCATTATCTGACTATGCAGGTCAATACGTTGTTTTATTTTTCTACCCATTAGATTTCACATTTGTATGCCCATCTGAAATTATTGCTCACCATCACCGTGTTGCAGAATTTGAAAAACGTGGCGTTCAAGTGATCGGTATTTCAATTGATTCACAGTTTACTCATCTAGCATGGCGTAATACTGAAGTTAAAGATGGCGGTATCGGCCAAATTGGTTTTCCATTAGTAGCTGATACTAATCACAAGATCATGAAAAAATATGGTGTTAAGCACCCTGCAAGTATTGCTTTACGTGGTTCATTCTTAATTGATAAAGAAGGCGTTGTTCGTCATCAAGTAGTTAATGACTTACCTTTAGGTCGTGAAGTTGATGAAATGATTCGTTTAGTTGATGCACTTCAGTTCCACGAAGAGCATGGCGAAGTTTGCCCAGCAGGCTGGCAGAAAGGTGATGAAGGTATGAAAGCTGACGCAGAAGGCGTTGCTGAATACTTAGCTAAACATGGCGATGACCTGTAAGGTTAGTAGTTAACGTTTAGTTAAAACAAAAAAGCCCCGATAACATTTCGTTATCGGGGCTTTTTTATGCTTTAAAACAGGCTGTTTTAAATTAGTTGAACTGCTGCTAATTAAACGCGGCTTTTCTCTCTAATCTCAACCAATGTTTTACAATCAATACAGAGTGTAGCGGTTGGGCGTGCTTCTAGACGACGAATACCGATTTCAGTACCACATGACTCACAATAGCCATAGTCATCTTTATCCATGTCTTCTATAGACTGTTTAATCTTTTTAAGTAGTTTACGTTCGCGGTCACGGGTACGAAGTTCAAGCGTAAACTCTTCTTCTTGCGTTGCACGATCATTTGGATCTGGGAAGCTAGCCGCATCATCTTGCATATGATTAAGGGTACGATCTACTTCCTGCATAAGATTGTCCCGCCAGTTTTCAAGGATTACGCGGAAGTGAGCGAGTTGCTTATCATTCATGTACTCTTCGCCATCTACTTCTTTATATGGAGTAAACGAACTCTCTTGTGATGAACTCATGTCTAAAACCTTTAAACTATTAAAATTTTAAGGCGCATTTATACCAGAAATAAGCCTGTAGGTCTAAATAATTTGCTACTATCGCTTTTTTTATCGAAAGGAAACAAACCAATGGCACAATTAAAAGCAGTAATATTCGATGTGGATGGTACCTTAGCTGAAACAGAACGTGATGGTCATCGAGTCGCTTTTAATCTTGCTTTTGCTGATGCAGGGTTAGATTGGAATTGGGATGAAGCCTTGTATGGTCAGTTATTGGCCGTTACGGGAGGGAAAGAGAGAATCAAATACTTCCTAGCTGATTTTAATACCGCCTTTAAGCATGATGATATTGATAGTTTTATTGTGCAGTTACATGCAAGCAAAACAAGCCACTACATTTCTTTACTGGCGGATAAATCTATTTGTTTACGTCCGGGAGTGGTTAGGTTGCTTGATGCGATTCGCCAATCTGGATTACGTTTAGCCATTGCAACCACCACCACACCGGCTAATGTCACCGCTTTAATAAGCAGTACATTAGGTGCTGATGCATTAGATTGGTTTGAGTGCATCGCAGCGGGTGATATTGTGCCTGCTAAAAAACCAGCCCCTGATATTTTTAACTACTGCTTAAACCAGTTAAATTTATCGGCAGATGAATGTCTCGTGTTTGAAGACTCCGAGAATGGGCTTATTTCATCGTGTAAGGCGTCCATTGCAACCATCGTCACCCTAAATGATTACACTAAAGATGATGACTTCACCGGTGCCTTAAGCGTGTTAACGCAATTGGGTGATGAAGACTCTGTAGCGACAGTTGTGGCGGGTGAAAAAATCACCGGTGACTATGTAACCGTTGATGATTTAATCCGAATCCATGCTCGTGGCTAAGATTAACTATTCACAACGGGCCAAAGCGATAAATCCATTTTATGTTATGGACATTTTAGCGGAAGCTAAAAAGTTAGAAGCACAAGGCCATGACATTATTCATCTACAAGTAGGTGAACCTGATTTTGATACGCCTCAGCCTATTATTGATGCAGGCATAGAAGCATTAAARCAGGCTAAAACAAARTACACGCCTGCTTTAGGMTTGCCWGARCTACGSCAAMAAATAGCACAATGGTATCAAGACTATTATCAGGTTAAGGTCTCAGCAGAGAGAATAGTCATCACACCGGGKGCYTCAGGYGGMTTATTACTGGTGATGGGSGCATTGCTTGAACAAGGTAARKCWGTGATGCTTGCYGATCCWGGTTATCCCTGCAATCGTAATTTYGCTCGKTTTGTYGAAGCAAAGGCGCAGTCAATAGCSGTAGGGGYGGAATCTAATTATCARTTAACTGCACAGCATATWGAACAGTATTGGCAACATGACACGGCATTGGCMYTAGTGGCTTCRCCTTCTAATCCAACYGGYACKTTATTATCYAAGCAGCAGYTAGMSKMWTTATCTACAGCCGTTGAGGCCAAACARGGTCAGCTGATAGTCGATGAGATTTATCACGGTCTAACTTATGATGGTTTGCAAGCGGATACAGTGTTATCTGTCAATCAAGATGCGTTCGTTATTAATAGTTTTTCTAAGTTTTTTGGTATGACAGGCTGGCGATTGGGTTGGTTAGTGGTGCCTGAAGAAAGTGTTGAGGTAATGGACCGCTTGGCTCAGAACCTATTCTTAGCAGCACCGACGGTATCTCAATATGCGGCACTAGCTGCATTTAAAACAGAGACCTTGGTTGAGCTAGAGCAACGTAGACAGATATTTGAACAACGCCGTAATAGTTTGATTCCAGCCTTAGAGTCGATTGGGCTTAAAGTAAAATCAATACCACAAGGTGCATTTTATATTTATGCTGATTGCAGTACCTTATTGAATGACCGTTACCCCGATAGCATGGCCTTGAGTCGATATTGGCTACATGAGGCTGGCGTGGCCACTACACCCGGTAATGACTTCGGCCAGCATTGCGATAAAACCCATATTCGTTTTGCTTATACGGTTGATGAGTCTCGGTTATTAGAAGCGGTGGCGAGAATTAAGGCTTTGTTATAGTTTTCAGGTTTTCTAAATAAAGTACCGTAGCGCCGGCCACTGCGGCAGGGATCACTAAGAAGTTAACCAAAGGAATCATGGTTGCACCTAATGTAGCCAAGCCAAAGCCTAATGCTAACGATCGTTTTTGACGTAATAAAGCACGTTGTTGAGGAAACTTCATTTGATGATTACCAAGTGGATAATCGTGATAATCCAGCGCAAGCATCCAGCTTGATAATAGAATCCATAAAAAAGGTACGAAGATAGTAAATAGAGGGATGAAAAACAAGACTGCTAGGGGAATCATCCATAAAATAAAGTAGCCTAGTTTTCTAAATTCATTCCAAATGAGTGAAGGGGCATCTTTAATAATTTCTTTCCAGGTCATTTCATCAGGGCTTTGGCCTGTTACGTTATTCTCAACCGCTTCAGCTAATGCACCATTGAAAGGGGCGGCTAAGATATTGGCAATAATCGAGAAGCTAAAAAAGACGATAACTAATAGTAGGCTGACAAATACAGGCCAAAGAAGCCACATAATGAAATCTAAAATAAATTCCGGTAACCATGTGGGTGAGTATGTTTCGACCAACTCAGCCATCCACTGATCAAAATAAGAAATACCAAACCAAATAGCGACACTGAATAGTAATGTATTAATCGCAATGGGAATGTAGGCAAAATGACGAATGCCTTTTTTATGCAGAAGGCCAAAGCCTTTTAATAGATAGCCGGCACCTTTAAATAAATCGCTTATCACTGTGTATCCTTATTTATTGCTAATAATGCTGCACCATAGGCAGCGTCTGTATATTTGGGCTTGATGAAAGGTAACTTAATCTTGCTTTGACGTAGTGATTGCCAGACTGAATTAACCGAACCACCGCCCACCGTTCGAATTGATTTTACGGTGATCTGACCTGATTGTTCAAGTAGCTTATAAGCGCTACATTCAATATTGGCTATGCCATTTAATAAGCCATGTAAAAATGCAACATCATCACTGGGGCGAGGCGTTAATCTAGGCTGTAAATTAGCATCATTAATGGGAAAACGTTCGCCGGCTTTAAGTAGGGGATAATAATCTTCAACTTCATTACTTAATGAGATGTTAGCGCTAAGACGTTGTAATTCATCGTTATTGAAATAATATTTAAGCACTGCTCCACCCGAGTTTGATGCACCACCGACTAACCATTTATCATTAAAACGGTGACTATAAACACCTAGCTCAGGTAAAAAAAGTGGCTGAGGGCTAAGCACTTTAACCACTAGCGTTGAGCCTAATGACGTCACTGCATCACCCACATCATTGGCTCCTGTAGCCATAAATGCGGCAATACTATCAGTGGTTCCTGCGACAATTTTAGGGGCATAACTAAGTTCAAACTGACGACATAATGCTGCTGATAATTGGCCAATGGTAGAACCAGGTACAACAACAGTTGGTAATGTTTCCGTGGCGACAAAATGATTTAGCCAATCGGGCCAACAGCGATTAATAATATCGTAGCCTGATTTTAAAGCCGTGTTTTCATCTGTTACGCCGAGCCGGCCACCGAGATTGAAGTTAATCCAATCAACTTGGTGAACTAAGCGGCAAGCTTTAGTATTAGGCTGTTGTTTTTGTAGGTAGAGTAGCTTCGATAGACCGCTGCCTAGGCCATTAGCACCTGAGTCTTTAGGTGCTGACTGGCTAATTAACTCACTTTCTACCACTGCTTGCTTATCGTTGTACATCAATATTGGGCTTAGAGCTTGTCCTACTGTATCAGTGATTAGAATAGAACCTGAGGTTGCATCTACTGCAATGGCTTGAATAGTCATCGACTGACATTGTCCAATGAGTTCGGCTAGTACATTAAGCACAATAGACCACTGTAAAAGAGGATCTTGTTCTGTTTGGCTGGGGGATAGTTCGGATTGACTAGAAAAAGCGACTTCGCTAGTGGCAATGATTTGTTGATCATCATTGATGGCGATTGCTCGGCACCCTGAGGTGCCGAGATCAATGCCAATATAGGCGTTATGATTCATGTCCATAACGCTTTACGCATGGTTGTTACGGAAGTTGTACTCGTGTGGGGGCAACCCAACCTTCCTTATGGTGTTCTGCAACAATAGTGGTATAAACACCGCCACGTACATTAAACACACCGGTTACACGCATAAAACGAGGGTTGGTCGCTGAGACTAAATCATCTAAAATTTGATTGGTGACTTTCTCATGAAATGCGCCTTCTTCACGGAATGACCACATATAAAGCTTAAAAGACTTCAACTCGACACATTTCAAATCAGGCACATAATCAATTTTAATGGTGGCGAAATCAGGCTGGCCAGTCATTGGGCAAAGACAAGTAAATTCAGGAGTTTCGATGTGAATGGTATAATCACGCTCAGGAATCGCGTTGTCGAAGGTATCCAGTTGTTTACTTGGTTTTGTGGACATGGTTAAATCTCAATGCATTAAATAAATAATCATTATACCGAAATAGTTGGGATAAATTTAAGTGTTAGAGTTTGTTGTCATATTTGTATTAATCATCGCCACCTTTGCAGCTGTTGCATGGTATGGMAATAAAAGTCGCCAACAGCGTACACGCTTATTGGACGARATTGAAAATATTGARCCTTCAATGGGAAATAGCGATAAATTYCAGTCTATTTTYSAGCAAGAAGTAGARCAGCARGTGATTGATAAYGAGCGTTTTGAAATWGATGCTGATCCTGTGGTTATTTTATCTGAACAAGCGGCATCATCTAATAGYAATCAAAYGCGTGCWGAAGCWCCRYCGGTAGCGCCCCWACMACAAGATGAKYTATCTCTTTCTGCTGAAATAGAAGAAGATACAATNNCNNTCNAANYTCMARYWSMSSYWGWRSCAGTARCAGYAGAGCCRAYAAKTAATACAAATACGCAAGAAGTGACTGACTGGGAYATGGTGATYGCTTTCACTGTAATGGCGCGWGATGATGCCYTGTTCTCAGGACGCTCGGTTAAAAGCACCTTAGAAAGTTTAGACCTACATTTTGGYGAGTTACAAATTTACCAYCGKYTAATACCYGGACTRAGCAAACAATCATTATTYAGTGTGGCTAATATYTTAGATCCWGGCACATTAAACCCCGCYGACTTTGCCACCATGARCACRCCGGGWTTGCTKATYTTTKCACGTCTTCCCGGYCCGGTTAATGGCCTGACCTTATTTGAGGACTTATTAGATGTGGCGGAGAAAATAACCGATAAATTAGATGGCGTGCTGTCTGATGAATCGCGTCAGCCCGTTAATCAAGCGACAATTGAATCAATGCGTGGGCGAATTTTAAACCTTAATATACAGTTACAAACAGAGCAATCTAATTACAATCATGACTATTCCAACTGAATCTTCCGTACGCGCCTCTGAGCTAAGAAGCTTAATTAACCGCTATAACGTTCTTTATTATGTTGAAGATAGTCCTGAAGTACCCGATGTGGAATATGACCGGCTATTTAGAGAGTTGCAGCAGCTTGAAACTGACTATCCAGCACTGTTATCGACAGATTCGCCGACTCAACGTGTAGGCGGGAAAGCGCTTGATAAATTTGAACAAATAACCCATTCAATTCCGATGCTGTCATTAGATAATGTGTTTAATGAGGATGAGTTACAGGCATTTAATCAACGAGTCTGTGATTGGCTAAATACCGCTGACACACCGATTTATGCTGCTGAACCTAAGTTAGATGGTTTAGCTATCAGCATTCGTTATGAGCAGGGCATACTTGTTCAAGCGGCTACGCGAGGTGATGGTGCGATAGGTGAAAATGTCACTGCTAATGTCAGAACAATCCCCACCATTCCTTTAGTTTTGCACGGAGAATCAATTCCTGATGTGGTTGAGATTCGTGGTGAGATTTTTATGCCTAAAGCGGGCTTTGAGGCACTAAACCAAGCTCAAATTGAGGCGGGCAAAAAGCCTTTTGTAAACCCTCGTAATGCAGCAGCAGGCGCACTGCGCCAATTAGATTCGAAAATTACCGCTAGTCGACCTTTAGCTATGTATTGTTATGGCTTAGGTGAGATTAGTGGCGATTCACAAGCATTAAGTCATAGTGACGCTATGCAGTTACTTGCGGGTTGGGGCTGTCGCGTATCACCAGAATTAGAAACGCTTAATTCAGTTGCTGAATGTTTAGATTATATTGAACGATTAGGTGAGCGACGTAATAGCTTAGAGTATGAAATCGATGGCGTAGTGCTTAAAGTTGACTCGATAGCCTTACAACAACGTTTAGGCTTTGTATCTCGTGCTCCTCGCTGGGCTATAGCGCATAAGTTTCCTGCTCAAGAAGAAATGACGCAAGTAGAAGATATTGAAATTCAAGTGGGTCGAACCGGTGCATTAACACCCGTGGCACGATTAAAGCCCGTGTTTGTCGGTGGGGTAACCGTGAGCAATGCCACCTTACATAATCAAGATGAAATTGATCGTAAAGATGTGCGAGTAGGCGATACAGTGATAGTGCGTCGTGCCGGCGATGTGATTCCTGAAGTGGTGCAAGTGGTGTTGACCAAACGACCTGATGATACGGTTAAGTTTGTTATTCCTAGCCTATGCCCTGTGTGCCAATCTGAAGTAGAACGCGTTGAAGGTGAAGCCATAGCACGTTGTAGTGGTGGGCTTTATTGTCCAGCCCAACGTAAAGAGGCGATTAAACACTTCTCTTCACGTAAAGCACTGGACGTTGATGGCTTAGGTGATAAATTAGTTGAAGTCTTAGTTGACGAAGGATTAATTAATGATTCAGCCGATTTATTCTCGCTATCATTAGAACACTTATCCGCTTTAGAACGCATGGGGGAAAAGTCAGCACTTAATTTGATAAGTGCATTGCAGGTGGCCAAAACGACGACTTTTTCACGCTTTCTATATTCACTCGGCATCCGTGAAGTGGGTGAAGCCACAGCACGATCACTTGCGATGACGTATTTAACGCTTGATGCTTTAAAGGCGACAGATGAAGTCCAGTTAATAGAAATTGAAGATGTAGGGCCCATTGTCGCCCACCATGTAGTGACATTCTTTCATCAAGCGCATAATTTAGATGTTATTGAGCGTTTATTGGCTGCGGGTATTAATTGGCCATTAGAAGAAAAAGCTCAGTCAGATTCATTTTTGAGCGGTAAGACGGTTGTATTGACAGGTACATTAGAGCAACTTTCTCGCAGTGAAGCGAAAGAAAAACTACTTGCTTTAGGTGCTAAAGTAGCCGGTAGTGTATCGAAAAAGACAGATTATGTGGTTGCGGGCCGTGATGCAGGCTCAAAATTGACCAAAGCAGAATCATTGGGTGTTGAGGTAGTTGACGAATCAACTCTAATTACTTGGATTAGTTAATCATACTAATTTTATTTCTATGCCTTAAAATATCTGGCATTAACATCATTTATTAAGTAGGTATTTCTTTGACTCCACTTCAACTTGCAATAAAAAAAATTGCTACAGGTCCTCACTTAAGTAAAGATCTCAGTGTCGAAGAAACACGTCTTGCAATGCTTGAAATATTATCAGGTGAAGCTGATGATGTTCATGCCGCTATTTTCTTTATCGCACTTAGAATGAAACGAGAAACGGATGAGGAAAACTTTGGTATTTATCAGGCATTACAACAAAATACCAAGCAAATTGAATCTAAAGTCGACCAGCTTCTTAATATTGCTGATCCTTTCAATGGTTTCAATAGACACTGTCCTATTATGACTTTTTTGCCTGCAGTATTAGGCGCTTCAGGCTTGCCTACTTTGTCACAAGGTGTGGAGGAAATGGGGCCGAAGTTTGGTGTTACCCATTCGCAAGTATTGGCGGAATTAGGCGCTAATATTCATCGTTCAACCGAGTCAGCTAGAGATAATATTGATAATAGTGAAATCGCTTGGGCCTACCTTGATCAGGCTGAAGCAACGCCTGGTTTATTTAGCTTGCAAGACTTACGCACAAGAATGATGAAACGGCCAAGTTTGGCAACATTAGAAAAGCTATTAATGCCCATTAAAGCGAAAGGTCACAATCACCTGCAAGTCGGTTTTGTTCATAAAGCCTATCCTGAGGTATTAGCTTGGTTATCGCATCAAGCTGGTTTTGCCTCAGCCTTATTAATTAAAGGCATTGAAGGTGGCGTATTACCTAATTTACGCGGTGAGTCTAATAATCATCGAGTATTAGTTGATCAGGTTGAAGACTTGATTTTAAACCCAGCAGATTTTGGTATTGAACAAACAACACGKGGTGTTTTRCCGACAGAAAAGAAYAATGTMACGGYYGCTGAAACTGTTGARCTAGGTCTAAAAGCATTAKCTGGACAATCTGGYSCRGCKTTTGAYAGYTTAGTTTAYGGTGCYGCAATATCACTTTGGCATTGTGGTTTRTTTGATTCWCAAGCTRTGGCWGCSGATCACGTTCGCACAGTAATTAAACAGGGCMGAGCAAAAGCCTACTTTGATTTAGGTTTAAATTAGTGGTCTACCAACAGTCATTACAYTTTTCCACATCAGGYAGAAGTACSACTAATATTAGCGACCAAATTCAGCAGCTAGTAGCAACATCAGGTATTACTATTGGYACKTGTCATGTATTTGTTAAACATACCAGTGCATCATTAATGTTATGTGARAAYGCCGACCCTGATGTTCAGCGTGATATGGAAACCTTTATGCAGTAYCTKGTGCCTGATGGTGATGCGATGTTTTTACATCAAGATGAAGGGCCRGATGATATGAGTGCTCATATTAGAACRGTACTGACKAATCCTGATGTTACCTTRCCGGTKAGTAATGGCCGGTGTGACYTRGGTATCTGGCAAGGTGTTTATTTGTGGGAACACCGCACGCATCCTCATCAACGGCAGATCATTGTTACAATTCAAGGTGAATAAATTGCTACCATTCCGGATTAGGTTTTACGGTATAATTGGCGGTTAGCCATTGCTCTAATGGCGGTAAATTTTAAGGAATACCTATGCTGTTATCAGCTAAACAAGACTGGCTAGGCAATATTCGAGGCGATATACTTGCCGGAATCGTTGTCGCACTTGCATTAGTGCCTGAGGCAATTGCATTTTCAATTATCGCCGGTGTTGATCCTAAAGTAGGTTTATACGCTTCATTCGCTATTGCCGTTATGATCGCCGTAGTCGGTGGTCGAGCGGGGATGATTTCAGCAGCAACCGCAGCAACCGCCTTATTAATGGTTACCTTAGTTAAAGATCATGGCCTGCAATATTTACTCGCTGCTACCGTTTTAGCCGGCGTATTACAAATCCTAGCCGGTTATCTTAACTTACATAAATTCATGAGTTTTATTTCAAAATCAGTTATGACTGGTTTCTTGAATGCCTTAGCCATACTTATTTTTATGGCCCAGCTGCCTGAGTTAACTCATGTTACTTGGCATGTTTATGCTTTAACAACATTAGGTTTAGGTATTATTTACCTGTTCCCTTATGTGCCTAAACTAGGTCAGTTATTACCTTCACCATTAGTTAATATCGTAGTGATTACATTAATCGTTTACTTTATGGATATTGATGTCCGTACCATCGGGGATATGGGAGAACTACCGGATACCTTGCCAATTTTCTTATGGCCAGATGTAGATTTTAACTTTGAAACATTAAGTATTATTTTCCCTTATTCGATTTCAATTGCCATTGTGGGTTTATTAGAATCACTAATGACAGCCAATGTTATTGATGAATTAACYGATACTGAAAGTGATAAAAAACGTGAATGTAAAGGYCAAGGTATTGCTAATATCGGTTCAGGTTTGATYGGTGGTATGGCGGGTTGTGCRATGATTGGTCAATCTATTATCAATGTTAAATCRGGTGGTCGTGGTCGTTTATCAACCATGGTYGCYGGTGTRKTTTTATTGATTYTAGTGGTCTTTTTAAGTGATATCTTATCCATCGTGCCGATGGCWGCATTGGTTGCRGTAATGATYATGGTMTCAATCGGYACATTCGATTGGGGTTCATTGAAATCATTAAAAACAAACCCAAKYAGTGCRTCRGYRGTRATGRTSGCAACAGTWGTKGTGGTRGTGTGGACACATAATYTAGCYTWYGGYGTYTTTACYGGTATTTTGATTGGTTCGTTATTTATGGCACAACGCTTAAGTCAGTTYATGTATGTYGAYAMWMARTTTGATGAWGCWAGTAATACSCGTACYTATACTATTATCGGCCAAGTATTCTTTAATTCATCAGATAARTTYRTTGCGTTYTTTGACTTTAAAGAAGCGGTCGATAAAATYGTAATTGATGTRCATCGTGCTCATTTYTGGGATATTACTGCGGTTGCAGCCTTAGACAAAGTGGTATTAAAATTACGTCGTGAAGGTGCTGATGTCAGTATTATTGGTTTAAATGAAGCCAGTGAGACCTTATTAGATAAGTTTGCTGTACATGACAAACCTGAAGAAATTGAGAAAATCATGGGAGGACATTAAGAATGTCTGCAACAGAAAGTAACTGTATTCTTGCGTGTATTGATAATTCAGAACTGGCTAACGCTGTAATTGACCATGCTATTTGGCTGGCAAAAACAACGCAGTTACCGCTGACGTTTCTTCATACTATTGAGCATTCTCACCATAGTGATATTCCTCATCATGAAGGCAATTTAACGCCTAATATGAAAGAGAGTTTATTAGATGAACTTTCCGATGAAGAGCGTACTGAAAGCAAACGACTGCTTGCCGAAGGTAAGCTAATGTTGACCAAAGCAAAGCAAAAGGCACTACAAGCCTCTATTGAAAATGTATCGGTTACACAGCGCCATGGCTTATTAATCGAAGCATTACATGACTTAGAATCGACCATCAATATGGTGGTATTAGGTTCTAAAGGTGAAGACCACCTCGGTAATAAAAAAGGCCTTGGCAGTCAATTAGAAGCAGCAGTAAAAGCGATTCATACGCCGGTATTTATTGTGAAAAGTGAATTTATTGAGCCTAAAAAAATGATGATTGCTTATAACGGCAGTCCTACTTCGAAAAAAGCCTTGGCTCTATTAGCTAAAGATAACGGTTTAGCTTCATCAGTTGAATTGCATATTGTCAGTGTTCAAGCTGATTTAGCCGATGCTGAAGCGCTATCAACTGAGGCGAAGTCATTAATAGGTACAAGCGATATTATCACCGCCGCATTTTCAGGTGAGGCCATTAATGTGCTTAATCAATATCAAGCGGATAAGCAGATTGATATTACAATGATGGGTGCATTTAGCCATGGCAAAATACATGGTTTGGTTTTTGGTAGTTTCACCACGCGTATGTTGCTAGAAATGAATAGCCACTTTCTACTCGTAAGATAAAATAGGCTAAGAAAGGGGATAGAAGAATGAAATTTGGTAAGCAAGGAAACTATGAAGATGATCTTGATGGCGAAATCAGCAAGTCTCAAATTAAACGTGAATTATTAGCCTTAAAAGCATTAGGTAAAGAGCTAGTAGAATTACCTTTTCGTGATATTGAAAAGCTTAATTTATCTGAACGATTACATGATGCTTTGGTTAAAGTGCAAGGTATGCAGAAGGGTGCATTAAAACGTCAGATATCGACTATCGGCGGCTTAATGGTTCATGAGGATTATGAGCATATTAGAGCCAGCCTAGATAAAATTCGCCAAGCACATAATGGTCAAATAAAAGAGTTCCATCAGTTAGAACTGTGGCGAGATCAACTTATTGCAGAAGATAATGAGGTATTATCTACGTTGCGTAATGAGTTTGACAACTTTGATATGCAACATGTTCGTCAGTTAGTGAGAAATGCCAATAAAGAGTTAAGCCAAAATAAACCGGCTAAATCTGCTCGGCTAATTTTTAAATATTTACAACAGTGTCAGGCGGAGAGTTAAGCCTGTAACGTAAACTATTGGAGTCTGTATTGTTAAAACGTAGTGTATTGCCCTTTGTTGTTCTTGTAAGCGCGGTAATTATTTTTATTGTTTTAAAACAAACTAAAGCAGATGCTCCGATTGTTGAGAAAGTCGAAAAGGTGTGGAAAGTTAATACTGTTTTGGTTAACTTTCAGACCTTATCGCCTGAGATTGTGCTTTATGGCCGAATTGAAAGCCCGAGTACATCGACATTAACTTCATCGTTAGAAGCGGATGTACTCAGTGTTGATGCTTTAGATGGACAAATGGTTACAAAAGGCCAGCTGTTAATTTCACTTGATGATATTGATATTCAATTATTGCTGGCTCAGCGCCAAGCAGATGTCGATGAGAGTAATGCATTAATCTATAGTGAGAACCAACGCTTTAACCGTGATAAAAAGCTATTAATCCAAGAACAAGCATTATTAGCCTTAACTGAAAAAGCAGTGAAACGGGCTATTACATTAGAAAAGAAGCGCTTAACCTCACAAGTTAATCTTGACGATGCTCTGGCAAGCAAACAGCGACAAGTACTGGTTGTGCAAAGACTACACTTTGATATTGCCGATCATAGCTCACGGCTTACACAACTCAATGCAAGGCTAAAACGTAATCAAGCCTTATTAGCACAAAGTGATGTTGATGTTAAGCGTAGCCAGATTACTGCCCCATTTAATGGGCGGATCTCTTCGGTATCGGTTTCAGCAGGGGAACGAGTAAAGTCCGGCGAGCAGCTATTGTCACTTTATAATATTGATGAGTTAGAGTTACGCGCTCAAATCCCTAATCGCCATTTAGCTGATATTAATACCCTGCTTGCTAAAGGTGAGTCTTTGGTCTCGGTAGCTAAAAACGTTAGTTTTTCTTTAGATAGACTATCAGGAGAAATACAGTTAAATAGTGGCGGTATTGATGGTTTATTTCGAGTCACAAGCTCCCAGTCTTCGCTAACCTTAGGGGAATTTATTACCTTAAACTTAACTTTGTCAGCTCACGAACATGTATTTTCCCTACCTTACAATGCCTTATATCGGCTTAATTATGTCTACGCGGTGCAAGAGGGCTATTTACAACGAGTTAGTATTGAACGAGTAGGTGAATACACTGATTCTTCCGGCAACAAACAGCTAATAATAACAAGTCGCGACTTACAACAGGGTGATGTTGTACTGAGTACACAGCTTCCGAATGCCATTAGTGGCTTACGTGTTGAGTCTGTCAGTGAGTAAACAATCCCCAAGTGATTTCATAAGTGTATTTGCTCAGCACAAAGTGGCTGCTAATTTACTGATGTTTATCGTAGTCTTGCTTGGCTTGGTATCTATGAGTTCTTTAAATACTCAATTTTTCCCTTCTTTTGCACTCGATTTCATTACTGTTCAAGTTGAGTGGCGCGGTGCCAGTGCTGAAGATGTGGAAGATTCAATTTCCAGCAGGGTGGAGCAAGAGTTACGTAATGTTGATTTTGTTAAGGAAATGTCATCCACGTCTTCTTATGGTACCTCAGCGATAACACTTGAGTTTGAAGAAGGCACCGATATGGGCAAGGCGCTTGA
This sequence comes from Gammaproteobacteria bacterium, assembly GCA_002402245.1. GTDB lineage: Bacteria > Pseudomonadota > Gammaproteobacteria > Nitrosococcales > Methylophagaceae. Next base: position 30,017 of record NVVP01000014.1, on the reverse strand, counting down.
TCAAGTTAAAGATCAAATTGCTCAATTACGTCATCTACCTTCCGATTCAGAAACGCCTGAAGTTAATTTAGTAACCCGTTATGAGCGTATTGCTCGCTTGTTAATTACCACTGATGGCGACTTAGATGAACTACGTTATTTAGTGCATGATATTGAACATGAATTACTTGATCGCGGTATCGCACACATTAGTATTAATGGTTTGCCCAAAGAAGAAATTGCCATTCAATTTACTAGTCAGCAACAAGAGTCTTTGGGCTTAAACCTTGAAGAAATTAGTCAGCGTATCGCTGAGTTAAGTAGTGATTTACCCGCGGGAGAAATAGGTAATGCAAACACGGCCAAACAACTTCGTAGCTTAGATCAAAGAAGATCAGAACAATCATTTGCTGAACTAGTACTTAAAACAGATACCGACGGGCGCTTATTACTATTAGGTGATGTGGCTGAAATAGAACGTAGGCCTTTACGTAAACAAGTCAGTTTATTTTATAACGGTAAAGCTACGGTTGAGATGGAGTTACAGCGTAGTGAGCATTCCGATGCTTTACAAGCGGCTGAAATTTTAAATAAGTGGATGGAAGAGCGACAAGACCAACTGCCTAAAGGCATTGAAATAAAAGTTTACGATGAAAGTTGGATGCTAATAAAGGAGCGGATGAACCTATTAGTTCACAATGGTTTAGGGGGCTTAGTCTTAGTCATTGCTATTTTGTTTATATTTTTACATGGTCGAGTAGCTATTTGGGTGGCTATTGGTATCCCGGTTTCCTTTATGGCGACCTTATTTATTATGAATATSGCAGGCGGAACCATCAATATGATCAGCTTATTTGGCTTGAYCATGGCACTCGGTATTATTGTCGATGATGCCATAGTAGTAGGGGAGGATGCCTTATCACATTACCAAACAGGTGAATCAGCCTTAATGGCAGCAGAGGGGGGCGCTCGGCGAATGTTACAGCCTGTTATCGCCTCTTCATTAACGACTATTGCCTCTTTTCTACCTTTGATGATGATTAGCGGTGTAATCGGTAATATCTTATTTGATATACCTTTTGTGGTTATTTGCGTGATTGTTGCCTCTCTATTCGAAAGCTTTTTGATTTTACCTGGCCATTTACGCCATGCCTTWCAAAAAATAAAAATCACTAAACCAGGCAGCTTTAGACATACTTTAGATAATAAATTTAATGTGTTTAGAGATACGGTTTTTAAACCGATTGTCATCATGGCTGTGAAAAACCGTTGGTTAACCATTAGCAGTACCGTTGCATTACTAATTATTTGTATCGGTTTATTAGCAGGTGGGCGAATACAGTTTACTTTTTTCCCTTCACCTGAAGGCACCAGTATTACCGCTAATGCACGGTTCACTTCGGGTACGCCTCCGGCTAAAGTAGCTGAGTTTTTAAACCATTTAAACCTTGCTTTAGCTGAAACTAAAGCAGAATTAGGTGGCAATTTAGTGGATACCTCTGTGACTGTATTAGGCCGGGCTCAAATTACTGGAGGAGAAGAAACACTGCAAGCCGATCGTTTTGGCTCAATTCAACTCGAGTTAACGTCACCTGATCACCGTGATGTTCGCAATAATACCTTTATGGCCACATGGCGATCACACATTACATTTCCGGCTGGTATTGAGTCATTTAGTATCACTGAACGGCAAACAGGCCCTCCAGGCAGTGATATCGATATTCAATTAACCAATGCAAATTCTGAGGTATTGAAGCAAGCTGCTCATGAGATTATCGAGGCCCTAAACCAATTTCAGGGGGTAAGTGCAATCTCCGATGATATGCCTTATGGCCAAGAGCAACTCATTTATAAAGTAAAACCGCAAGGGGAAGTACTTGGTTTGACGGTTAATAATATTGGCCAACAGTTACGTGCCGCTTTTGATGGCCAGTTGGTGCAAATATTCCAAGATGGCGATGATGAGGTTGAAGTACGTGTCATGCTGCCTGACTCAGAGAGAAACACCTTATCAACACTAGAAAACTTTATGGTAAGACTACCTCAAGGTGGCAGTGTTTTATTATCTAGCGTAGTTGATTTTGAGGCGCAGCAAGGCTTTAATGTATTACGTCATTCAGAGGGGAAATTAGCCATTCATGTCACTGCTGATGTTGATTCCTCACTCAATAATAGTAATGAAATATTAGCCAGCTTACAGACAAAATTACTTGATGATATTAGTACCCGTTATGGTGTTGCGATTAGTTTTGATGGGCAAACAGAAGAGCAAGCAGAGACCATGGCAGATATGATGAAAGGCCTAATATTAGCCTTTATCCTTATCTATATTATCTTAACTTGGGTGTTCTCATCTTATAGTTGGCCTTTGGTGGTGATGGCGACCATTCCCTTTGGCTTAATCGGAGCGTTAACAGGCCATTGGTTGCTCAATATTGATCTGACTATTTTGTCATTATTCGGTATTTTTGGCCTATCAGGTATTGTCATCAATGACTCGATTATCTTAGTGACATTCTTTAAGCAGCAACGTGATAAAGGTATTGAAACAGCACAGGCTATTATTAATGCGGCGACTCAACGCTTAAGAGCCGTGTTATTGACTTCATTAACCACCATTGCAGGACTAACACCGTTATTGTTTGAAACGTCAATGCAGGCTCAGTTTTTGATTCCTATGGCGGTATCCATCTCATTTGGTTTGATGTTTTCTACGGTATTAGTGTTATTGGTTATTCCTGCGATGCTTTCAGTGCATGAAAGCATCGCGGATAGACTTTGGCCTCAAAGAGCCGCCGTTAAGATCTAATTAATCTTAAGTTCTAATAAACTTAAGGCCTAATCAGGCTAAGTCTTAATAAGACTTAGCCATTGAAGCTAATAAGGTCATTTGGGCTGAAATAGGCTGTTCGCTTTCATCATGACTCACCCGTTGGTAACGGCCAGTATCAGACAAGATCCAAGCTTGGGTATTGTCGGATAAATAGATATGAAGATCATCAATAACACGTTGGCGTAGCTTCTTGTTTTCAATTGGGAAGCAGGCTTCAACACGGCGTAATAAATTACGTTTCATCATGTCAGCACTACCTGCCCACACTTCTTCTTTATCTTTGTTTTTAAAGTAAAATACGCGAGTATGTTCAAGGAATCGACCGATAATACTACGTACATGAATATTTTCAGATAAGCCTGCAACGCCCGGTTTTAAACAACAAATTCCACGGATGATTAAATCTACTTTTACACCCGCCATTGAAGCGCGGTAAAAGGCTTGAATCATTTCAGGCTCAACCAATGAATTAACCTTAACAATAATATGTGCTGGCTCGCCTGATTCTGCATGACTGGTTTCACGGTTAATACGGTCAAGTAAACCCTTATGCAAGGTGAAGGGGGCCTGTAATAATTTATGCATTTTGGGGATCTTACCTAAACTGGTAAGTTGCACGAATAAATTATTTACATCTTCAGCTAATTGTTTGTCTGCAGATAATAGGCCGTAATCGGTATAAATACGTGATGTACTGCGGTGATAATTACCGGTACCAAGATGCACATAATGACGTAGTTTATTATTCTCACGACGCAGAATTAACAGTAGTTTGGCATGTGTTTTATAACCCACAATACCATACACCACATGAACGGCTGCGGCTTGCAAACGTGCCGCAAGTGCTACATTGGCAGCCTCATCGAAACGAGCACGTAATTCAATGACTACGGTGACTTCTTTACCTGCACGCGAAGCCGACACTAAAGCATCAACCACAGGTGATTGTGCACCAGTTCGATACAGTGTTTGTTTAATTGCCAGCACAGAAGAATCAGCTGCAGCTTGTTTTAAAAAATCAACCACAGGGCTAAATGATTGGTAAGGGTGGTGCAGTAATACATCACCTTTTTTAATAGTAGCGAAAATATCACTACTTGATGACATGCCTGAAGGGCGGCCTTGGGTGAACGGCTTAAATTTCAACTGTGGTGCATTAACTAATGAATAAATGGCCTGTAAGCGACTAACATTAACCGGACCATTAACGAGGTAGACATTATCACGATCCATACCACACTGTTTACGTAAAAAATCGACCATTTCTTCTGGGCAATTATGAGCAATTTCCAAGCGTACTTCATCACCATAGTTGCGATGAGTTAACTCATCAGAAATAGCTTCTAATAAATCACTGGTTTCTTCAGTATCAATAGCTAAATCACTATTACGCGTAACGCGAAATTGAAAACAACCTTTCACTTTCATACCGTAAAATAAGTCTTCTGCAAAAGCATGAATAATCGAAGATAAAAATACAAACTGATGATCGCAGCCATTACGCAACTCATCGGGTAACTCAATCACTCGAGGCAGAGAACGGGGTGCTTGTAGAATCGCTAAATCACGGTTTCTACCAAACGCATCATTACCTACTAATGACACAATAAAGTTCAAACTCTTATTTAATAAGCGCGGGAAGGGATGAGCTGAATCTAATCCCATTGGGCTTAACACTGGCGACACATCTTCAATAAAGTAGTTGCGTAACCACTCTCGCTGTTGATCATTCCACTTTGCTCTAGGCAACGTTTCTATTGAGTTTTCAGCTAATGCGGGCAGTAGAACCTCGTTTAATACTCGATATTGCTCATCGACAAGCTCATGGGCACGAACAGAAATAAGCTTTAATACTTCATTAGCTGAAACTTGGTCAGCTTCTAAATAGGGGTCGCCAATTTCAATTTGCTGAATTAAGCCCGCCACACGGACTTCAAAAAATTCATCTAAATTGGTTGAGGATATACATAGGTAATTTAACCGTTCTAATAAAGGTACATCAGTATCTAGTGCTTGTTGTAACACTCGCCAGTTAAATTCTAATAGGCTTAATTCACGATTAAGATAAAGTTCGGGCTTATTGAGTTCTATATTTTCCATGCGATGTCTTATGTGAGGTTTGAATTCAGAATATTGTAGCGAATATTTATTTCAAGCTGATTACAGTCAAGCTATTAATAATAGTCTTATACCCCTGACCAATGCAAGGTGCATATTGAATGATAACGGATATAGATTATCTATTTGTCATGACTATTTCACTATTTAAAAAAACGGTTAATGCTGTCGTTAAAGTCATGATCTGGTATGGTTACACTTTTTGAGCATTAAATTTAAGCTAAATAGGGATGTATGAGCGACCGGGGTGAAGAAGCTACAGAGTTTTGGAAGCATAAAACGCTAAGCCAAATGAGCAATTCTGAATGGGAAAGTTTATGTGATGGTTGCGGTCGATGCTGTTTACATAAACTTGAAGATGAAGATGATGGCAAAATTTACTATACCCGCGCGGCTTGTTCCTTATTAGATATTACTACATGCCAATGTAAAGATTATCCTAATCGTGAAAAACTAATACCCGATTGCATTAAGTTAAGTGTTGATCGGCCTGAATATTTTAATTGGTTACCCACTAGTTGTGCTTATCGCCTACTATCAGAAGGCGCTGATTTACCTCAATGGCATCCCCTCATTACAGGTGACAGAGACAGCGTTAAAAAAGCAGGGATTTCAGTCAGTCATATTGCCAAATCAGGTTGTGACCCCGATATGCTCATAAATGAAATAATTTTACTACCAGATAGCGTGTAATTAATAATGCGACCAGAAGAAAGCCGAGAATTAACCGCAAGACTTGAGAAAGCGGCATTATTGTTATTAAAACATGATCTTTATCGTAAACCCGATGATTTAGCTCGCCGTTTTGGCTTGCCTGTTCCCGTGGTACGTTATTGGTGGCGTAATGTTGAAGATCAAACAAAAAAGCCAATCCCTGACCGTGAGTTAACACCGAAACAAGCCAAGACGATTCGTCGTGCTAGTCAAGTGTTGGATGGTTGGGAAAAAGTAAAACGCTACCGACCTGAATGTGGTGCCAAATTAACTAATGGCCGCCGTTGTAAACACAGTGTGGTTATTCGCCAACCAGAAGGGTGGAGTTTGGGTGCTTTGGCCGACCGTTGCCGTATGCACGGTGGCATGTCTCGCCGGGTACGTAAAGAGAAAAAAACTGTTGATTCAGATGATTTATAAATAACCTAAGTTTCTCATTTGGCCTAGAATCCACTGTTGCTTATATCTTAAGCCCCGACTAGGTTTATCTACTTTAAAAATAAGTGGATTAGGCAAGCTTCCCGCCAATAATGCAGCCTGTGAAGCAGTTAATTTATCTGCTGAAATAGAAAAATAGTGTTGGCTTGCCGCTTCAGCACCAAATAGATGATCGCCAAATTCAGCAATATTGACGTAAACCAATAAAATTCGCTGCTTAGACCAGAAAAGTTCAATCAATAAGCTGAACCAAGCTTCTAGACCTTTACGCCACACACTGCGAGAAGGCGTTAAAAACAGGTTTTTAGCCACTTGCTGGGTAATAGTACTAGCCCCTCTTATTTTTCCACCGGCTTGATTATGTTTGAATGCAGATAGGATGGCATCAAAATCAAGACCATGATGTTGATAGAAACGCTGATCTTCAGCCGCAATAACCGCATGAAAAAGGTGAGGGGAAATAGCATCTTGTTCGCGCCATTGTTGGTCAATACGTACAAAACCACGATCATTATTAAAGTCACTAATATGACGTTGAATCATGAAGGATGAAGTATCAACGGGTAGTTGAGCAAGACTCATAACCAACAAACTAGTGCTCACAATGAAGCCTAAAATACTATATAAAACCCAGCGAATTAACCGATGCCTTAATTGTATTTTATTTTTTTGCATAATCTCTCAAGCTAAATTTAGTATGATGCTACTTTAAAACTAGAATCTAACACGCACATGGCTAATTCATCAATCACAGACTTTAATCGACAGTTACTTAGCTTTCTAGCTAATTCGCCGACACCATTCCATGCGGTAGCAGAAATGACTAAGCAACTTGAGCAATCAGGTTTTAAGCAATTAAACGAAGTTGATAAGTGGGGAACTCTTTCTGCTGGTAAGTATTACGTTACCCGTAATTCCTCATCCCTCGTAGCGTTTACCTTAACAGAGCATAGCTTAGCTGAGACTGGTTTTCACATGGTGGGCGCTCATACTGATAGCCCGTGTTTACATGTTAAACCCTCACCTGAACAAGAAAAACATGATTTATGGCAGTTAGGTGTTGAAGTATATGGTGGTGCTTTATTAAACCCGTGGTTTGATCGTGATTTATCGATGGCAGGGCGGGTTAGTTATGTTGATAGCAGTAATGAGCTAAAACATACTTTAATCGACTTTAAAAAAGCACTGGCTACGATTCCAAGCTTAGCTATTCATCTTGACCGTCAAGCTAATAAAGAGCGTACCGTTAATGCTCAAGATCATTTACCACCTATTTTAATGCAACTGAATGGCGACACACCAGCGAGTTTCCGTGAATTATTACTCTCTCAAGTTAAACTTCAGCAGCCAGAGCTTGATATTAGCAAAGTACTGGATTATGAAATTAGCCTTTATGATACGCAAGCACCGGCATTGACTGGGTTAAACGATGATTTTATCAGCAGTGCTCGCTTAGATAATTTATTAAGCTGCTTCATTGGATTAAGTTCTTTGTTAACCAGCGGTTCACAGCGTGCAAGTTTACTGGTCTGTAGTGATCATGAAGAAGTCGGTAGCGTGTCTACATCAGGTGCTCAAGGTTCATTTTTAGAATCTATATTATTACGTTTAAGCTCTGATATTGAAGCTCATCACCGCATGTTACAGCGCTCTATGATGATTTCAGCTGATAATGCACACGCAATTCATCCTAATTACAGTGATAAACATGATGCAGAACACGGGCCTAAACTAAACCATGGGCCAGTGATTAAAACTAATGCTAATCAACGTTATGCTACTAATAGTGAGACCAGTGCTTATTTTCGCCAGCTATGCGAACAGGTAGACGTGCCGGTGCAAGACTTTGTTGTACGTAGTGATATGGGCTGTGGCAGTACCATTGGACCTATTACAGCGGGCTTATTAGGGGTTAAAACCTTGGATATTGGTCTACCTACATTTGCCATGCATTCTATCCGTGAATTGGCCGGTAGTCAGGATGGATTTTTACTAAATAAAGTATTCACTCAGTTTTTTAAGTAAACTAGCGAACAATAAATTACCTCTAACAGATAAAGGAAGCTAAATAATGGCTGAAACAGTAGATGAACTAACGGTTGAGTATATGGAAGGCGACGAAATGACCGTAAAAGAGCTCGACAAAGTCGTGCTAACAAAAGGCGCATGGGCAACATTGATTTATCGCTATAAAGATCTTGATCGTAAAACAGGTGATTTTGGTGCTGATAAATACACTATTCGTCGCTACCAAAAACGTAATGGTGAATATAGCCAACGTTCAAAATTTAATATTTCTAGTAAAGATCAAGCAATGAAGATCATCGCTGCATTAAGTAAATGGGTTGATGAATAAAAGCCTTATTACCAATGTAGTAGCAGCCAGCCTGGTTACAACAGGCCTAGTGCTTGACGGGCCATTGCATGACCCTGTCCTGGCGACAGGGTTATTTGCCTTGGCTGGCAGTGTAACTAATTGGCTGGCTATTCATATGCTATTTGAAAAAGTACCGGGGCTTTATGGCTCGGGTGTTATTACTGAGCGCTTTGAAGAGTTTAAGTTAGCCATTAAAGAGCTGATAATGAATCAATTCTTTAATCAAGCCAATCTTGACCGGTTTTTTAATGAAATTGTGGCTGATACAGCGCAACATCCGCTTGAGTTTCACGATATTATTGAAAAGACAGACTTAAATCCTGCTTTTGATAGTTTAGTTAGCACTATTATGGAATCATCATTTGGTAGCATGTTAGGTATGTTCGGTGGAGCTGATGCGTTAAAACCACTGAAAGAACCTTTCATCGTTAAAATGAAAATAGCCATTAATGAAATTGCCCATAGCCAGCAGTTTCAATCGAGCGTTAAAGAAAAACTAAGTAGTGGTCTTGTCAGTGATGATATTCATCAGCAAATAAATCAAATCGTTGATAGTAGATTAGATGAACTTACACCGTTAATGGTTAAAGAAATTATTCAAACTATGATTCGACAACATCTTGGTTGGTTAGTGGTTTGGGGTGGCGTTTTTGGTGGGCTGATTGGTTTAACTACCAGCTTTTTACCCTTGTAATTACTTTTAGTAATAGATTACAAAAAACATGTAATTCATTGATTAATATATAAAGACACTATGACAATAGAACAGCGCCAACATGAACGAATAAAACATCATGCCAAGATTAGAGTGTTAACTGATCCGGAGAAAGTCTATACCTTAGATACCCGTGATTTTTCTGAAACTGGCTTATTTATCAGTACTAATGATACTGATGTAGTTTCGATAGGTGATGTAGTTGAAGTTCAAATACTTGAAATTGATGATGCGCCAATTCTATCTTCTACCGTGGTTAGAATTGAAAGTGGCAACGGTTTTGCCGTTCACTTTATCCTAGATTAATCACTGGCAATTAGATTGAACGCTAGCACTAATAATCAGGGAATAACTGAATAATAGTTTCTTTTTCTGTCAGAGGAGTTTGAATTAATACCCTGACCTTATCAGTAAATTGTTTATCTAGAATCTGTCCACGACACTTCTTCAAGTGATATTCCAATAACTGTAGTTGAGAATACTCAAGTAACAACTCAAAGCGTGTATATTCCACCCAAGGAATAACCTCAGCACCTTCAATAGCTAACTTCGCCGCTGTACCATAAGCGCGTGCTAAGCCCCCAGTTCCAAGCTTAACCCCACCAAAATAACGAATAACTCCGACCACAGCATTTATAATAGCGTTGCCTTCTAATGGCGCCAAAATAGGCCGGCCAGCCGTACCTGATGGTTCGCCTGCATCATGACAACGTTCATTTATGAATCCATCCTGTTGGCGTAGGCGCCAAGCAAAGGCTAAATGGTTTGCATTGGGATGTTCAGCTGCCATTTTTTGTAACATGGTCAGTGCTTCACGCTCAGTTGTACAGGGAAAAATAGCGCCTATAAAGTGTGATTTTTTAATGTCGTATTCAGCTAAGTAGGGAGCTGTAACAATGTGATGAGAGGAATGTTTAGTCATAATTTATGACCATCATTATAACTGATTTTATCTAACAGATAGAGCGTAGAACTAATTATATTGCGACTAAGTCAATAATTGGGAATATTTTCTATAGGCAAAGTCAACATAACAATTTACCATGTTAACTCCCAAGTCATAAGACTTCGGAATAAATTTATTTTTAGGATTTTAGCATGAGCAAAATTACAGTCGATAGCAACCCAAGTGATGCACTTTTAAAAGACATGGATGTGGCTAACTGGCCTACATGGGAAAAAGAAGTGTCAGTATTCCCTTGGGAATTCACTACAACAGAAACTGCATTCATCTTAGAAGGCGAATGTGTAATGACGCCTGCTGATGGTAGTGAAGCGACTACATTTACAGTAGGCGACTTAGTTGTTTTCCCTAAAGGCTACAAAGGTACTTGGGAAGTTAAAAAAGCATTGAAAAAGCATTACCAACACAGCTAAACCCTAAAAAAGGCCAAATACGAACTGTATTTGGCCTTTCTTTTCCATCCTTCCATGACGTCCTCTGGTATGATCGTCTGATTTATCAGCGGTACAGTTCTCATGGCTAGCGACAAATTTTCCTCTCTCTCTATTTCGCCGGCTCAAATCACCAATTTAGACTCGCTCGGCTATAAAAAAATGACGCCAATTCAGGCGCAGAGTTTACCGCACATATTAAAAGGTAAAGACCTGATTGCTAAGGCAAAAACAGGTAGTGGTAAAACGGCTGCTTTCGGTATTGGTCTCCTTAATAATATCAACCCTCGCTTTTTCGGTGTGCAAGCATTAATCCTATGTCCTACCCGTGAATTAGCCGATCAAGTCGGTAAAGAATTGCGCAGATTAGCGCGCTCAACGGCCAATATTAAATTAGTGCTTCTGTGTGGTGGTAAACCTTTAGGTCCACAAATTGGCTCTTTAGAACATGGCGCTCATATCGTCGTCGGTACACCAGGACGAGTTCAAGATCACTTACGTAAATCGACCTTAAAACTAGAGGGCCTAAAAACCTTAGTATTAGATGAAGCTGATCGCATGTTAGATATGGGCTTTTCTGATGTGATGGACGATATCATTTCCTACACGCCTAAATCACGCCAAACATTATTATTTTCAGCTACCTATCCTGATTCAATAGGCCAAATGAGTCGCTCGATTCAACGTAGTCCTATTTCAGTTACGGTTGAGTCAGATCACAAAGAAAGCGTCATAGAACAACTGTTTTATGAAGTTAAAAAACATGAACGCAATACTAGCCTATTGGCTTTATTTGAACACTATCATCCTGAAACCGCGATCGTCTTTTGCCATACTAAAATTCAATGTGATGAAGTCGCTGATTTTTTACGCAATAAAAATATTGATGCACTTGCCATTCATGGTGACCTTGACCAACGTGAACGTGACCAAGTGTTAGTTCGCTTTGCTAATAATAGCTGTGCCGTATTAGTAGCCACCGATGTGGCAGCCCGTGGTTTAGATATTAAGTCATTAAAAGCCGTCATCAACTACGAATTACCACGCGATCCTGAAATCTATGTTCATCGAATTGGTCGAACAGGACGCGCAGGTGAAACAGGCATGGCATTCAGCTTGTTTACTTCATCAGAACAATTTCGCGTTAAATCGATTGCTGATTACCAAAAGAAACCAAGCATCTGTGACGTACCAGAATCACTAGATCGTGATCCTGCTTATAGTTTGCAGTCTCCTATGGACACGATTCAATTAGATTCTGGTCGAAAAAACAAACTTCGCCCAGGTGATATTTTAGGTGCATTAACCGGTGAAGCAGGTTTGTCTGGTTCTCAAATCGGTAAAATCGACATCTTCGATATGTCGAGCTATGTGGCATTAGAATCATCAGCAGTAAGACAAGCATTAAACTATTTAGCACAAGGTAAAGTAAAAGGCCGCAGCATTCGCGCCAGAAAATTACGTTAATAGCTATAGCTACCCTTATATTAATAGGGTAAATGCTTAACAATGAATTAAAGATTAAATTAGACTAAGTTTAGTAAAAGGTTAAAGACAGTTGGCAGATATAGAATTTCAAGTAGGACAACGCTGGGTAAGTAACAGCGAAGCAGAATTAGGCTTAGGCATCATTAAGGATATTGCTGGCCGACGGATTGAACTTAGTTTTCCAGCCGCAGGTGAATCTCGCACTTATGCTGCTAATATCGCCCCCTTAAGCCGGGTACAATATCCGGTAGGCGAACGAGTTAAAACCAATGAAGATGTAAGTTTTATTATCACCGCACGTCATGAAATGAATGGCTGTTATATCTATCAAGGTGATGATGATGCTGGCAATGAAGTCAGTATTCATGAAATGGACTTAAATAGTTTTGTGCAATTTAGCCAGCCACAAGATCGTTTATTTGCTGGCCAAGTAGATAAAAATAGTCAATTTGAATTACGTACCGAAGCCTTAGCACACCAACACAGACTGCAATCTTCTTCTGTATTTGGTCTAATGGGCGCTCGAGCACAGTTATTACCACACCAGATTTATATTGCTCACCAAGTAGCTCAACGTCATGCCCCAAGGGTATTATTAGCCGATGAAGTAGGCTTGGGTAAAACCATTGAAGCCGGTTTAATCATTCATCAACAATTGATTACAGGCCGAGCTGAACGCGTACTTATTGTCGTGCCTGATAGCTTAGTACATCAGTGGTTAGTTGAAATGCTGCGTCGCTTTAATCTTGCATTTACCATTATGGATGAAGACCGCCATGATGCTTTAATTGAAGCAGGCGAAGTCAATCCGTTTGAAAGTGGCCAGCTTATGCTATGTAGCTTATCCATGTTAACGACTAATCCGACATTGTATGAAGATGCCTTGAGCTGTAAATGGGACTTGATGATTGTTGATGAAGCCCACCATTTACGTTGGGATGAAGAAAAGCCCAGTGCTGAATATCAATGTATTGATGGTTTAGCAACGGAAGTAGCCGGCTTATTATTGTTAACAGCCACGCCGGAACAGTTAGGTTTAGAAAGCCACTTTGCACGATTACGACTACTTGACCCTGATCGTTATTTTGATTTAGAAAAATTCCGTATTCAAGAAGCAAGCTATCAGCCTATTAGTGAGTTAGTTCAACAACTGCTTAACAACAGCCAAGAAAGCATCGCTAGCTTACAAGCCAATATTGAACAATATTTAGGTGAACAAAGTTATAAAGTACTAGCTGAAACAACTGAGTTTGAAGCCGAACGTGATCGTGCTATTAATGCATTATTAGATCAGCATGGCACAGGGCGAATTTTATTTAGGAATACCCGTGATGCTGTAACGGGTTTCCCTGAACGTCAGTTAAATACTTATCCACTTACTGCACCTGAGAGCTATTTAACTAATGCTGCCACGCAAGATATTTTAGGTTTATTACAGGCTGAAAACTGCCTTGGCGATGATTGGCTACACGCAGATAGCCGCGTTAGCTGGTTAGCGGAGTGGTTATTAGAGCATAAGGCTGACAAAGTACTTATTATCTGTGCTCAAGCAGAAACAGCTCAACTATTAGAGCAGGCTTTACGTACCACATTAGGTATTCGTAGTTCGGTCTTCCATGAAGGCCTAAGCTTAATTAACCGTGATCGTGCCGCCGCTTATTTTGCTGATGAAGAAGAGGGCGCTCAAGTCCTAATCTGTTCAGAGATTGGTAGTGAAGGACGTAACTTCCAATTCTCACATCATTTAGTACTGTTTGACCTGCCGTTAAATCCCGATTTATTAGAACAACGTATTGGCAGGCTAGATCGTATTGGGCAAACGCATACTGTTGAAATTCATGTGCCTTATTTTGAACATACCGCTCAAGCAGTATTACTTAATTGGTATCATCAAGGTTTAAATGCATTTGAACGTGTATTTCCTGCCGGTGGCGCAATTTATAAATCAGTTAAAGATGAATTACATCAGTGTCTACGCAATGCTGATAATGATGCAGAAATTACCGCACTGATTAGCAACACCGCTATATTAACAGCTGAAACACTGGAAGTATTACAGCAAGGGCGTAATCGCCTATTAGAGCTAAACTCATGCAATTTACCAGTCGCCAATGAACTGATTGCTGATTTAGAAGAAGCCGGGCAAACTAATCAACTGGCCTCATTCATGGATAAGGTATTCGATGAATATGGTGTAGAACAGCAGATGCATAGTGCTGATAGCATTATTGTTGAGCCGGGCAATCATATGTTGCACCATCAATTTCCTGAATTACCAGAAGATGGTCTAACGGCAACCTATCAACGCCATCGTGCTTTAGTGCGTGAAGATATGACCTTCCTAAGTTGGGAACATCCGATGGTGTTAGCTAGTTTAGATATGACGATTAATAGTGACTTTGGTAATAGTTGTTTTTGCACACTGGAGACTGATGAGTTTGCAGCGGGCACACTATTATTAGAAGCTATCTTTACCATTAAATGTCCGGCACCTAAATCATTGCAATTAGGCCGTTATTTAAACCACTGTTATTTACGCGTGGTAATTAATGAGCAAGGCCAAACCTTTAATGACTTGCTCGATGAAGATAATTTCAATCAACAAGCTGGGCGTATTCCAAGATCAACTGCACAAGAATTAATTCGTCATGCCCGAGAAAATATTACCACCTTAATAGACCAAGCTAAAAAGCATGCAAGCGCTGAACAACAAAGCATTGTAAATAATGCAGTTAAAACCATGCGTCAATCATTACAAACAGAGCAAGATAGATTAACCGCCTTAGCGAAAGTGAATAACTCAATTAGACAAGAAGAAATAAACTACCTAGAACAGTCTCAAGCTTTATTAGCTGAATACTTGAATGATGCCCAATTAAGCCTTGATGCTGTGCGAGTTGCTATCGTTACAGCCTAAAAGGTTGAAACTGGATTCACAAAGTGACCCTAAACGTCACTTTGTGACTTAAAAATCACCATAGCCATACATGGAAAGCCATGCTGGTTATAAAAAACAATAGCTTATAGTTGGCACAGCATCTGCTTTAAACCTTGCGAGGCAAATACATCTGCTGACTTTTATAAACTCAAAGGAAATTAACATGAAAAAAGTCCAACAAGGTTTTACACTAATCGAATTAATGATCGTAATCGCGATCATCGGTATTCTTGCAGCAATTGCATTGCCTGCTTACCAAACATATACCAACAAAGCTAAATTTACTGAAGTTATTTTAGCGACAACAACCTATAAAACAGCGATGGAAATTGCTGTTCAAGCCCGTGGTGTAACTGATACCGACAGTCTAGATGCCGGAGCTCTTGGCATTCCTGCAGCTCTTGTTAACGGTAGCTCTGTTGGTGAGTTTGTTGACACAGTTGCGGTATTGAACGGAAAAATTACTGCTGACTCACAAAACTTAATCCCAGCATCTGACTATCAGCTAGATGCTGAAATTATCAACGGTGGTATTCGTTGGAGCTTAAACACTAGTAGCACATGCTTAACAAATGGTTTATGTTAATCTCAACTAAAGATTAACTCATAACTTTAAAAAGCCCCGTTTGACGGGGCTTTTTTTTATATAAATTATGTTTATTTCTGACTTATCATTATGAAATCATTTATTTCAACTAAGCTATTAGCATTATTTTTACTGGCAACCTTATTTTTATTTTCTCTTTTTTTCTTTCAGTATAATATTGGTGGTGAAGGGTTATTTTTACCTCGTAATATTATTGCCTGGTTAGTTATCTGCTTTTTTATTAGTTTCACATTATTTAAGTTGTCTCTTCATCAACAATTAGTTCTTCCAAAATATTATGCGGGATTATTTGCTCTACCTATAGCTATATTTTTAAGTAGTTTTATTGCGGGAGTAGAACAGCCTATTAATTGGTTATTTCGTATATTGTTTATTATTGGTGGAATAAGTTTTCTACTTTCTTTATTTCAATATAACTTTAAAGAAAAAGACGTTAGGTTAATATTAACTTTTATCGTCTTATCCGTATTTTTTAATACTTTAATAAGTGCATCACAAATCCATTTTCCTGAACTAATTTTAGATTTTTTCCCTTCGGCAAACCAGGGTCGCCCAGCAGGCATGTTCCAACAAATTAATACCAATGCTAGTTATAGTGCAACAGGAATATTAATTTCCTTGTATTTACTATCACGTCCTAGTAAAACCTTTTGTTTCAATTGGACTACAGCATTGTATATTTTAACAATTGGCCTGGCTTCTTATACCATTATGTTATCTGCTTCTCGAGTAGGTATATTATCAGTTAGTGTTGGATTTCTAGTTATAGTTATCGCTCGTTGGCCACAACTCTATCGGAGAAAATGGATAACGAGTATTGTCATTTTAGCTTTTATAGGTGGGGGCTACCTTGGCAATGGTAAGTCTGAATTATTAACTGAAAAAATAGGTACAACACTGGACCCATACTCAAGTGCTAGAATGGGAATTTATACTGCATCAGTTGAACTGATTAAAGAAAGTCCATTAACGGGGTATGGTATAGGTAGCTTTAAAAGAGTATTTGTTGAGAAACGAGGAAACTATTTATCCTTACACCCACAATCAGGTTTATCTAAAATCTCCATTATTAACCATCCTCATAATGAATTTTTATTTTGGATGATTGAGGGAGGAGTGATTACATTTATAGGGATTATCACAAGTGCTATTATTATAGTTCTTGCGCTAATTTCTACTGGCTGGTCTCGAGGTATTAGTTATAGTGCATTACTGTTGCCTATCAGCCTTCATACCCAAGTCGAGCTACCCTTTTATTTATCAGCACTACATTGGTTTTTATTTTTAATTTTACTGTTTATAATATTAAGACATAATACGATTACGCGTAATTTAGGTATAAGCCGAATATTTAGCCAAGGACTGAAAATTAGCGCGGTTTTTATTTCAATTATTAGTAGTGTTTTTCTTGTCAATAGTCTAAATGTTAATCAAGATATTGTTAGCTATCAGAAAGGTACAACGGGAAATGTACACGTATTAACTAATGCATTACATAATATTTATTTTAACGATTATGCTGAGAGGTCAATAATGGCTATGTCAGGAGTATCTAGTATTGCTTACAATGAAACAGAAAAGGTAAAAGTTTTTTCTGAGTGGGCTGAATCCTATCTTCTCTTGCATCCTGATTATGTTATTCAAGAGTTTCTTGTAAATTCGTACAACTATTTAGGTGAAGCTGAAAAAGCGTGTATTAGTTTAAATAGGGGCTTATTTCTTTACCCTCAAAATAAAAAACTACTTGAACTTAATCGAGAGCTAAAATGCAGTTAATCTCTCAAAATATTGTTATTTTATGGAGTCAATTCGTTTGAATCGAATCAAAGCAAGTTTAAGCCACTTTTTACTCAGTGTGAGTATTTTTAGTATTGTTATATTTGTACTCATTTTTTATTGGTTCCCAGCACCTTATTTTAATGCGGGAGGAGGCTGGCAAGGATTAAAAATTGTTGCTGGAGTTGATCTCGTTTTAGGTCCACTGCTAACCCTCATAATTTTTGATATAAAAAAAACACGGACTAAATTAGTAGGTGATTTAATAGTTATTGCTGCATTACAATTTTCAGCCTTAGCATGGGGGGTGACTACAATCTATAATCAACGGCCTGTAGCAGTTGTATTTTTTGAACAAAGTTTCTTAACTGTTCCAGCAGAATCATTAACTAAGCAAGGCGTTGATATATCTTCTTTAAAACAGTTTAGTGATATTTCCCCTCCATTAATCTATGCGAAAAAACCAAAAGATATCGAAGAGTTAATGTTAATGGCAAAACTCTCGGCGGAACAAGCTTTACCACCTCATCACCAAATAAATTTATACCGTTCACTTGCACAGAACTATGATGATGTTAGAACATATCAAGTCGATATTAATCAAATTATAACGGCTAACAATGAGATGAAGTCAGATCTGATGGTTATTTTATCTGAGTCTAATACCACCATTACTGATTATGACTATTTTCCATTACGATCAAAGTATTACACTATTATTCTAATGTTCACTCATGATGGGGAACTAGTTAATCATATCGTGGTGCCATTAAGAAAACCTTCGTAATAAAGGGTTATGAGCCAATAACACCACCGTCTTTTTTGCTTATTAATACTGTGGTTGAACGCGGACGTGTAATGCCGTCAGACGCTGGAAAACTAATGCCGGGATGCTGAACGTTAACCCACATGGCCGTGTAATCTGAACTCCAGGTAATGCCGGTTAATTCACATCCACGGGGGCCGACTAAAAAGCGTTTTACTTCTCCAGACTCCGGATTGGCACATAATACTTGGTTACAGCCCATATTTTTCATGGCTGAATCTTCATCGTTATAATCTGTCATGATCCATAAGCGACCATCATTATCGATACCTAGGCCATCAGGTGAGGAAAATATATCACCTTTAATATTACCGACTAAATTATCGGCAATGATCTGGCCTTGTTCATCAGTTGAACCTTCATCTTCACCCGCGAGTAAAAATAACTGCCAAACAAAGCGAGTGGCAGCCGGATCGGCATTATGTTCTTTTATTTTAACAATTTGACCATGACGATTATCAATCCTTGGGTTGGCGGCATTGGTGGTGAACTTATCACCTCGTTCATCATTATTAGTGAGTGAAATATAAACATCTAAATTATGTTGATTGACTGCGGCCCACTCAGGCCTATCCATTGGGGTTGCACCTAATATATCGGCAGCTGAACGTGCGTTAACAAGCACGTCAGCTTGGCTTGAGAATCCATTACTCGCATCAACACCATTTTCACCCTGTACCAAAGGCAACCAATTACCGGTGCCATCGTCGTTTAACTGGGCTACATATAAGGTGCCTTGATCAAGATAATCTCTATGTTCTAAAACATTATCTTTATCGAAACGGTGTTTAGGTACAAATTTATAGATGTATTCTCCCCGAGTATCATCGCCCGAGTAAAAAGCCATTTGGCCATTTTCAGCAATGGAGGGAGATACACATTCACGACAAAAACGGCCCATTGTAGTACGTTTAATTGGCTTACTATCTGGATCAAAGGGATCAATTTCAACTACCCAGCCAAATCGATTAGGTTCATTAACAAAACCAAGATAAGCTTGTTCTTGATTAGGAGTGGCATCAAAGCGTTGTTCTACGGTATTCCAACCGTAATTTTTAGCTTTATCTGTTGTTGATATACCATAGCGATGATGTGATGTTCGTGTCTTATAATCATCTACATCTGTATTAACAAAGTAGTTGTGCCAATTTTCCTCGCAGACGAGATAAGTACCCCACGGGGTAAAGCCACTTGAGCAGTTATTAACTGTGCCTATAATCTCAATGCCATCAGGATCATTCATTGTCTTCATTAAATCATGGCCAGCTAATGGACCACTAATAGACATGGCTGTTAACGTTGATATTCGACGATTATATTTGGAGGGATAAACTCGCTGCCACTGATTGTGCTTATCTTTTTGTATTTCAATCACACTGACACCATGAGCTGCTTGTTCTTTTCTAACTTCATCTAAAGGTCGCTTACCATCACGATAAGTCATGCCATTAGGGTGTAATGTTGGATTAACATATTCATGATTAATAACTAATAAAGCACGAGAGTCATCATTTGGAAAGGCAAAAAAGTGCATGCCATCATGATTATCTCCCGCTTGTTTTAGCTGCTCTTGCCAACTATTAGAAGCATCATCGTTCCATTTAGCAGCACCTGTTACAACAGGATCCCCCCATGAAAAAAAGGCTTGAGCTTGGTATCCGTCTGCTACTATGACCTGATCAAATAAAGGGTCTGTTTGAATAGCAACACTGTTAAAACCTATAAAAGGAATAGTCACTGCTTTAGCCGAGTTGTTAGCTGCAAAAGCGAACTGACTTGATAAGCCTAATCCTAAAAAATTTAATGCTGCGGCGGTGAGGCTGCCTTTAATAATTTTCCTTCGAGAGAGATTAAGTGATGATAATGATTGGTTATCGCTAGGGTTAACAGGCGTATTATCATGCTCTGACATCTGTTGATGGAAGTCAGTATTTTTCTTAAGATATGTCATGGTGATTATCTGTTATTTTGTTATTGAATGCGGTATTCAAAGGTATTTTTAACATTATGAACGGCGATGGCTTTGCCATTAATCATTCGTGGTTCATAGCGAAATTGTTTGGCAGATGCCAGTGATGTGCGTTTAAAAAGAGGGTGGCAACCGGCCAATACTTTAGCTGACTCAGTGTGACCTTGACTATTGACGGTGTAACTCACCGTGCAATCGCCCTCCAATCCTTTACGCAGGGCACCTTTAGGATAGTTAGGTGCTTGTTTATCAAGGGGTAAATAGGCCTTGTCGGATACAGGAACTGACTTTTTATTACTCGGATTGTTATCTGCTGAAACGTGTTGATTACGATTAAGCGTTGTACTGGCAATGACTTGCTTAACCGGCGTAGTTTTACTATCTGTAGTTTGGGTTTTAGGCTTTGCTATTATTGGTTTAACTTCTTTTACAGCTTTAACTATTTCTTTTTTTATCACAGGTTTCGGTTTAGGTTTTTCTTTATCAACACGTTTAAATGCAAAGTCTTGTTTTACTACCGGAGGAGCTAAATCAGCCTTTATCTCAACCTTCTTTACCGGTTCAGGTTTGATAATAGGAGTAGGGGAGATAGGCTTTTTTTCTACTGGTTTAGCTAATGTGAACATTTGAATATTCATGGTTTTTATAGCTAAAGGCGCATTGTCTGACTGGCTCCACGAATTTAATAGCAACACTGCTACAGCCGCGTGTAATAAACTGACTTGAACGACTGCCCATTTTTTAATAGGCGACCGCTCTATGTGACTAGCCCTATAAAAATCAGTAGTTAAAACAGCATCACTCATCTGGAGATTCCGTAATTAAACCAACATCGGTAATGCCTACAGTTTGCAAAGCAGCAATAGCTTTTACTACGGAAACATAATTGGTCGATTTATCACCGCGGATAAAAAACATCAACTCACTATTTTGCTGCTTAACGCGTTCTATTTTAGCGACCATTTCATCCAATGTTACCGCCTGATCAGACTGAGACTTTATATCGACTTCATCACCGACATTCCAGTAATAATTGCCATCAGCCACAACAGATAAGGTAAGAATTGTTTTTTGATTGTCGGTAGGCAATGCTTTAGCTGCTACTTTAGGTAATTCTAATTTAACCCCTTGAATTAATAGCGGGGCAGTGACCATAAAGATGACTAATAGCACGAGCATCACATCAATATAAGGCACCACATTCATTTCAGCCTTAGGGGCATATTTTGGCATCGGTTTACGTAACATCAGTCTTTATCCGTGACAGAATGTGATGGACGAGGAACCAGCCGAGTAATTAGCTCATTACCAAAATGATAATAACGTGTACTAAGATCACCGGCTCGTTTACTCAATTGGTTATAAGCAACGACCGCGGGAATAGCAGCAAATAATCCAATGGCTGTTGCAATTAACGCTTCAGCAATACCAGGTGCTACAGTATTAAGGGTGGCTTGTTCTACTTGTGACAGTCCGATAAAGGAGTTCATTATTCCCCATACTGTTCCAAATAAACCGATATAAGGACTGACCGAACCAATGGTAGCTAAATAAGATAAACCTTTTTCTAACTGCAGTTCCTGTTCACCAATATTAACCATCATGGCACGTTCTACATTTTCAATAACCTTATCTTGAAACAGTGAACCCAGCATAATGTACCTGTTATATTCAGTTAATCCTGTTTGAAAAATACCTTCTATGGCAACTGCAGTAGGCTTGTTTTTATCAGCGGTGTTTAAACTATCTAAATCAGCTGTTTGCCTAAATTTTTTATGAAATTGGCTATTATGTTTCTCTAATCGACTTAGCTCACTAGAACGCCAGATAATTAGATACCAACTTAACATTGATGCACTAACTAGAATGAGCATTACTATTTTAACTAAGAGGCTAGCATCAGCTACTAAGCCCCATATTGTCATTTCATTGATTGTACTTTCCATCATTATTCCTTACTTTTGCTGTTAATTTAGTTCTAATTGATCGGCAATATCTGACCAAGGAACATATTTAAAGTTTTGATTATCTGCCGGCATACGATTGCGACCATCTTGAACGACTAACATGCCATCCTGCCAAAGCGGGCCTAGATTTACGGAGGTAACATCAAGCCCATCTGTTTCAGAAACACCATCAATGCCAAGTGTTGTATTAAAGCCAATTTGAAAGGCACCACGATAAGTAAAAGGTGGAAGGGCATTGAGCACAACATAACTATTATTACCTTGACTCGATATAATTAGGTAAGACTCGCGGCCTTTGTTATATAAGCTAATGCCTTCTATATCAGAGTGAATATTATTACCTACAGATATCACTTTTTCTAGCTTGGCTTTAATTTCAGGTCGAGCATCTAAGGTCCATACCGCCTGATCTTCTTCACCAATAAACAATCTATTATTCACATCATCGGCAACACAGCCTTCAGGTTGTGAATCAACATGAAATTGGCGAACTAAAGATGCCTTAACCTGGCCTTTAGTGCCCGTTATCAAATATTGAAAAAACTGACCATTTTTATCATTAGCGATAGCGTAGATATCACCACTATTATTTTTAAACATACACAGACCATAAATATCTTCCATCGCGGTGCCTATTTCCGCCAATTCACTGACTACGCCTGTATTAGTGTGTATGCCAAAGATATGCAGTGAATTATTATCACGATTACTTGCAACCGCAATATCTAGCTGGCGTCCATTAAGGTTAAAGTCCGTTCTAATATCGACATTATTAAGGCGACCTACCGCTAAATGCTGTAGTTGTTTACCAGACAAGTCATAAACGACTAAACCACTTTGTTTATCGGTGCCTAATACTCGGCTATGTTGTGGTTTTGCTAAGTTCACCCAAATAGCGGGGTCATCAGCCGCATCACCTAAACTTGTAACGGGCTTGGTTTCAACTTGAGGCTCAACCTCAACGATAGCAGCTTGATGAACAGGCTCTTTATAGGGCCATGCCAAGGTAAACATAGACATTCCATCATCATGTCGAATGAGTATTTCTAACTGCTCATTATTAAGCTTAACTGTCAGCTTATCGGGTTCAGATAGCCCCGTAAGAGAGAGTGCAGAATTATGTAGCCACTGACCTTGGTTATTTAAGTAAATATGCAGCTTATTATCATCGGCATCAAGTACCAGCAAACCACCGGGAACACGATGCATTCCCATAGCACTTTTTCCTATGTGACCAAATGGCTTTGTTAACCCCACAATTTGGCGAGTTAAATCAGCTTCAGCATGAGCATCATAAGCCCATATACCGACATTTTCTTCATTAATAAAGAGTAACGATTGCGCATCATCCACCTGACAATATTGACTCTGTGGTGGCGTACTCAATTGTCGAATTAACTTAGCCTGGGATAAGGCTTGTGAAGCGTCAGCGACTAACCATTGTTCAGCTTGACCATCTTCACCAATTAAGAATAAAAAGGCATGCTTACTTTTATCTTGATAAAGACACACCGCCTCAATTTTATAATCAGTAACGGGCAAGTAATGACGCTCTGACCATGCTTTTATATGGTAATTAAAGGATGAAATAAATGCCTGTTGACGATCATCGTCTAGTATCGCCACTAATAAACCATTGTTAATGTCACGGTGATCAATATCACTAAAATCACCCGACATTAAACTGATGTTTCGTCCTTGTTTATCTTCTAGTTGTAATCCTTTGCCTTTATAAATAACCAAGCGGTCAGCAGATGGCATCATTCTGCTTGAATTTAACCACTGTACATCTTCAACTTTATTGTTATCTTGTTGCCAAACAAGGGTTAAGTCACTCGCCGCTAACACCGTTAACGGCTGAGTAATTAACACGCTGCTCAACAATAGTAATTGTTTTAACTTCATTTTATAAACCATTGTTTTTATTGTTATAGATAAATTATTTTTCATTATTTAGAAGTTAGTTAATGTTAAACCAAGCTTGAATGAGGGACCATATTCTTCATACTGTGCGTTATATTGGCTATTACCGGTGTAAACATAATAGTGTTCATCGGTCAGGTTCTTCGCCTCAAACTTAATTTGGACGTTCTTCATCACAAAGTAACTAGCACTAAAATCAACATAGACTTGAGAATCAACATAGAGATCATGTTCAGGATCATCGATAGATGCCACTTCTGATAAATAACTCGACTTATAATTAGTGGATAAACGCATACTTAATTTATCGTTCTCCCAGCCAAGCATAATATTGCCGACTTGTTTTGCTTGGCCTGGTAAATCAATTTTTCTTTGTTGGTCTAATCCTTCAATCTCAGCATTAGATTGACTAAATGTGGCATTGGCACCGATTAATAAACCATTCCATGGTGAAGGTAACCAATCTAGTTTTTGGTTATAGGCCAATTCAATACCATAGACTTTAGCGGTCTCACCATTAGCAAAGGTATTAGCTTCATTAAAACTAGTAAATGCACCTGTACCGGCTAGATCAGTGTTATAAACAAAGTCAGAAATATCTTTATAGAAAGCAAAGGCTGAGATAGCGCCAGCTTTGCCCATATAATGTTCTATACCTAAATCAAAGTTTTTTGAAGTCATCGGATCAAGCTCTGGGTTACCAAAACTGGTCTCATTACCATCGATCTCAAAACCAGGAGAAAGCGCTTTAAATGTAGGCCTCACCACGGTATTAGTCCACGCTGCTCGTATTTGTGTATCATCATCAAGGTAGTAGCGTGCATGCAGACCAGGTAGCCAATTATCATATGAGTTTTTCTTAGTTATGTCCTCAAAACTACCATTGTTAATACCTGTTCCTTGGGCACTAAAGTTGGTATTTTCATAACGTAAACCTGCAATAATTGTCCAATCATCCAAGTCTAAGGTATTCATAATATAGGCAGAATTAATGTCTTCATGCATCTCATAATCATTGATACGAGACTCTTCTTCGTCATAATTACTATCTTTATCTAACCGGGATAATAAAGACATAATGGCTGAATCACTAATTCCAGCACCGTAGTTATTAAGGCTGTAATTCACATTCGATGTTGAGTATTGACTAAGAAGTAGATCTGAAGCTGAGATACCTTGAGTGGTAAAGTCTTCATAAACCCATGCTTCTAATTCATTATCTTTTTGACGACGAGATAACTTACCACCAAATTTAACTTGTGAGGCATAACCATCAATATCGAAATCACGCGCTAAATCAAATTTAATGTTTTTTTCAGTATCAACTGTTTTTTGCTCCTCCCATTCAACTTCATCTAATGTGAAATTAGCCGGATTATAGTAGCCACTACCAGCAGAAAGAGTAGGGCGTTGAGAGCTGCTATAACTTACATTGCTAAAGTCCGCATTACCTTCAAACTTGGCTCCTGCAATATGAGCAGGAGTATCTTCACTTGCTCGGCTATAGCCTGCTTGGCCAGTTAATGTCCACAGGCCCATTATTTTTTCACCGCCTAAAACGTAGGATTGAATCTCCTGTGTTTCTTTACGGCTTTTCAATTCACGGTAACCTTCGCCATCACCTGTTTCACCCGCTAATAATGCATTATCAAACTCAATCCCTGCGGCATTACGTGTTTCGGTATCACTAAATTGACTAAACAATGTACGTAGGTAATAACTACTATTACTATCCGCTTTGTAATCAAAATTAAGTCCGAGGCCCATTCGTTCTCGGCTTATTTCATAATTACGTTGCTCTAGTTCCTCTAACCTAGGTTCATTATCAAAGTCCCATGCACCGCCTGTTTCAACATTATCTGAACCGAAATCACGTTGTTGCCAGCTAAAAGCAGCGGCAATACCTAAGTTATCTTGCCCACCCGCAATACTAAATATATTACTTACCGCACCTGAACCTTTAGGACTTAACTCATCGGTATTGCTATCAAAACTACCTTCCGTAGATACCGTATAGAACAGACCCTTATGATCAAAGGCTGATAAACTTTTTACACTAATGGTGCCACCTAATGAACTGGCATCCATATCAGGAGTAAGTGTTTTCACTACAGACAATGACTGAATCAGTTCACTCGGCAAAACATCAAGAGCCACCGCTCTTGTTTTACTTTCAGGAGAAGGAATATTGGTACCATTAATGGTGACATTATTAAGCTCTGGAGCCAATCCTCGAACGCTGACAAACCGACCTTCACCTTGATCTAATTCAATCGACACACCCGGTAATCGTTGTAATGCTTCTGCTGCATTATCATCTGGCATCTGGCCAATACCATCGGCATGAACCACACTTTCAATACTGTTTGAGTTACGCTGCTGCTTTAATGATTTATCAATTTGTACCGCTTGACCGATTACTTGTATTGTTTCTAAATTAATATCATCTGCCATCACTATTGTAGAACTACAGCTTGCTATAGCCAGTGCAATGAAATTTCGTTTGAATACTGGAGTACTCATTTTTCGTCTTGTTAATACCATGGAGAAATGCCTTTATTATTGTCGCTTCATTGAAGATGGCGCCAAGTCTAGGCAGTCAAGATGACAGTTATGTGACATTAAATATCAAAATCAATCAAAATCAATGACTTACATATTTAATGGTGATAGAGATGAGCTTATTTGACTAAGCTATGATGAATTAAAAATAGCTACAATCAGCCTTGATATATTTTAAATAACATTTAAATCAATTGGTTACATCTAGTAATTGCATTGGTAATTATGCAGCTCAATTTATTAGCCCATTTTTTATGAGCTAATTTGACTGTAATCAATTTGTCATCTTTCTAGCGTAGCGTGCGAGCCTTAATCAAAATAATAAAATATTCTAGGTGGCTAATATTCATGAAAAAACGTGCTTTTTTAGATACCGCTTACTTTTATGGACTACTTGTCTCAGTCATAAGCGGAATCGCTATTTATCGTAATTGGGGCGATATTAAAACGCTTGATCACGTTAACTGGTTGGATGTTATGGCTGAGGGCAGTATGGTTGTGCTGGCCTTATTTTGGCTCATTTTATTATTAAGAAGCAGGCCCGCGGGTAGAGTTACCCACTTACTTGCTTTAGGTTTATGCGGCATTATATTTTCATGGTCAATGGATCTATTAGATGAATTTATTCATATGCCATCAACTTTAATTTGGCATAACTGGTTAGAAAGCTTACCGATCCCTATTGCCTTAATATTCCTCAGTATTGGCATTTACCATTGGCATCGAGAAGAAATAGCGATTAGTGCTCAAATGGTCAAACGAGAACGCTACTTTCGTGAACATCGATTTTTTGACAAGTTAATACCCGTAGGCGGCGCTGCTTACTTAAAAAAACAGTTGAAATTATCACTTAATGATAGTAAAAAACAGCAGCAACCACTCAGCTTGATTGCCATTGATCTCGATAATTTCAACGCTATTAATAGGCGTTATGGAGTCCAAGAGGGCGATCATATTTTACAATTGATATGCCAACTTTTATTACTTAATTTACGTGATGATGATCTAATTTGCCGTTTGGCTGGTGATCGCTTTGTAGTGCTACTTAATAATACCAATGAAGCTGAAGCAACTGAAATAGCGGCCGATCTTCAGCTAACAGTAGCAGGGTTTACTTACCGAACTAAACAAGGCAATAAGCGAGTTAGTCTTACTGCATCAGTAGCTATCACCGTTGCTAATGCTGATAACTCAGATTCACTTATTGAGCGTTTAAATTTGAAATTGACTCAAATTAAGCAGCAGCTAAAACATAGCGCGTAATGAAATCACGTATAGCTAAAAACTCGGGTTATGAAATAGATACCGCCTGTATAGCAGCACACTATCAACCTGCAATATTAATTGAACTGGCCTTATCGAGAGATATTGATAGTCGCCAATTATTACGCAGTACCCGTATGCGGCTTGAAGACTTTGAATCGGCAGACACGTTAATTAGTCCAGATCAATATCTAACCCTGATTGCAAACAGTAATAAGTTATTAGATGCTAACGATACTAGTTTTCTCTATGGACAACGGCTATTACCTGGTTTTTTTGGTGCTGCTAGTCAAGCATTGCAACAAGTGACTAACTGCCGACAAGCGATTGAAATACTCTGTGAATTTCATGCTATTTTGTCACCACTGCAAACGCCTAGAACCTATGAAGATGACGAGTTTTATTTTATTTATTGGGAAGCAAGTTGTTCTAATAAAGAACAGCGTTTTACTATTGAATCAAGTATGACGGCGGTAATATCTATGGTGTCATGGTTATCGAAAGAAAAAATACCGTGGCAATGTGAGTTTAATTACGATAAACCAGATTATATTGAACAATATTGGGTTAATCTCGGTCAGGATTTAGTATTTAATCAACAAATGAATCGTATGCGTTTGCCTAAATCATGGCTAGATAAAACATGGCCAAACGCAGCGCCATTAAGTATTAATGGTACTTTAATAGATAGTCAGAAACAGTTAAAGCAACGTCCTAGTAATAAAAGTTTTCTTGATAATATCTATGACTATATCCATAGCAATATTAATCAACCACTGAACCTAGATAAACTCTCTTTAGAGTTTGGGTTAAGCCCCGCATCGATGAAAAGAAAACTAAAAAAGCATAATACAAGCTTTCAGCAGCAGATAGATTTAGTCAGAAAAAATACCGCTATTTACCTCTATCAAATTGAACATTTGAATAATCAGAAAATTGCTGAATACCTCTGTTTTAATGATATGAATAACTTTAGGCGTGCTTTTAAACGCTGGACTGGAACATCACCTTATATTTTGTTTGCCCAATAATATTATTGTTCAACACAGGGATAAATAATCAGTAAAAATAGATTATTTTTTGCGCATATCGATTATTTTAGTTTTACACTTTGTGCTTAAAATAGTCATTTTGTATGCAAACATAAAAACAACCATCCATACAATGACTGGATAATCACTTTATTGTCTGTTTTTATTGCATACAGTTATCACAAGGACTACTATTTTAATCACATTGGGTGTTTAGAAAGCAGGAGTCCATGATTATGTGGGTACCACGAATTAACAAAGGTTCAACCGTAAAATATACCGGTATCGTTGATGCGATAGAGGCAGATATAAAAGGAAGACTGCTTAAACCCGGCGATAAACTGCCTGCTCAAAGAGTAATTGCACAAAAATTAAATATTGATTTAACCACGGTTACTCGCGCTATTAATGAAGCGGCTAAAAGAGGCTTGGTTGAGACGCAACCAGGCAGTGGTTGTTTTGTGGCTCAAACCACATTTCAACATTATAATTCAACCAGTATAACGGAAGGTAAACTGCTTGATCTAAGCATGAATAACCCACCTCAGCCGCCATCCTTTAAATTGGCCCGCGAGGTGGCGTTAGCCTTACAAACCATTACTGCAACATCAGAGCTGCCATTTGAACAATTAAATTATCAAGAAACAGCCGGTCACCCTAATGATCGACAAGCAGGCATGACTTGGTTATCAAGTAAAATTCCTAATATAGAACCTGATAGGCTGTTGATTACCAATGGTGCTCATAGTGCATTATTTTCAATACTAAGCCTGCTAAAAAAATCAGGAATTAAATCTCTGGCTGCGCCTGATTTCTCTTATCCAGGATTACGTTCAATAGCCGATCATTTTGATATTGATGTTTTAGGTATAGAAATGGATCAAGGGGGGCTTATTCCAGAATCATTACAACGATTATGTGAGCAGAAGAATCCTCAAGCCTTATATTTAATCCCAAATATTGATAATCCGACCACGACGACAATTCCTTTAGAACGGCGTATTGCCATTACAGATATAGCAAAGGCTTATGATTTACAAATAATCGAAGATGATCCTTATTTTAGTTTTTTAGATAATCCTATTGCCTCATTTTATA
>NVVP01000013.1 GCA_002402245.1 Gammaproteobacteria bacterium | reverse complement strand
ACAATACCTTCACAAGGGTTCACAAGTCTATATCGAAGGCCGTATCCAAACTCGTAAATGGCAAGATCAAAGCGGTCAAGATCGTTACTCAACTGAAATCGTTGGTAATGAAATGAGAATGTTAGACAGCAAAGGTGATAATAGTGGCGGTCAACAACCAGCATCACCTCAAGCAGGTCCTGACTACGGTGCACCACAAGGTGGCGCTGATTATTTAGATGATGACATTCCTTTTGATGTTTATCTAAAGCACTCGGTTATTTGATATGCATGTAACTGTAAATAGCTTTTTCAGTGGTGCAGGACTGATGGATATAGGTCTAATGAATGCAGGTATTGAAATAAATCAGGCATTTGAGCTAGATAGTGATGCAGTTAAAACATACCGTCACAACCTTGGGGATCACATTACGCAATGTGACATTTCACAGCTTCTTGTGCTTGAACAGAAAAGCAGTCACGGGCAAATTTACACTTACCCATGCACAAGATACAGTGCGATAGCAGATATTCACAACACAAGAACCGGTGACGAGTTATTTACTAGCGCATTCCGACATATTGCTATTTCAGAGCCTGAGTTTTACGTGGTTGAAAATGTACCAGGCATGAGAAAGTTTCCAGTTGTTATGGAAGCAATGACCAAGCTACCCAATTATTACGTGCAAGTATTTTGCCCTATTCAGTCACAGTTATGGCTACCTCAACGACGAGATAGATTAATCATCATTGGAACCAAACGCCCTTTTAATGTGCGCCCACCAGAAAACACAAAAGCAATAACGCTGGCTGAGATTTTAGACAAAGACCCACAAGTCACACTGCCAAAAGCAATTAAAGCTCGAATGAATGGTGAGTATAGAGACCTACCCATTATTTCAGACCCTCAAAAAGGCGATATTGCCCCGACCTGCGTAGCTCATTACGCTAAAGACAAAAGCACGCGACTAGTTAAGGACAAACGTTTTCCGATGGGCGTTAGACCGTATTCCGTTACTGAATGGGCAAGACTTCAAGGTCTGGATGATTCCTTTCATTTTCCAGTATCAAATACTGCTGCATACAAGCAGATAGGAAATGGCGTTTCAAGGCAGGTTGGTGAATGGGTGGGTCGAGAAATGATTCGATATATGAATCAGATGCCCAGACATTAACTTACTAAAACAAGAGAAAAACATGAACTTAAAAACACTAACAATAATGATACGTCACGCTATTTATAACCGTGATTTTTTTGAACCTCGTCAATTTTCAGATAGTGAGTATTAACAAATCCAGTATGTGCAATTTTTGCAACAACTGAACTAGTAAGGATTCCCTACTCCCTCTCAGCCCCTTAATTGGGGTTGAGGTGGTGAAGATACTTAAAAGAGGAATGATGATGGCTAGTCAGCAGCAAACTATAGTCGACCCAAACGAAATATGCGAAGGATGCCTATGCAAACTAACACTAGAAAACATCGGTGGTTATCAATGTTTTTGCGATAAATGTGTAGCCGCCATGCCGTCGCTACCAGGGAATGGTGGCTACTTTATTGAAGGTATGTATCCCAATTTTAAATGGGTAGAAAGCAATGATATTAGGAGTAAAGCATGAGAATAGTTAATGGCTGGTACATATTTCAACCGAATAAAAACTGCCCTATTCTAGCTCTCGATGTGCGTCAAATAGTACAAGTGATTGAAGGGGTTGTTTGGATAACCAGAGTTGATGATGAATGGGATGTTGAGGCGGTTAAAGCATGCGGCACATTTGAAAAGCGGATAAAGGTTTAACCCTCAGCTATCAACCAATAGTTGACTACTGATAATTGAAATTAGATAGGAGTGAGTATGCTTGATTTAATGCAAGGCGATTGTTTAGAACTATTAAAAGACATGCCTTCAGATAGTGTTGATTTAGTCTGCGCTGATATGCCGTATGGCACCACACAATGTTCATGGGATAGCCCTATCGACTTAACCAAGTTATGGCCTGAATTATTGCGTGTCACTAAAGATAATGCAGCAATAGTCCTGCTTGCTCAAACGCCATTCGATAAAGTTTTAGGCTGCAGTAATCTGCCAATGCTGAAATATGAATGGATTTGGGAAAAGACCAGTGCTACCGGCCATCTAAATGCAAAAAAAATGCCCATGAAAGCACATGAAAATATCTTAATTTTTTACAATAAATCTCCAATTTACAACCCTCAAAAGACGACGGGGCATAAAAGAAAAGCATCAACAGCGGCAAGGAAATCTGAACTGTACGGAAGCCACGCTAAAACAACTAACTATGACTCAACGGAGAGATACCCTAGAAGCGTTTTATTGTTTTCTAGTGATAAGCAAAAGTTAAACCTGCACCCTACTCAAAAACCATTGGCTTTAATGGAGTACATCATAGAAACCTACAGTAATAAAGGTGGTCATATTCTGGATTTTACGATGGGTTCAGGCACTGCCGGAGTGGCAGCAATGAAATTAGATAGAGGCTTCACAGGAATGGAGTTAACAGATAAGCACTATCAAGCATCACGTGCTCGTTTATCACCGTGGCTGCAGGCAGATTAATTGAGGTAAACCCGAAAATGTCACAGAAAAAGAAGCGTAAATTAACAAGGAGAAGATGATGACTGAAAATACTTATACAGAAGGTGTATGTGAAGACGGTGCTGCGATATTGCATAACGGAAAGCAATTAACAGTAAGCGAAATACTGGAAAGACTAAATAAACATAATGAAATGGCTGTCGATGCGTTTATAGATTGGGTTGATGACCATGATGCCAATCATTATGAGTTACACACGTACCGAGAAGAGTATTTTGGGAGAAGATGATGAGTCGATACAAAAAGAACTGGGCCTTAGATGGCTGGCCTGTTGAAGATACTGAGGCTAAAGCCGTCCTTCATACTGATGATTTAGTTGAAGTATTGAATCGTCAAGAGGTAAGCCTAGTGTCAGCCAAAAAAGAAATGACTGAACTGAAAACCGAAATCAACGAACTAAAAGCAAGCAATGAGCAGATCAGGGAGTTCTTAGCAGCATTCACCGAGGACTATAAAACTGAAATTGACGGTAAATATACGGATGAAGATTTAGTTTATCCGGCCAAGAAAAGAGCGAAAAATAACGATATGTTTTTCATTGATTTGGCCGATGCCATTTTGAAGAAAACTCCCAAGCAATCACTAGCTGAGATACATGCTGAGGCTGTTGAAGATGCTGTGACTTCAGTTCCCAAGAATTTTACTGCCAAACATGAAAGTAAGTGGACTATTGATGTGTCAGTACTCAAGGAGAAAGCCCAACAGCTACGCGACAGCGTGA
This sequence comes from Gammaproteobacteria bacterium, assembly GCA_002402245.1. Classification (GTDB taxonomy): domain Bacteria; phylum Pseudomonadota; class Gammaproteobacteria; order Nitrosococcales; family Methylophagaceae. Next base: position 48,006 of record NVVP01000013.1, on the reverse strand, counting down.
AGGAAGGTGAATAGTGAAAAATGAAGCCTTAATTCTTGATGCGTGCTGTGGAAGCAAAATGTTCTGGTATGACAAGAATAATCCATTGGTTCTATTTAATGATATTCGCAATGAAAATACTGAATTATGTGATGGCCGCTCTCTTGTCATTGACCCTGATACAAACATGGATTTTACAAACCTTGATTTGCCGGACAATTCTTTTCAGATAGTGGTTTTTGATCCTCCACATTTAGTGCGGGCAGGCAAGAACAGCTGGCTAGCAAAGAAGTATGGAAAGTTGGGAGGCAACTGGAAAGATGATATTAGAGCTGGATTTAGTGAGTGTTTTCGTGTGCTAAAAACAAACGGTGTATTGATATTTAAATGGAATGAAACTCAAATTCAATTAAATCAAATTTTACCGCTTTCTGATGAGAAACCGCTCTTCGGCCACAAGACCGGCAAGCACATGAAAACGCATTGGGTTTGCTTTACTAAAACCAAGGCTTCACGCAAGCTTGTGGCATCAAATTAACAGCGTAATACCCGAGGTAAAACAATGATTGTTATTTTTAAAAATGAGGCGGGAACCTACTCGGTTAGACCGGCATTTATAGGCTTTATTGAAAATAATTTAACCAGGAGAGTTTTATGCACTTTAGCTTTCCCTGTAACGATTATTTTAACTATTACAATAAACCTTTTGCAGGCAGTCATTGTTTCATTTTTTATTCTCTTACGGTCTTTCTACTATCCAATTGTACGAATCAAACCTATCTGGAAAACTAAAATATGGGAAAGACCTAGAACTAAAAGTGACTGTAAAAAAACGATGGAATAAATACCAGGAGAATAGATTATGGAATGCCAACAAAGAAACTTAAACCCTACTCCAGCAGCACAAGTTGCCATGATTATCTGGGGTGAAGAATACAGTAAGCAGTTAGGCGGCTCTATGGATTTTTGGGACGGGCTTTCTGATTATAGAAAATCAAGGTGCAGGCTAGTCGTTAAGCAACTAAAAACGAAGAATGGGAAATAAAGAGGATTAGGAAGAAATATCATGTTAATGAAAATTAGCGAATATAGAGAAACCGAATTTACTGATAAATCTAAGCCATCAATTAACACTGTTAAAAAGTGGGTAAAAAATGGTTGGGTTTACGGTAAAGTAATGGGCGGCATATACTATGTTGACCCAGAGAAAACAATACCCGTCAACAATCTAGTCAACAAGGTATTATCACGATGACCCCACCACCTAGGCCAAGAAAAAAAGGCAGTAAAGATCTTCCTGCAAATCTCTATGCAAGCAAAAGCGGGAAAGATACTTATTACGCCTATAAAAACCCAAAGACCGGTGATAAAACAGGCATGGGAAAAGATAGGCTTGAAGCGATAAATGCAGCTATACAGCTTAATGCTCAACTTATGCAGGAACAGGATTTAATATCTCGCGTCCTTGGTGCATCTAATCGGTTTAAAGATTTTCTTGATACATATCGTGATGAAGTTATTCCTGCAAGGCGTGTGAACGGATTCCCTTTATCTGATGTAACTATTCATGAGCAAGGCCGTGTAATAGGCCATATCATCACTGAGTTGGGGCATCTTGATATAACCAAGGTAACGCAAAAAGATATAGCTGAATATCTAGCCATGCAATCCACAGCCGAAACCTACAATAAACATCGGTCATTGTTGATCACAATTTTTAAGCAGGCAATTTCAGAAGGGATTATTGAAGCCAATTTACCCGAAAGAATATTGAAGCGCGACCTAGGCCAAACACTAAGAAGCCGACTTTCATTAGAGCAATATAAATTGATTTATCAATATGCTTCACCGGTCATTCAAAATGCAATGGAGCTATCACTTAACGCATTACAGCGAAGAGCAGATATACAGTCTTGGCGTTTTGATTGTGAAAAAGATGATTTCTTTTATATTATCCAGAGCAAAACTAGAAAGCATGGAAAAGCAGCTTACTTACGTATACCTGTTGACCTGCCCGTTACTCACTCAGAAGCTAAACATAAGACATTAGGCGATATTGTTAAAGCGTGCCGTGATTCAAATGTATGCCCTTTTGTTATTCACCAACAACCAAAAAAGCGTAGACCATCAAAAGAAAAAGAGCATTCAATGCAGTTGTCGGGCAAAGAGATTTCAAACGGATTTACACAAGCAAGAAAGAAAGCAGGGATTGAAGGTGATCACCCTCCCACATTTCATGAGCTTTTAGGATTGGGGGAATATTTACGAGAACAACAGGGTTGGTCAATAAAACAATTGCAGACTTTACGCGGTCATACTAGTGAAAAAATGACGTTAAAGTATCTTGAGGGACATAGTTGGACTACAGTGGAAATGGTAAAATAGGGACTTCGTTTTACCAAAGTATTACCAAAGTTTTACCAATCGTTTCTGGGATGTTTTACACTCTACCAGCTAACCTTTGGTATACTTAGGTTTAGCTGGTAGGCACGAGTGGATTCGAACCACCGACCCCTACCATGTCAAGGTAGTGCTCTAACCAACTGAGCTACGCGCCTGCTGCATAAGCCGAGAAATTATACAGCGCTAGTGATTTAACGCAAGCCTTATTATCCCGACTCTGCACCCAATGTAATTGAACGAACATGTTCTAGTTCATTTCTCATTTTGGCTGCTTCTTCAAACTCTAGATTTTGAGCATGTTTATACATGGCTTGTTCCATCTGTTGGAGACGTTTGGCAAGCTGTTTGGGGGTCATCGCTGAGTAACGTGCTTTTTCTTCTGCTACTTTGGCTATGTACTTCCTCTCGTTTTTCTCTTCTTCTTGTTTATCATCTAAACTGCCTCGAATAGCTTTAACCACGCCTTTAGGTGTGATGCCATGCTCTAAATTATGGGCTTGTTGCTTTTCACGGCGGCGATCAGTTTCATCTATCGCTCGTTTCATTGAGCCTGTAATTTTATCCGCATAGAGAATGGCGCGACCATTTAGGTTTCGGGCTGCTCGGCCAATAGTTTGAATAAGCGAACGTTCAGATCGTAAAAAACCTTCTTTGTCAGCATCTAAAATGGCAACAAGTGAGACTTCAGGTATGTCTAAGCCTTCTCGTAACAGATTGATTCCAATAAGCACATCAAATATACCTAGGCGTAAGTCACGTAATATTTCCATGCGTTCTACGGTATCAATATCTGAATGCAGATAGCGTACTTTAACGCCATGTTCGGCTAGATAATCGGTTAAGTCTTCGGACATACGTTTGGTTAATGTGGTGACTAATACCCGTTCGTCTATTAATGTGCGTTTGTTAATTTCAGACAGTAAGTCATCAACTTGTGTGGTGACAGGCCGAATTTCAATTTCTGGATCCAATAAGCCTGTTGGTCGAACTACTTGTTCAACTACGACGCTAGCATGGTCTTCTTCATACTGGGCTGGGGTGGCTGATACAAAAATAGTTTGCGGTGCAAGGCGTTCCCATTCTTCAAACATTAACGGTCGATTATCTAATGCGGAGGGTAGGCGGAAGCCATAATTAACCAATGTTTCTTTACGCGATCTATCACCTTTATACATTGCGCCTATTTGCGGCACCATGATATGACTTTCATCTAGCACCAGTAAGGCATCATCCGGTAAATAATCAAATAAGGTTGGCGGTGCTTCGCCTGCTTGTCGATTAGATAAAAACCGGGAGTAGTTTTCAATGCCGTTGCAGTAGCCCAGTTCTAATATCATTTCAATATCAAAACGAGTGCGTTGTTCTAGTCGCTGTACTTCAACCAGTTTATTTTCATCGGTTAATACTTTTAGGCGTTCTGTGAGCTCTTCTTTAATCTTATCAACAGCACTTAATAGTTGGGATCGAGGGGCCACATAATGTGTTTTAGGGTAAATCGTCACTCGATTTACTCGCTGTAATATTTCGCCTGTTAATGGATCAAAATAGCGTATTTGTTCAATCTCATCATCAAATAGCTCAATACGCACCGCATCACGTTCAGATTCGGCCGGAAAGATATCAATCACGTCACCTCGTACTCGGTAACTTCCTCGATGTAACTCAACATCATTGCGTTTGTATTGTATTGCGGTCAAGCGACGTAATACATCACGTTGGTTAATCGTATCGCCTACGACAAGATGCAACACCATTTCAAGATAAGAATCTTTATCACCCAAACCATAGATACAGGACACACTGGATACCACAATGGCATCACGACGTTCTAATAAGGCTTTGGTTGCTGATAAGCGCATCTGCTCTATTTGTTCATTGACGGAAGAATCTTTATCAATAAAGGTATCAGAAGACGGTACATAAGCTTCAGGCTGATAATAATCGTAGTAGGAAACAAAGTATTCCACCGCATTATTGGGAAAGAATTCTTTCATTTCACCATAAAGCTGGGCAGCTAATGTTTTATTGGGCGCAAGAATCATCATCGGCCGCTGTGTTTCTTCCACCACATTAGCAATGGTAAAGGTTTTACCTGAGCCGGTTACACCTAATAATGTTTGCCACATCTCACCATTGTTCAAACCTTCTACTAGTGCTTTGATTGCGGTCGGTTGATCGCCTGCGGGTTGAAAATCACTTACTAATTCAAATTGTTTAGCCATAATTCTTCTGCATTATTCCACTTTGGCGTATATTATCCCGTAGTTTAGTTATTTTGTGTTTAATGAAGGAAAGATTTTGGATATCAAACTCTCACAACGCGTTCAAAGCATCAAGCCCTCCCCTACTTTAGCTATCACGGCTCGTGCAGCTGAGCTTAAAGCGGCAGGCAAAGATATTATTGGTCTTGGAGCAGGAGAACCTGATTTCGATACACCGGAACATATTAAACAAGCAGCGATTAATGCCATTAACTCTGGCGACACCAAATACACAGCAGTCGATGGTACCGCAGCATTAAAACAAGCGGTAATAGACAAGTTATCACGTGATAATGACCTCGACTACCAAGCTAATCAAATTTTAGTATCCGTCGGTGGCAAGCAAAGCTTCTTCAACCTAACCCAAGCTATTTTAGATGAAGGCGATGAAGTGATCATTCCTGCACCTTATTGGGTGTCTTATCCTGATATGGTGTTATTGGCGAATGGTACTCCCGTTATTATTGAAGCTGGACAAGACCAACACTTTAAAATAACCCCAGCACAGCTTGAAGCGGCGATTACGCCTAAAACACGTTTATTTGTGATTAACAGCCCGTCTAATCCTTCTGGTATGGCTTATAGCAAAGCAGAGCTGGCTGAATTAGCCGAAGTATTGCTAAAACACCCGCATGTATTGATTGCCACAGATGATATGTACGAACATATCTTATGGACTGAAGAGAAATTCCATAACATCGTCATGGCTTGCCCTGAATTATATGACCGTACTATTGTATTGAATGGCGTATCAAAAGCCTATTCAATGACTGGCTGGCGTATTGGTTATGCTGCAGGCCCAGTGAAATTAATCGCTGCAATGAAAAAGATCCAATCACAAAGCACATCTAACCCTGCTTCAATATCACAAGCAGCGGCAGTGGAAGCGATTAATGGTGACCAGCAATGTATTCAAATCATGCTAAAAGAATTTAAAAAACGTCATGATATGGTCGTGGATAAATTAAATGCCATGAAAGGCATCGAATCACTTCATAGTGACGGCACCTTCTATGTATTCCCAAATATCAGTGGTGTRTTAGCCTCTATGCCCGATATTAACGATGATCTCGACTTTGCTGAGGCATTGTTAGTTGATAAAGGCGTTGCGGTTGTGCCAGGCACTGCATTTGGACTGAAAAACCATATCCGTTTATCTATCGCTACCAGCGAAGAAAACCTTGAAAATGCCTTAGAACGCATTGCAGATTTCATTAAATAGAAGAAATTTAAAATAGTGCTTGACCAAGTAAAATAAAGCTCTATAATAGCCATCTTTCTGTTCCTCGATAGCTCAGTTGGTAGAGCATCGGACTGTTAATCCGCAGGTCCCTGGTYCGAGTCCAGGTCGAGGAGCCAACAGATTTAAAGCCCCAGTATATTCAATGTACTGGGGCTTTTTTATTGCCTGTTAGTTATGCCTCTTTAACTAAAGCGCCCTCATATAAAATATACCGTTTCCTCGGCTATCTTAAGCATAATTTATCAATAGATAATAAACTATTAAGCATGGGTACTGATTTACTCATTACTTTAGATTTATAACCGCCTTATAGGCGCTCTGCTGCGTCCAATAAGTAATTAGGTGAAAGTGTCAGTAAACAACGATTAAAACGGTCTTATCAGGTATAAGACGCCTAAACTAAAAAGCCCAAGCATATTTCTATGCTTGGGCTTTTTATTATTACTCATCACATTTACGTAATGAGCCTGAACTGAGTTCTGATTAACTAGCGGTAGATTGTGCTTTACGACGAAAAGCCAGTCCACCTAATAACGCAGGGCCAAAAAGGAATAAAGCCGCAGGAATGGGTACCGCGCTCACATCTGTTGCAGCATACGTTACATTGCCTTGGCTATAGTTATAAAAACCAAACGAACCATTATCAAATAATCCAGAGATACTTAATTCTTTAACACCATTAACAAATACCTCAACCAGTGTTGATGTAAAAAACAAGTCAAAAGAATATGTCGTTTTATCTGCCCAACCTGTGTTGCCTAAATTAGTGGCTCGTTGAAGCTCTGTTACGCCATCTGTAGCATCATGCCACCATGCACCTGAGCTATGACCCGTTCCCAATGCACCTGATACTCGTGAAACAGCTAAGCCTGTCGTTCCCGTGCCACCGGCATAATTCTGATTACCTTGCTTCCAATCAATTAATAAATAATCGGCTGAGTTATTGGTTAAATCACCATTATCATAACCAAGCACAAAACCAATATAATCATCATCACTCGTGGTGTTAACCCTAATATCTGCCGAGTATTGGTAACCTTGACTATCCTGGTTATTAATAAATACAGTGGGATGCTGATTTTTTGTCTGCGTAACAGATAGGTTATCTGTAGCTGTTCGCCAGTTTCCTGTGCCATTACTCACCCAAGGTGATAAATTAATTGAGGTAGCCATAGCGGATGTACTAAATAGTGCGATAGCACAGATTTGGAGTATTTTAGAGGCGCGTGAGTGCGTATTCATAGTTCGTTACCTTCCTGGTAAAAGTATCGCCTTTATTGGCGTTAATTCACTTCCATGGTTAAATTTACAAGCGTAAAGATAACTTTAGTTTTGTGACGTGGTTCACATTATATTTTCATCTGATAAAAAAGTCAACTAATGTACTTTTAACTCATCGTAGATAACTTTTTGATAATATTAGCAATAGCCTTTGTTAACTGAGTTAAATCTTCTTGGCTAATAATATAGGGAGGCATTATATAAATAAGGTTACGGAAAGGTCTTATCCATACACCTTGATCAACAATAAACTTTGGTAGCCAGTCCATATGCTCATCAAGTTGCTTATCTAACTCTACTACACCAATCGCGCCTTTAATGCGTACCTCTTTAACACTAGGCTCATTTTGATAAGGCAATAGTTCTCTCGACAGTTGACTCTCAATATCATTAACTTGTTGCTGCCAATTAGACTCTAATAATAAATCAATGCTTTCACAGGCAATACGGCAGGCTAAAGGGTTAGCCATAAATGTAGGGCCATGCATTAACACGCCACCGCCATTAGCAGAGATTCCTTGAGCCACCTTATCTGTACATAATGTGGCAGCAAGAGTGACATAGCCCCCCGTAAGCGCTTTACCTACACATAATATATCAGGACATATATCCGCTTGTTCATAAGCAAATAAGCTGCCTGTACGGCCAAAACCTGTGGCAATTTCATCTAAAATTAATAGCACATTATATTGGTCACAGAGTGCGCGTACTTGGCGTAGGTATTCAGGACAATAAATTCGCATGCCCCCTGCTCCCTGGACTAAGGGTTCAAGAATCACTGCGGCTAGTTCATCATGGTGTGTGCTAATTAAATCCCTGAAGTCTGCAATATCACTGTCTTGCCAATCTTCATCATTACGACATGTTGGGGCTGGGGCAAATAAGTGTTTGGGTAGTGCATGCTCAAACATACTGTGCATGCCATTGACGGGATCACATACTGCCATGGCACCAAAGGTATCACCATGATAGCCATTACGGATTGTGAGCAAGCGATGCTTTTGTTTTTGATCTTGAGAAAAGAAGTATTGAATTGCCATTTTAATGGCGACTTCAACACTGACAGAGCCTGAATCAGTAAAAAATACTTTCTGTAATGGTTCGGCAGTGATGTCGATTAATTTAGTGGCAAGTTCAATTGCAGGTTGATGCGTTAATCCACCAAACATCACATGGGACATGCTATCAATTTGGGATTTTGCTGCTTGGTTTAAGCGAGGATGATTATAACCGTGAATGGTCGACCACCATGATGACATGCCATCAATGATTTCTCGACCATCACTTAAAGTCAGACGAACGCCTGATGCAGAGCTGACCTCATGCATAAGTCCCGGTTGGGTAACGCTCGAATAAGGATGCCAGATATGCTCGGCATCAAAACGTAAATTATTATTAGATTCCATCTAGCCGATCATACAGGCTATCTTTCTCTTTAGGATTATTTCGTGGTGCTAAAGCTTTCACCACAACCACAAGATGACACTACATTAGGGTTGTTAAATTGGAAGCTTTGGTTAAGCCCTTTTTTAACAAAATCTAATTCAACACCATCTAAAACAGGCATGCTAGCTTCATCAATCACCACTTTAATGCCGCCTTTTTCAATAACGATATCAGTGTCATCAATGCTATCAGCAAAATCAAGTGCATAACGATAACCTGAACAACCGCTTTTAGTCACACCGATGCGTAGACCTAAGGCATCATCACGTTTAGCGACCATATCTTGTACTCGAGCTACAGCTGAGTCTGTTAATGTAAACATTACTACTTTCCTTTAAATGCCACTAAACTTGATGACATTACTATTATCATTACTTTTCTTATGATCACTGACGACTTGGCCGAGGCTAATTTCAGATAAGTAGAGTTTAATCTGTTCACTTAAGCTCTGCCAAAGTTCATGACTTAAACATTGCTCACCCTCATGACAGTTTGCCTGGCTACTACACGCCGTATTATCCATTTTTTCATCTACAGATAAGATAACATCCAACACACTAATTTCATCAGCTGAACGGCTTAATTTATAACCGCCACCTGGGCCACGCGAACTAGTAACTAATTCTTTTCTTCGTAACCGTGCAAATAACTGCTCTAAATAAGACAGTGAAATACCTTGTCGTTCAGAAATATCCGCAAGCGTAATCGAGCCTTTACCGTAGTTAAGACTCAAATCAAGCATCGCAGTAACCGCGTAACGGCCTTTGGTAGTTAAACGCATGGTAATACCCTTATAAAAATATAGGTAGAATATTCACATACCCGAGTATTTTAGTCAACTTCTTTATTTGGGCTTTCTATACTCAAATCACAACCATCTAACTTAGGCATTTCAACCTGTTCAACCTCTCCGCCTAACTGATGAATAGTATCAGCCATTGACTCAACCCGTTTATCCAGTGCTTGAATATGTTCAATCAAACCATGAATGGCCGCTGCAACAGGATCAAGTGTCTCACCCGAGGTTCCATAAGCATCAAAACCAACTGATTGGGCCAGTTTATGCTGTTTCTTTTTATCATCACTTAAATCAGTATTCACGATACGGCCTGGTACTCCTACTACGGTTTCACCAGAGCACACATCTTTAATCACCACGGCATTAGAGCCAACACGTACACCTTCATGTAAATAAATAGGACCTAATACTTTAGCACCCGCACCTACAACCACATTATTAGCTAATGTAGGATGACGCTTGCCTTCTTTCCATGATGTTCCACCTAGAGTCACACCATGATACATGGTGCAGTCATCACCAATTTCTGCCGTTTCTCCAATCACTACACCCATACCATGATCAATAAAAAAACGCCGGCCAATTCGTACTGCAGGATGAATTTCAATCCCTGTTAACCATCGGCTTATTGTAGAAAGAAAACGGGCTAACCATTTGCATTTATGTTGCCAAAGCCAATGACTTATACGGTGCCATTGAATAGCTTGAACACCTGGATAGGTAGTAATAATCTCAAACACATTTCGTGCAGCAGGATCACGATCAAATACACATAGAACATCTTCCTTAATTTGTTGCCATAAGGTGACTTGATCGCTCATTATTACTCTCCTTTACCATCTTCCGCTGCACGTAAAATACCGTGCAATATTTGTAATTCATTACGGTCTAAATCTGACCGGTTAAATAAGCGACGTAAACGACGCATTAAATTCTTAGGTTTTTCTGGGTCTAAAAACCCTATCGTGGTTAAAGCCTGTTCGAAATGGATATATAAATGTTCCAAATCATCGGCGTTAATTGCTTGGCGCTCTTCACCAACACGTCCCACTTCGATACTCGGATCAAAGGTCATCTTAAGTTCATACGCTAGGACTTGTACAGCCGCGGCTAAGTTCAATGAACTATAGTCTGTATTGGCAGGAATATTAATCAAGTGATGGCAGCGATCTAACTCTTCATTCGATAAACCTGAATGCTCACGGCCAAATACAATGGCAATATGTGCATCATCACTAGTTTGTTGAATGTGTGCCACCGCTTCACGAGGATTAAGCACAGGCACTGGTAAATGCCTTAACCGCGCACTCATGCCATATACCTGTTCACAGCCGACAAGCGCCTCATCTAAACTGTTATGAACCACGGCTTTAGCTAATACATCATCCGCACCCGATGCTCTGGCTGTCGCCTCAGCACTAGGATAGATCTTAGGAGACACTAAATGTAGATTAGAAAACCCCATCGTTTTCATTGCTCTTGCAGCGGCACCGATATTACCTGGGTGCGTCGTACCCACTAATATAAAACGAATATTTTCTAATTGATTCATACAGTTCTCTTACTAATAAACATAGCATCACCATAACTAAAAAAGCGATAGCGTTGCTCAATAGCATGTTGGTAGGATGCCATTACATTTTCACGACCGGCAAAAGCTGAAATCAACATTAACAGCGTTGATTCTGACAAGTGAAAGTTAGTGATCATCGCATCGACACTCTTAAACTCATAACCAGGATAAATAAATATATCTGTTTCGCCACTAAAAGGACTAATCATTCCAGACTGTGAGGCACTTTCTAATGCTCTTACACTGGTCGTTCCAACGGCAATAACTCGACCGCCTCGCGCTTTAGTGGCTTTTACTTGCTTACACACCTGCTCACTTACTTCAATGCGTTCAGAATGCATATGATGGGTTTTTATATCATCAACACGCACCGGTTGAAATGTACCCGCACCGACATGAAGTGTCACATGCGCCATTTCAATGCCCATATTTTTAATCTGTTCAAGCATCGCTTCATCAAAGTGAAGTCCTGCTGTCGGCGCTGCTACGGCGCCAATATGCTGTGCGTAAACAGTTTGATACCGGTGTAAGTCTTGTTTATCAACATCACGCTCGATATAAGGAGGTAAAGGCAATCGACCATAGCTTTCTAAGGCATCAATAACATTACTTTCGACATGAAAATAAAGCTCAAATAATGCGCCTTGTCGTCCTAATACTTCAACATCTAGTTTTTCTTCTAGTAATAATCGTCGACCTTCACCGGGTGACTTACTACTTCGAATATGTGCTAAAACGCGATTCTCATCTAAAACACGTTCCACTAAGACTTCAACTTTACCGCCCGTTGATTTTTTACCTAATAAGCGAGCAGGAATCACCTTAGTATTATTAAATACAATAAGGTCATCTTTTTCTAATAAGCCAGTCAGTACTTTAAAGTCTAGATCATTAACAGCGCCCGAATTACCATTTAAAGAAAGTAATCTGCTTCCCGAGCGTTCATCAGTAGGAAATTGTGCAATTAGCTCTTCGGGTAAATCAAATTTAAAGTCGGTTCTTTGCATAAGCCAGGATCATAGTAAAAAAAACGCTGCACCTAAACGATTAGATGCAGCGCTATTGTGTAACAAACTAAGCGTAAATATTAAGCTAATGAAGCATGAATATCTTGTAACTCAGCTAATAACTCTTTAATAAGCTGTTTTTTATCGACGGCTGTCGATTCAGGCTTAGAATCATTTTCTAAGCGTAATCTAGCACCGCCAATAGTAAAGCCTTGTTCGTATAACAAGCTGCGTATTTCACGAATTAAAACCACGTCATGACGTTGGTAATAACGACGATTACCTCGACGCTTAACCGGTTCTAATTGAGGGAACTCTTGCTCCCAATAGCGTAATACATGTGGTTTTACACCACACAATTCGCTCACTTCACCAATAGTGAAGTAGCGCTTACCCGGAATAACGGGTAACTCATTGTTATTACTTGCTTCCAGCATATCCATCTACCCTAGCTTTTAGTTTTTGACCTGGGCGGAAAGTTACAACACGTCGAGCACTGATAGGAATTTCTTCACCCGTTTTAGGGTTTCTACCTGGTCGCTCACTCTTATCTCTCAATTCAAAATTACCAAATCCTGATAATTTAACTTGAGATCCGCCTTCTAAAGCACTTCTGATCTCTTCAAAAAACATTTCAACCAGTTCCTTGGCTTCGCGCTTGTTAAACCCTAACTCATCGTAGAGTTGTTCCGTCATATCGGCCTTAGTTAATGCCATGTTTACCTCTTAAAAATTTTACTAAACCTTGCTCTTTCCGTTGTAGAGTCTGATTGATAATCTGACACATCCTATCTTAAAATGTGCATTCTATTTTCCAACTCAATAACGACCAGAAGGTCTCTTAGCTATACTTAAAATTACGTGTTCGTTTTATGATCTTATCACTGCACCAACGTGGTCTTCTAAACGTTGGGCTATCGAGCTCATTAACGAATCGACCTCTTCATCTGTTAATGTTCTTTCTTTGTGTTGAAGGTTAAAGGAGACAGCAATACTCTTCTTGCCATCCTCGACACCTTCTCCACTATAGACGTCAAATACTTGAATTGCTTTAAGAATATCAGACTCAACCCCGTTTAAGCAATGTTCAATTTGCCCAGCGGTGATTTGACTATCAACTAATAATGCAAGATCACGTCTATTTGCAGGGAAACGCGACAATACTTCAAAAGAAGGAACGCGTGCTTCTAACACTGCAGTCAGTGTTAATTCAAAAACATAGACGCGTACATTTAAATCTAGCGGCTTATTCAAACGTGGGTGTAATGCACCAATCCAACCAATCGCAGTATCACCATGATAAATACGAGCTGTTTGACCTGGGTGTAAAGCTGAGTGCTCTTCTGCGACAAATCGTATATCACTGTGACAGCCTAAATCTAATAATGCTTCGACATCAGCCTTAACATCAAAGAAATCAACTGGACTTTGTTTTTGCGACCATTGCTCAGTATAACGACTGCCACATATTGCTCCAGCAATTTGACGGTGCTGTTCAATATTGTCTTTAGTGCCTCTAAAACTCCGGCCAACTTCAAACAAACGAATACGATCGTGCTGTCTGTTTAAGTTATAAACCATTGCCTGAATCAATCCCGGCCATAATGATGTGCGCATTACAGATAAGTCAGCAGAAATAGGATTTTCTAATGCAATTCCTTGCTCATTTTCAAATGCTAGTAGCTGTTGAATTTTTGGGTCACCAAAACTATAGGTAATCGCTTCTTGATAACCTCGATCCACTAATAATGACTGTAATCGATGAGTAAGCAGTGTATGTTCAGAAATATCTGCGGTTAACACTGTACCTTGAGGACGTGTTTCGGGTAATTTATCATAACCGTATAAACGCCCTAGCTCTTCGATTAAATCAACTTCAATAGACAAATCAAAACGGAAACTAGGAATAGTTACCTGCCAGCCTGCATCTACAGCAACCACGTCAAGACCTAAACGAGTTAACTGGTCTTCAACTTGCTTAGCATCAATATGAATGCCTAATACACGTTTAATTCTATCAGGGCGTAATGTAATAACAGGGGCTACAGGTAATTCTTTCTCTGTAGTTACTTCTGTAATAGGTCCGGCTTGGCCGCCTACTATGGTAAGTAATAGTGATGTTGCACGTTCAATAGCTTGTGGTGCTAAAGCAGGGTCAACACCTCGTTCAAAACGATGAGATGAATCTGTATGTAAACCATAAGCCCGCGCACGGCCTGCGATAGCTAAAGGATTAAAGAAAGCAGCTTCAAGGAAAATAGCGGTCGTGTTATCGCCTACACTTGAGCTTTCACCGCCCATAATACCAGCTAAAGCCAGTGCTGCTGAATCATCAGCAATCACTAAGGTATTTGTTTTAACAGTGACTTCTTGGCCATCAAGTAATACTAACTTTTCATCTTGTTTTGCCAAACGAACAGTAATATCACCGTTTAACCTTTGGGCATCAAACGCATGCATTGGTTGACCTAGTTCTAACATCACATAATTGGTAACGTCGACAACCGGACCTAAACTACGCACACCACTGCGGCGTAATTTTTCTTGCATCCATACAGGTGTGGTCGCATTAGCATTAATGCCTTCAATCACTCGGCCTACATAACGTGGACATTCAGCAGTTGCTGTCACATTCACATTTAATTGGCTTGTACTCTGAATCTTAGTTTCTTCTGCGGGCCAGACGGTTAAATCACAGCCGGTTAGCACGCCAACCTCACGTGCAATACCTGCAACACTTAAACAATCGCTGCGGTTTGGTGTCAGATCTACATCAATAGAAATATCATCAAGATCTAAATACTCTCTCAAATCCATTCCTACTGGCGCATCATCGGCTAATTCCATTAAACCTTTTACATTATCTACCAGACCAATTTCACTGGCACCACACAACATACCAAATGATTCAACGCCGCGTAACTTGGCCTTTTTAATTTTAAAGTCGCCCGGTAAAACGGAGCCTACTACCGCAACTGGAATCTTTAAATCTTGGCGTACATTGGCTGCACCACAGACAATTGAAAGTAATTCTTCGCCTGCAACATCAACTTTACAGCAGCGTAATTTATCAGCATCAGGATGTGCTTCAATAGATACGACTTGTCCCACTACAACACCACTAAACTCACCTGCAACCGCTTCAATCGCATCAACTTCTAAACCAGCTTGAGTTAGTTTTTCAGATAAAGTCGCGCTGTCAATCTCTGGGTTAACCCACTCACGTAACCATTTTTCACTAAATTTCATTATGTAATCTCGACTTAATTGAACTGACGTAAGAAGCGTAAATCGTTCTCAAAGAAAAGACGCAAATCGTTCACGCCGTAACGCAACATTGCAAGTCGTTCAATACCAATACCAAAAGCAAGTCCAAGGTATTGTTCGCTATCTATTTTAACGTGCTCAAATACATTCGGATGTACCATGCCGCAACCTAGTATTTCAATCCAGCCAGTATGGCTACAGATGCGACAGCCATCACCATCACACATGACACATTCAATATCCGCTTCAGCTGAAGGCTCAGTGAAAGGGAAATACGATGGTCTAAAGCGTACATTCAAGTCTTTTTCAAAAAAAGCACGGAGGAAATCAGCCAAGATACCTTTTAAATCAGTAAAACTAACGTTTTCATCCACCATCAAACCTTCAACCTGATGAAACATAGGCGTATGGGTTACATCTGAATCACATCGGTAAACTCGACCTGGCGCAATAATTCTAAAGGGAGGTTTACCTTGTTCCATTACGCGAATTTGTACTGGTGAGGTATGTGTTCTTAACAAAGTTTCGGCATTAAAATAAAACGTATCATGCATCGCTCTAGCAGGATGATGCTCAGGAATATTTAATGCGGTAAAGTTATGAGTACTATCTTCAATTTCAGGTCCTTCAGAAATCTGAAAACCAATGGATTGAAAGTACTGTTCAACACGCTGTAAGGTACGTGTTACTGGGTGTAATCCACCAACGTGTTCACCTCTACCCGGTAATGACACATCGATCTTTTCAGCCTCAAGCGCGGCATTCATTGCTAGTTCAGCTAATAATGTCGCACGAGTCTCAACTAAGCCTACTACTTCTTGCTTAGCTAGGTTTACTGATTTACCGATCACTGGGCGCTGCTCAACACTGACATTACCCAATTGTTTCAGGTAAGCAGTAATCTTTCCTTTTTTACCTAAATACTCTACTCGAACAGTATCTAATTCGGCATTTTTCTCAGCATTTGCAATCGCTTCTTTTGCAAGCGCAACAATCTCATTGAGTGCCTGTAATTGTGAGTCTAGCTCAGCCATACTTTAAATCCACCTAACAAATTCATCAGAAATAAAAAAGGGCCGTATAAAACGGCCCTTTTCTTTAATCAACATAATGTTAATTTCCTTAATAAGGAAGTTAACATTTATCCAGCTTCGATTAAGCTAATGCAGCTTTTGCTTTTTCAGCAATAACCGCAAATGCAGCTGAATCGTGCATTGCAATATCAGCAAGCACTTTACGATCGATTTCAATCGATGCTTTTTTCAAACCATCAATCAAGCGGCTGTATGACAGACCACATTCACGTGCACCAGCATTGATACGTGCAATCCATAAAGTACGGAATGTACGTTTTTTCTGACGACGATCTCGGTAAGCATATTGACCCGCTTTAGTTACTGCTTGTACAGCAACACGGTAAACATTCTTGCGACGGCCACTGTAACCTTTGGCCTGCTTGATAACTTTTTTGTGTCTCGCATGAGCGACTACACCRCGTTTAACTCTTGGCATTGGGTAACTCCTTAATTAGTGATTAGGCAACATTTTACGAACAGACCTATGATCGGCTTTACAAACGATCAAAGTTGAACGCAATTGGCGTTTCCGCTTAGTGCTCTTCTTAGTAAGGATATGACTTGTAAACGCTTGTGAGCGTTTAAATTTACCACTACCTGTTTTTCTAAAGCGCTTTGCAGCACCTCGGTGTGTTTTCAATTTTGGCATTTCGAACTCCGCATTCGTAATTTAAATTAATATTATTTTTTACTCGGTGCTAAAACCATAATCATTTGGCGTCCTTCTTTCTTTGGACGTTGTTCAATAACTGACAATTCAGAAAGATCTTTCGCTACTCTTTCAAGTAACTTCAATCCTAAATCTTGGTGAGCCATTTCACGTCCGCGAAAGCGAARACTAACTTTGGTTTTATTACCCTCTTCAAGGAAACGTGTCAGGTTGCGTAGTTTTACCTGGTAATCCCCTTCTTCTGTCCCTGGTCTAAATTTGATCTCTTTTACCTGTATCTGTTTTTGCTTTTTCTTAGCAATTTGCTTTTGCTTATTAGCTTCAAACACATACTTGCCGTAATCCATTATGCGACACACTGGTGGTTTTGCTTGCGCAGAAATCTCCACCAAATCTAGTTCCACTTCTTCGGATAATGCCATTGCTTTAGCTAATGAAACAATTCCTAGTTGCTCTCCATCAGCGCCAGTTAGGCGTACTTCTCTAGCTGTAATCTCTCTATTCAGCTTTTTATCATCAGTAGCGATATTTCTAATCCTCTAAAACAATTCGACCGCGACTAGCCACGTCCTTCTCCAAGGTCAAAACAAAGTCTTCAAGTGTCATTACACCTAAGTCTTCACCCTTGCGAGTCCGTACTGCCACGGCGTTATTTTGCGCTTCACGCTCCCCAACTACAATCAGATAAGGCACTCGGCGCAATGTATGTTCACGTATTTTAAAGCCTATCTTCTCATTTCTCAAGTCTATATCTGCTCTAAAGCCTTTATTTTGCAAATCTTTTGCAATTTTACTGGCGTATTCAGACTGATTTTGGCTTATTCCCATAACCACTACTTGGCGGGGAGCTAACCATGTCGGGAACGATCCAGCATGTTCCTCGATCAAAATCCCAATAAAACGCTCTAGTGATCCTAAAATAGCGCGATGCAACATGACGGGAACTTGTTTACTACCATCATCGGCAACATATGCGGCATTTAAACGACCCGGCATAGAGAAATCCACTTGAATCGTGCCGCATTGCCAAACACGCTCTAAACAATCTTTCAAAGAAAACTCAATTTTAGGGCCGTAAAAAGCACCTTCACCCGGTTGTAATTCCCACTCGATGCCTTTATCGTTTAAAGCTTGCTCTAAGGCATTCTCAGCTTTATCCCAAACATCATCACTGCCGACTCTATTTTCAGGGCGTGTTGATAACTTCACGATGATTTCATTGAAACCAAAATCAGCATAAACGTCTTTCAACAAATCCATAAAAGCAGACACTTCTGATTGAATTTGATCTTCGGTACAGAAGATGTGTGCATCATCCTGTGTAAAGCCGCGTAAGCGCATCAAACCATGCAAGGTTCCTGATGGCTCATTACGATGACAAGAACCGAACTCAGCCATTCTCAGCGGCAAATCACGGTAGCTTTTTAAACCTTGATTATAAATTTGCACATGGCACGGGCAATTCATTGGTTTAATGGCATAGTCTCTATGATCAGTCTCTGTGGTAAAGATCATATCGCCAAATTTATCCCAATGACCTGACTTTTCCCATAATGAGCGATCGACTACTTGTGGCGTTCTAACTTCTTGATAGTCATTTTTTTTCAATACATCGCGAATATAATTTTCGACTACTTGATAAATTCGCCACCCATTATCATGCCAAAAAATCATTCCTGGCGCTTCTTCTTGCAAATGGAATAGATCAAGATTTTTAGCAATTTTACGATGATCGCGTTTTTCAGCTTCTTCTATACGAGTCAAATACGCCTTTAATGCTTTTTTATCAGCCCAAGCAGTACCGTAAATTCGTTGTAGCATTTCATTTTTCGCATCACCACGCCAATACGCACCGGCTAACTTGGTAAGTTTAAATGCTTTACAAAACCCCATCATAGGTACGTGAGGACCACGACACATATCAAGATATTCTTCGTGGTGATATAGACCGACTTCAGTTATATCATCAGACATATCATCAAGCAGGCGTACTTTATATTCTTCACCACGAGATTCAAATAACGCTCTAGCATCCGCTTTAGCCGTTATCTTTTTAACAACCTCATAGCCTGTTTTGGCTAACTCAGCCATTCGCTTTTCTATTGCGGTTAAATCTTCTGGAGTAAAACGGTGCTCACTGTCAACATCGTAGTAAAAGCCATTTTCTATAACTGGACCAATCACCATTTTAGTATCGGGATATAGCTGTTTTATCGCGTGGCCTAATAAATGAGCAGTTGAATGACGAATAATTTCAACACCTTCTTCATCGCGTGAGGTGATAATGGCAATTTCAGCGTCCTGTTCTACCATATGACAGGTATCGACTAATTGACCATTAATCTTACCCGCTACAGCTGCACGTGCTAAACCGGCACCTATGTCATTGGCAATATCAAAGATAGAAACGGCCTGTTCAAATTGGCGTTGACTACCGTCGGGAAGAGTAATTGAAATCATGTCTATTTTATCCTTGGCTGTGGCCGATACAAAGGGCCATAAAAACCAAAAAAGCACCTATAGGTGCTTTTTTATGTAGTTCAATATCTGTAGTTACTCAATAAAGGTAAGTAAGATATTTCGAATGCGCAATTATACAGCTCTTTTTTTTCATGTCAAAAGCTGAAATCCAGCCTTATTTTCACGATATGAGTTTGTTCTATTTATAATTGACTATTGCCCATCTAAAATAACGGGAGGAAAAGCTTCTGAAATAGTATTTCTCCCGTTTCTCTTAGACATATACAGCGCTCTATCTACGCGCTGCATAAAGCTCTCAGGTCCTTCAGAAGCAAAGTATTGCGCGACACCAAATGWCATGGTGATATCACCTAATGATTCGCGGGTATCTCGCCTCTGGATTCGTTTTGATGCAATTTCAACGCGAATATTTTCAGCCACTCTTTTTGCATTCAATAGACTCGTGTTAAGTAAAATAATCGCAAACTCTTCACCGCCATAACGGGCCACCAAATCTCGCCCTTTCACTGCACCTTTTAAGCTATTGGCGACCACTTTTAATACTTGATCTCCTACCAAATGGCCATGCTGATCATTTATTTTTTTGAAAAAATCTAAATCACCAAAAATAATGGACACTTCAATGCCAGTCGAATCAGCATCTGTTGTGGCCTTATCTAATACCAGATCAAATGCTTTTCGGTTAGCTAGGCGCGTTAAGGTATCTGTCCTTGCTTCCCGTTTAGCTTCATCAAGATCCCGTTTCATCTCTTGCATTTCTACCATCGTAGAAGTAAGTCGTTCAGATAGTAATTCACTACTCGACATAGCAAGTCGAGCTTCTTCGAGTACTTCTTCAATGACTCTATTAACCTGTTCAGGTGACATATCAGAGTGTAATTTATTTATCATTTCAGATAAATGTGACGATGCATCTTTTGAATCTGTAGCACCTTTTTTCACAAAGCCCAGTACTTCACCTAGAATCCGCTTCAGATTCTCCCGCATTTCTAATACAAGCGACTGGCGTTTATCTTTATCAAAAAACTGCTCATACAGGGAGGTGTTTTTCTTCTCAGTTACCTCACCCTCTTTTTTAATATGGTCATCTATTTCTTTTCGCAGGGCACTATTTGTTCCTGAAACATATTCATACCAAACAGTGTAATTTGCAGGTGTCATTGCAACAGCATATTTTTTCATTAATGGTATCGCTAGCCGCATATACTCCGCTGCTTGGTCTTGATATTCACTATGTTCCATTCTTTTCATTCCTTGTTAAAAATAAGAAATCACACCACTTACTTTCTTTTACTAGCAATTCTTAATCTTAATGCGTTTAACTTGATGAAGCCTTCTGCATCTTGTTGATTATATGCACCATCATCATCTTCAAAAGTAGCAATTGCTTCATCAAATAAGCTGTCTGTTTCCGACTCACGTCCAACGACAGTAACATTACCTTTATAAAGCTTAACTCTAACCTTTCCGTTCACATGCTGCTGAGACTTATCTATCATTGCCTGTAACATTTCACGCTCTGGTGACCACCAGTAGCCGTTATAAATCAAACTGGCATAACGAGGCATAAATTCATCTTTCAAATGAGCAGCCTCACGATCAACAGTAATAGACTCAATCGCACGATGTGCAGGAAGCATAATGGTACCAGCTGGTGTTTCATAACAGCCCCTTGCTTTCATTCCTACATAACGGTTTTCAACGATATCAAGACGGCCAATACCATTTTCACCACCGACTTTATTTAAATATTCCATCACTGTAGCAGCAGACATTGCCTTACCGTCAATGGCAATAATATCGCCTTTTTCATAGCTTAATTCAAGGTATGTCGCTTCATCTGGTGCATTTTCAGGTGATACCGTCCAACGCCACATAGATTCTTCTGGCTCTGTCCACGGATCTTCCAACATATCGCCTTCATAAGAAATATGCAGTAAATTAGCATCCATAGAATACGGTGACTTTTTACCTCGTTTCATTTCAACAGGGATACCATGTTTTTCAGCATAATCTAATAATGATTGACGCGAACTTAAGTCCCATTCACGCCAAGGCGCGATAACCTGAATGTCAGGGCTTAATGCATAAGCACCTAATTCAAAACGAACTTGGTCATTACCTTTACCCGTTGCGCCATGAGAAATAGCTTCTGCACCGACTTCTGCAGCGATTTCAACTAAACGTTTAGCAATAAGTGGTCGTGCAATTGACGTACCCAGTAAATATTCACCTTCATAGATCGTATTGGCACGAAACATAGGGAAGATGTAATTTTTGGCAAATTCTTCACGTAGGTCTTCGATATAAATATCTTTAATACCCATTGCTTTTGCTTTGGCTCGTGCAGGCTCTACTTCTTCGCCTTGACCAAGATCGGCAGTAAATGTAATGACCTCACAATCATATTCATCTTGTAACCATTTTAAAATAATTGAGGTATCAAGCCCGCCAGAATAAGCGAGTACGACTTTATTGATCTTAGACATTAATTTTTCCTGTGAAACAGTGTTTTATAGAGTTCTTAGGTTAAGAGTATATCAAATACCGCGTGTCGCTATAACCTCTTTAACGGGCTTTCGGCCACTTACTTTACAACTAATCCGTCTAGGTGCATCTAAATAGGCCAATTTAAAGCCCATTTTTTTATACAAGTCTATTATCTTATCTGTTGCTTGATTTGATAATACAACCGGGCCTTTGTGCTCAACTAACCACTCTGTTAAACGTACTTGGTCCTGCCAAACAAATCCCTTTGGGGAGTATTGGTGGAAAGGTACATCATAGGGAGGATCAGCATAAATAAAGTCATCATCATCTAAGGCTAACTTAGAAAAATCTTGGCAGCTAAACTCCCAAGCAGATAAAACAGGCTGATAATGAGTGAAATCAGTTTGATAATTTATTTTTTTATAGCGACCAAAGGGTACATTGTAACCACCCGATTGATTAAAGCGACATAAGCCGTTATAACCTGTTCTATTAAGATAATAGAATAATTGAGCAACAGTATGTTCTGATCCACCGGCAAGGTTCAAGCGGTTAAACTCTCGACGATGTTGATAATACGCAGCTTCTTCATTATCTAAATCAATATCAAGTTTTAAGCCTTGTTGTAGGTGCTGATAAAAATTAATCACTGCTGAATTCACATCATTTAATAATGCATTTTCAACTTGCAGCCCTAGCGCAACAGATAGGCCGCCACAAAAAGGTTCCACTAAACGCCTTTTAGCATGGGGTTTCCAAATCTTTTCCAGTTTTGGAATCAGCCACCGCTTACCGCCAGCCCATTTTAGCGGCGGCCGCAGTGGCATATTCTCATCAGCCATAAAGTACGCAGTCTATTTTGAATGTAATGTTTTACGTGGCGGTAACAAATCAGTAATACTACCTTCTGCCATTTCAGCTGCAAAACCGAGTGTTTCAGATAAGGTAGGATGAGGATGAATGGTTAAACCAATATCTTCAGCATCCGCACCCATTTCTAAAGCAAGTACAGCTTCAGCAATAAGTTCACCTGCATTTGTACCTACGATACCAGCACCAATAATTCGACCTGTTTCTTTGTCAAATAATGCTTTAGTAAGGCCTTCATTTCTACCAATACTCAAGCTACGGCCACTTGCAGCCCAAGGAAATGCACCTTTAACATAGTCTACTTTCTGTGCTTTGGCTTCTGTTTCGGTCATACCCATCCAAGCAATTTCTGGATCGGTATAAGCAACTGAAGGAATAGTCATAGGATCAAAGGCTGATTTAATACCTGAAATAACTTCTGCAGCTACTTTCGCTTCATGTACGGCTTTATGTGCCAACATAGGTTGGCCAACAACATCACCAATCGCATAAATATGCGCTACATTGGTTTGCATTTGAGCGTTTACATTAATAAAGCCATGGTCATCAACGTTCACGCCCGCAACTTCAGCATTAATTAATTTACCATTAGGCGTTCTACCCACGGCCACTAAAATTTTGTCATAGATAACTGTGTCAGGTACATCTTTACCTTCAAAAGTCACTTCTAATCCAGCTTCTTTAGGCTCAATTTTCGCTACACGGGTATTAAGGTAAATAGCCTCATATTCACTCTGAACTTTTTTCAATAAAGGCTTAACAATATCTTTATCTGCACCAGGAATTAAATTGCTTTGCATTTCAACCACAGTGATTTTCGAACCTAAAGCATGATAAACCGTGGCCATTTCAAGACCAATAATACCGCCACCAATAACTAATAATGTTTCAGGAACATCCACTAAATCAAGTGCATCGGTAGAATCCATCATGCGAGGATCATCATTAGGGAATACCGGCACTTTGCTAACTCGAGAACCCGCAGCAATAATACATTTATCAAATGAAATCGTTTTATCACCATCCGGTGTGCTTACAAGCATGCTATTGGTACTTGCAAAACGAGCTTCACCTTGAATAATTTCAACTTTACGCTGTTTTGCTAATGCTTTTAGGCCGCCCGTTAACTGATCTACGATGCCATTTTTCCAGCCTTCGATTTTACGGATATCAACGTCAGGTTTAGCAAAGGTAACACCATGATCAGCCATGCTTGCCGCTTCATTAATAACTTGTGCGGTATGTAGTAACGCTTTAGAAGGAATACAGCCTACGTTCAAACACACACCACCAATTTTGGCGTGGCGTTCAATCATCACTACTTTTCGACCTAAGTCAGCGGCTCTAAATGCCGCCGTATAACCACCTGGGCCAGAACCTAATACTAACAGTTCAGTATGAAGATCAGCATCACCTGTTGCCGTTATAACAGCTTCGTTATCAACAGCCTTTGCAGCTTCTTGTTTAGGCGTATCGGCAACAACTTCAACAGTTTTTTCTTCAGTCGCAGTTTCCAAGCTTAAAATAACACTACCTTCAGTAACTTTATCGCCAACAGCTACATTAACACTGACTACGGTGCCGGCCACATTAGTAGGAATTTCCATTGCCGCTTTATCTGACTCAAGCGTAATCACATCTTGATTAACGCTTAACTCATCACCGACATTAACTAGTACCTCAATAATCTCTACAGCATCAAAGTCACCAATATCAGGTACGGTTATTTCAATCACGCTCATAATAAAACCTTTCTAATATCAGATAACATCTGATTCAAATGTGTTGTAAAACGGGCGCCCATTGCTCCATCCACCACACGATGATCGTAAGACACAGATAATGGCAACATCAATCTAGGCATAAACTCACTGCCATTCCAAACAGGCTGCATTTTATGACGACCCACACCTAAAATAGCCACTTCAGGTGCGTTAACAATAGGCGTAAAGAAACTCCCCCCAATACCGCCTAAGCTTGATATTGAGAAAGTGCCACCTTGAAGGTCTTTAGCCGTTAATGCACCGTCTCTGGCTCTTGCACTAATCTCGCCTAGCTCACCGGCTAATGCTAAGAAACCTTTTTTATCAACATCTTTGATAACCGGTACCATTAGGCCATTAGGCGTATCAACTGCAACCCCAATATTGTAATACTGCTTAACGATTAAGTTTTCTTTGTCTTCGCTTAAAGAGGCATTCAAATCAGGGAATAATTTCAAACTCGCCACCACTGCTTTCATAATGAAAACAAGCGGAGTAAGGTTTACACCTTGTTTCGCGGCTAAATCTTTATTATCTTTTCTGAATTTTTCTAATTCAGTAATATCTGCTTCATCAAACTGGGTGACATGTGGAATATTTAACCAACATGCGTGTAGATGCTTACCTGATATTTTCTTGATTCGAGATAATTCAACACTTTCTACTTCACCAAACTTCTTATAGTTGCCTACAGGAACAGGTGGAATACCCGATCCAGAAGTGGCGCTTGTAGCAGGTGCATTCACTTTTTTCTTAACAAAGTTCTGTACATCTTGTTTAGTAATACGACCTTTATCGCCGCTACCCCCTACCAAACTCAAGGTTACGCCTAATTCACGTGCAAACTGACGTACTGACGGTGATGCATGAGCGGCTTTAACTCCTGCTTTATTGTCAGGCGCAAAAGGTACACTTTCAACCAATGGAGCAGGTGCAGCTTCAACTACAGGTGCTGGCGCTACAACAGGAGCAGCTTTTGCAGCAGGTGCTGGCTCGGCCTCTTTCTCAGGGGTAACATC
Source organism: Gammaproteobacteria bacterium (assembly GCA_002402245.1). Taxonomy (GTDB): domain Bacteria; phylum Pseudomonadota; class Gammaproteobacteria; order Nitrosococcales; family Methylophagaceae. The sequence goes on along the minus strand of NVVP01000013.1, from coordinate 22,378 downwards.
AGCACTGGCAGCTTCAACTATCGCAATCACTGAGCCTTGTTTCACTTTCTGCCCAACAGCAATTTTAACTTCGGTAATAACACCTGCACTTGATGCGGGTATTTCCATTGCCGCCTTATCTGACTCTAAAGTGATAATGTCTTGATTTTCTTCGACTGAATCTCCAACAGAAACCAATACTTCAATGACTTCAACTTCATCAAAATCACCAATATCCGGAACTATTAACTCTATTAAATTTGCCATTGCTTATGCCTTAGTTGGGTTCACTGCATCAGTGTTGATATTGTATTTTTTAATCGCATCAGCCACTACTTTATGACTAATTTGGCCTTCATCAGCAAGGGTATTCAATGTTGCCACTACAATATGGAAACGATCTACTTCAAAGAAACTACGTAATTTTTCACGAGTATCTGAACGACCAAAACCATCGGTACCCAAGACGGTATAAGAAGACTTAATCCAAGGACGAATCTGTTCAGCATAAAGACGCATATAATCTGTTGCGGCAATCACTACACCCTCTTGGCTATTTAGGCATTCAGACACATAGCTTTGTTTTTTCTTAGCTTCAGGGTTTAAACGATTAAGCCTATCAATTTCATGACCATCTCTAGTCAACTCATTAATACTGGTTGCACTCCAAACTGTAGAAGAGACCTTCCAATCATTTTCTAATAGTTCAGCTGCGGCTTCCACTTCACGCAAAATAGTACCACTTCCTAATAACTGCGCTTTAAGCTTATGCTTACCTGCTGGTTTAAGTTGGTACATGCCTTTGATAATGCCATCTTCAACACCTTTTGGCATTTCAGGATGCGTGTAGTTTTCATTCATCGCGGTAATGTAATAGAACACGCTTTCTTGGTCTTCATACATGCGACGGAAACCATCATGAATAATCACGGCCATCTCATAAGCATAAGTAGGATCGTAACTGATACAGTTTGGAATCGTACCTGCTTGAATTAAGCTATGACCATCTTGATGTTGCAAGCCTTCACCATTCAGTGATGTACGTCCGGCTGTCGCACCTAATAAGAAGCCTTTCGCTTGAATATCACCTGCAAGCCAAGCCAAATCACCAATACGTTGGAAACCAAACATAGAGTAATAAATATAGAAAGGCACCATATTTACATTGTAATTTGAGTATGCAGTAGAAGCTGAAATCCACTCGGCCATGGCACCGGCTTCATTGATACCTTCTTGTAAAATCTGGCCCTTTTCATCTTCTCGGTACCACATTACTTTACCTGAATCTTCTGGTTCGTAAAGTTGGCCAGATGAAGAGTAAATACCAAATGAACGGAATAATCCTTCCATACCAAATGTACGCGCTTCATCTGGTACGATAGGTACAATATTTTGACCTATCGTTTTATCTCGAATCAATGCAGTTAGAATTCGAACAAATGCCATGGTGGTAGAGATTTCTCTATCACCGGTTGATTTCAATAGTGCACTAAAAATAGACAAGTCTGGTGTTTTTAATGCTGGCGCATCATGGTTACGTTTCGGTAAGAAACCACCTAACTCTTCACGGCGCGCCAATAGATACTTCTGCTCTTCACTGTCTTTATCAAAGCTAAGGTAAGGAATATCTTCAATTTGGTCATCCGTCACAGGAATATTAAAGCGGTCACGGAACACTTTCATTTGCTCCACACCCAAGCTTTTCTGTGAGTGAGTGGTATTTTGAGCTTCGCCTGCTTCACCCATGCCGTAACCTTTAACTGTTTTAGCTAAAATAACAGTAGGTTGACCTTTATGGTCAGTAGCTTGTTTATAAGCAGCATAGACTTTACGAGGATCATGTCCACCTCGGCTTAACTTCCAAATATCTTCATCGGTCATATCTGAAACCATATCTAATAGTTCAGGATATTTACCGAAGAAATGTTTACGTACAAATGCACCATCTTTTGATTTGTAATTTTGGTACTCACCATCAACGACTTCTTCCATTCGTTTAAGCAGTAAACCATTTTTATCTTTAGCTAATAGCTGATCCCACTCAGACCCCCAGATAACTTTGATAACATTCCAGCCAGCACCACGAAATATAGCTTCAAGTTCTTGAATTATTTTACCGTTACCCCGTACCGGGCCATCTAAGCGCTGTAAATTACAATTGATAACAAAGTTTAAGTTATCTAATTTTTCACGGCCAGCTAAGGTAATCGCACCTAAAGATTCTGGCTCATCCATCTCGCCATCACCCAAATAAGCCCAGACATTACGACCGGCTGTTTCTTTGATTTCACGATGTTCCATATACTTCATGAATCGTGCTTGATAGATCGCAAGAATAGGACCTAAGCCCATAGAAACTGTTGGGAACTGCCAATAGTCAGGCATTAACCAAGGATGAGGATATGATGATAAACCTTCGCCATTCGCTTCAAAACGGAAGTTATCTAATTGTGCTTCGGTTAAACGACCTTCAAGGAATGAACGCGCATAGATACCCGGTGAAATATGACCTTGGAAAAACACCATATCGGCGCCATTACCATTATTGTCACCTTTGAAAAAATGGTTAAAACCTACATCATATAATGTCGCTGAAGATGCAAAGCTTGCAATATGACCACCTACAGCGCCCGGCTTAAGGTTGGCTTTCACTACCATTGCAACGGCATTCCAACGAATGTATGAGCGAATTTTATGCTCGATATCTTGATTGCCTGTAATTCGTTCTTGTTGATCAACAGGAATCGTATTCACATAGGCTGTATTTGAACTATAAGGAAGGTTGACACCAGAACGTCGTGCTAAGTCAATAAGCTTTTCTAACACATGGTGCGCTTTGCCATCGCCTTCTACTGCGATCATGGATTCTAAAGCATCCAACCATTCTTGAGTTTCTTGTGGATCGTTATCAACAAAATCAGTCATAAATACCTTCATATAAAACGTAACGTCATAAACAACGAGGTATTGTAACAGTTTTTAATTTATTCTAGGGCGGCTTTAGCAAGAAATCTATCCGGCTTGACCTGTTTGGACTTCCGCCGCTGTTTATACACTCGTATCGCAAATAAGAACAGCAGTATCCCTATATAAACCAAGGGTTCTACCTTGTCTTGTTTAACCAACATATAAAAATGGATTGAGCTAGCCACTGCTATAAAATAAGTCAAACGATGTAGCTTTTTCCATCGTTTTCCTCCAAGCCGTTTAATCATCGCCTTATTCGATGTCACCGCTAAAGGAATAAGCGCAGCAAAGGTGAAAAAACCAATTGTAATAAAGGGGCGCTTAATAATATCTTTAATTATTTCTTGTATATCAAAAAATTGATCTAGCCATAAATACAATAACATATGTAAAAATGCATAGAAGAATACATAAAGACCTAACATTCGCCGTAACATTACTATTTTATTCCACGAAGTTAGCCACTGTAATGGGGTAATTAATAAGGTTAGCCATAAAAATCGTAATGCCCATAGACCAGTATCACGTGTGATCACTTCAATAGGGTTCGCGCCTAATTGATCGGTGAATAAAGCAAATGTTAGCCACGCTGCTGGTAACAAACTAGCGATAAATAAAATAACTTTTAATATAGACATCGCGATTAGAAGTGCTTGGTTAAATCCATAGCTGAATATAAATGAGCTACCTCTTCACCGTAGCCATTGAACATCTGTGTTTTTCGTTTTAGGAACTCACCAATTCGTCGTTCTCGGCCTTGGCTCCAACGAGGATGGTCTACCTCAGGGTTAACATTAGAATAAAAGCCATACTCCCTTGGGCCTGCTTTCATCCATGCTGAGTTTGGCATTGATTCTACGAAGCGAATTTTAACAATTGATTTAATGCTTTTAAAACCATATTTCCAAGGTACGACTAAACGTATAGGTGCGCCATTTTGTCCCAATAACTCTTGCCCATATAAACCAACTGATAATAGCGTTAATGGATTCATCGCTTCATCAATACGAAGTCCTTCCGTATAAGGCCAATCAAGTACTTTTCGACTTTGTCCGGGCATTTGTTCAGGATCATATAACGTTGTAAATTCAACAAATTTAGCACGTGAATTAGGTTGAGCACGTTTAATTAAATCAGCCAGAGGAAAGCCAACCCATGGGATCACCATTGACCAGCCTTCTACACAGCGGAAACGATAAATACGTTCTTCTAATGTAAAAGGTCGAATTAAATCATCGTAATCATATTCACCGGGTTTATCACACTCGCCTTCAATCGTTACCCGCCAAGGTTTAGATTTATCAGGAAAGTTGCTTGCTAATAATGCCGGAGCATATTTGTCAGTGCTGAATTCATAAAAATTATTATAGCTAGTGACATCTTTATATGACGTTAGCTTATCATCCGTTGATAACGTACTTTTTTGTAGATCTAGGAATGTCGGTTTTGGCGTGTTATCTGCTGCTGACAGTGACAAGGGAAGTAAACTTGCCGTCACACCCATTGCTGTACTATTTAAAAACTGCCGGCGATTAACATACACTTTATGGTCTGTTATTTCACTCGAAGTAATTTCATTAGCTGTTGTTTTTTTAATTAACATTACTCAACTCCTTAGCAATTGGTATATTTTTTAGCAATCCAGTAATCAGCGCTCAAAAACTTTCCTGCACCGATAAAAAAGAGTGCTAACAACATAATGAAATAAGTTGTCGCAAACTCAATACCATTATTTAAAATCACGAAACTGCCATGCTGCGTTAGCCAGTCATAATTACCATGGGCTTGTAAAAGTGAACGGGCCGCTTCCAATTGTGCTGTTGGTTCAGCAATTGCCAGCCAGCCGTTATCAAGATGTACGGTTAATGCTGCAACCACCATAGTAGYCATCAAAGGAATTGATATCCAGCGAACAGCTAAACCTAGTACTAATAATATTGCACCAAAATATTCGGCGCCCCATGCTAGATAAGCCATTAACTCGGGGAAAGGTAAACCTAAGCTATTTTCAAACCATTGAATTGTGCCTTCTAAACTACTTTCTGTATCAAAGGGATTCCATTTATTATTAGCAGCCATCCAGAATATGGGTGCAAGATAAATTCGCAGAGCCAATGGAGCAAGAAAATCTAATGCTCGCGTTTTATTTAAACCAGTCTGAAATGTATTTGCTACTTTGCATAATAGAGTCATAATCATCCCCTTAATATTTTACTTATAAAAAAGGGGATATAAATCCCCTATTTAACTTGTACTCCATCATTTTAACCCTCAGAGAACATCGGCCAACGTCATATCCTTATATACGATGACCAACATTCTTTTAAGCTGAGTTATTAAAACAGTTGTTGTAAGCGCTTATTTTTTATCAGCACCACATTTTGCTTCACCACATTTACCTTCTTTCATTTTGTCGGCTTTGTCTTTCATGTCGCTACCACATTTTGCTTCACCACATTTGCCTTCTTTCATTTTGTCGGCTTTATCTTTCATATCACTGCCGCATTTACCTTCATGCTTAGCTTTCATATCGCTGCCGCATTTCGCTTCATGTTCACCTTTCATGTCGCTACCGCATTTCGCTTCTTTAGTCTTCATGTCGCTGCCACACTTAGCTTCTTTATTTTTCATGTCGCCGCCACATGTTCCTTCTGCCAGCTGCATATAACCACTAGACAATTGTGTAGAACCAAACGGGTTAGCTGTTTCAGCACTTGCTAACGTTGGTGATAATGCAATACCTGCTGTTAATACTGCAGTTGCCGCTAATGCAATTGTTGTTTTCTTAGTAGTAGACATAATAATTTCCTATAATTTATAAAATAATGTAAAACTAGCTCAAGCAGTCAATCATGACTCAGCTTGCTAAGGTAGACGGACATCAATCTAGTTTGTTACAAATTAAATGAAAAAAAATAGTAAATTAACCTCAAAAGACGAAAAAGAATTGATATCCAAGCTTATTAATGGCGATCAATCTGCTTTTGAATTTATTGTTAATGAATATCATAATTTGATGCTGTCTGTGTCTCGCGCCATTGTGGGCGAAGCATTTGCAGATGAAGTGGTACAAGATGCTTGGATATCAGCAATTAAAGCACTGCCTAAATTTGAAGGTCGCTCAAAATTAAAAACATGGTTACTACACATTGTCAGTAATGGTGCTAAAAGCCGTGTGCGTAGAGAAAATAGAAGCGTCTCTCTTGATCAAGGATGGGAATCTGTCTCCGCAGATAAGTTTGATAATACCGGCCACCGCTTTGATGACGTATTAACCTGGGATGAAACGACCCCCGAAGATTTATTAGCCAATGACCAATTACAAGCAGTAATAGAAACAAGCTTCCAGCAACTACCTTCCCTGCAACGTGCCGCATTGACTATGTACGATATGGAAGGCATAAAAATGGATGAAGTTTGTAACATTTTAGACATCTCTGCGTCTAATGCACGAGTACTACTCCATAGAGCACGTACCACACTACACCAATGTATAGAAAAATTTCAGGACGCCGAATAAAATGAGTGAATGTAAAGACATTGCAGAAGAAGCAAGTAACTACATTGAAGGTAATCTACCGTTAAGTAAACGTCTAGGCCTGTTCTTTCATCTTGTCTGGTGTAAATGCTGCCGTAACTATCTACAACAAATTCGCAGCACTATCTCTACTATTTCTGTCATTAGGCCTCGAGAAAACGATAATACTGACACTGATGATTTAGCTAAAAAATTACGTGCACTTAGTCAGCAAGACTCTTCCGACTAAGTGCTACTATTTAGCGTTTAGGACCTTGCTGATATTTATCCTTCCAGTCACTATAAGGCATGCCATATACATGTTCACGAGCTTGGTCATAATCAACGTCTAAGCCCTTATCTTCAGCGGCAGCTACATACCATTTAGATAAACAATTACGACAAAACCCTGCTAAATTCATCAAGTCAATATTTTGCACATCGGTACGCTCTTGTAAATGTGCAGTTAAACGACGAAACGCGGCGGCTTCTAATTCAATTTGTGTTTGTGCGTCGATGTCAGTCATGGTTATTCCTCTATTTTAAGTACAGCTGAAACAAGCCGCTGAGTATAGCTATGTTGTGGATGATGAAGAACTTGTTTAGCACTACCTTGCTCAACAATTTCTCCTTGATACATCACCATCACGTGATCAGCAATATAGTCTACAAGGGCTAAATTATGGGTAATAAATAAATAGCTAAGGCCTAACTTCTTTTGTAAGTCAGCCAATAGCGCTAAAATTTGTGCTTGAAATAAGCTATCTAATGCACTGGTTGGCTCATCACATATGATGAGTTTGGGTTCCATAGCCAAAGCGCGTGCGATACAGATTCTCTGCCGTTGGCCACCAGAAAATTCATGCGGGTAACGGTGTCTAGATGATTGTTCAAGTCCTACTTGAACCAACAGTTCTTCAACACGTTGTTGACGCTGTTCAAGTGATTTATCCCCCTGAGTCAACATTCCCTCAGCAATAATATCACCAACCAACATACGAGGATTCATTGAAGAATAGGGATCTTGAAAAATAACTTGTATATCTGTTCTTTTCTTTCTCAATTGAGAGGCTGTCAATTTTACTAAATCAACACCCTCAAATAACACTTGGCCTCCGGTTACCGGTAACAATTGTAAAATACCCTTTCCTAGCGTTGTTTTACCACTACCTGACTCGCCTACAATAACCGCTGTTTTACCTTTTTCTAATGTAAATGAGATGTCATTTACTGCTTTAACATGGCCGGTAGTTCTTTTTAATAACCCTGTTTTTATCGGGAAATAGACCTTTAAACTCTTCACTTCTAGCAAGATATCGTCTGCTGATGGTATTGATGCAGAAGGAATACTCTTCTCATTTCCTTGTTCAGCGAATGCCTTAAATAATTGTTGGCTATAAGGGTGTTGCTGTTGTTTAAAAAACCGAGACCGAGGAGCATGTTCAATGATTTTCCCATCCAGCATCACACTGATATTATCAGCCATTTTTGCAGCCACACCCAAGTCATGAGTAATGAATAAAATCGCCATATCCCGCTGTTTTTGTAACTTCAATAACAGCTCTAATACTTGTACTTGAGTAGTCACATCTAATGCGGTAGAAGGTTCATCTGCAATAAGTAGTGCTGGCTCACATGCTAAAGCCATGGCAATCATCACTCGCTGCTTCATTCCGCCAGAAAATTGATGAGGATAATCATCATAGCGTTTATCAGCTGATTCAATACCAATCTCATCAAGTAAGCCGATGACTTCTGCTCGCACTTCTTTTTCTGTTATTTTTTTGTGTCTTCGCAGTGATTCCGCAATTTGTTCACCTATTTTTATCACTGGATTTAGCGATGTCTGTGGCTCTTGGAAAATAATTCCCACTTTCGCCCCTCTGACTTCACACATCTCCAGTTCAGATTGCTGCAGTAAATCTTGCCCATCTAATAGTATTTTGCCAGAAGTCACTCTTGCCGCAGTGGGTAGTATGCGTAAAATACTCATCGCAGTAATAGATTTACCACTGCCAGACTCGCCGAGTAAAACAAGGGTTTCGCCTCGATTAATCGTTAAGTTAACGCCATCAACCGCTAAGCTGCCATTAAAATCTACCTTTAAATCAGTGATTTCTAATAATGGCTGCATTATTTATGCGTTCGCATGAGTTAGTGATTCGTCAGCAGCTTTATCTGTTTTAGGATCAAATGCATCACGGACCACATCAGCAAATAAATTAGCCGCTAAAACAAGCACAAACATAGATACAAAAGCAGCGGCTAATGACCACCACACAATAGGCTCCCTAGCCATTTCAAGTCGGGCGCTATTAATCATATTACCCCAACTAATCATAGAGGGATCAACACCTACACCAATATAAGATAACACCGCTTCAGCTAAGACTAAGCCACTAAAATCAAGCACAACCGAGATCATCACTATATGCATCAGATTAGGTAAAATATGACGATGAAGAATAGTCAGATTACCTACTCCTAACGATCGTGCAGCCAGGACATAATCAGCTTCTCGTAATTTTAGCGTCTCGCCACGTAAAATACGACATAAGCCCGTCCAGCTGGTCAGCCCTAAAATAATACATAAAAATAGCAGGCGTACATCAGCGCGCTCAGCAATGGTAGAAAAACTATCTGGGTGATTATCCATATACACTTGCATCATTAAAACTGCTGCGGCAATAAGTAATACGCCCGGGATAGAGTTTAAGGTTGTATAGATATACTGAATAACATCATCAATCCAGCCTTTAAAGTAGCCCGCTGTGATGCCTAGAAATAAGGCAAATGGCAACATCACTAAAGTCGTCACCGATCCTATAACAAGGCCTGTACGCACACTTTTTAGGGCTTGATAGAAGACATCTTGGCCCACTTTATCTGTACCTAAAATATGATAATCAATGCTTAAACCCAGACAGGTAAAGAAGGTTATTAATATTACTAATATAAGTGAAAATAAGGTTTTTAAAGGGTAGTCTGATTCCCCCTCATAAAGCTGTTTCAATAACTGCCTTATTTTTATTTTTTTAGTCAGTGACCAAGCCATAAATATCATCGCCATCAATAACAACCAGGTCATTACGGCATATGTTATATATTGAAAAAGGGTGGCGATAATATCTGACTTTTTCTCTTGTTCAGAGTTTAAATGAGAGCCGGCATAACGCAGTTTGGGATAAATATAATCGGTTTTCCCCGTTGAAGAGACCTGCATTTCCCTAACAAATAAGGTCGTGGCAAAAGGAGATGAATACGTTTTCTCGACCTGATCGCGTAATGGTAATATCGACAGATCTAATAGAGTCAGTACCTCAGTAGAATAATGCTGGCTACCTGTTACTTTATCTACCGGTAAGGCCAAACGGAAGTGAATAGAATCTAAGCTGCCAATCACAATATAAACGAGTAATATGCTTACAGAAATAACACCTCGTTTACGCTTAAATACATAAGCCCAAGGTTTACGTAAATGAGGATATTTTCGAATATAAAATACAGCCAAAAAACCAACTACTAATAGTAGGTATATAAGGATATCTGTCCATAAAAAGACGGCTGTAAATGGCATGCTATTTAGATAATTTAGTAATATCTACTTTCAATTCTCTTGGTAAAGAGAATTCCATCAATTCACGCTTCCCCTCTACTTCATTCGTATCAGTAACGCCTAGTGACTTTAATCTTTCAACCACTTGCTGTACTAAAATCTCAGGTGCCGAAGCGCCAGCTGTTAAGCCGATAGTTTCTTTTCCATTTAACCATTCTGGATCAATGTCTGCCGCAAAATCAATTAAATACGCAGGGGTATCTAATTTCTCAGCTAATTCTCGCAAGCGATTGGAGTTAGAACTATTTTTTGATCCTACCACCAATAACATATCACACTGACTTGCTAGCGTTTTAACCGCATCTTGACGATTTTGTGTGGCATAACAAATATCGTCTTTGCGTGGTCCTTCTATTTTAGGAAAATGCTTTCTTAATGCATCAATCACAATAGAAGCATCATCTACTGACAATGTAGTCTGAGTAACAAAAGAAAGTTCATCAGGATTTTTCACTTTCAATTTGACTACATCTTCAGGTGTTTCAACCAAGTACATACCACCATCTTCTGACTGATATTGCCCCATGGTTCCTTCAACTTCAGGATGACCTTCATGACCAATCAAAATACATTCACGACCCTGCTTTTCATAGCGAGCCACTTCCATATGTACTTTAGTTACTAAGGGGCAGGTTGCATTAAATACTTTCAAACCGCGTAATTTACCTTCTGCTTGTACTTTTTTAGACACACCATGTGCACTAAAAATTAGCGTACTATCGTCAGGTACATCACTTAGCTCTTCGATAAAGATAGCACCTTTTTCTCTTAAACCATCCACCACATAACGGTTGTGAACAACTTCATGACGCACATAAATAGGAGCGCCAAATAATGTTAAGGCGCGATCAACAATTTCAATAGCACGATCAACTCCAGCACAAAAGCCACGAGGATTCGCTAACACTAATTTCATTACAATACCGCCTTAGGGTAAGAACCTAACACTCGACACATTGACGACTCTTTTTTCAATAAGTTCAAAGCATCCTCTACTTTACTATCTTGGCTATGCCCTTCTATATCGATGAAAAACACATATTCCCATATACCTTTTCCTGAAGGTCTCGACTCAATTCTAGTCATACTAATACCACTATCAGCTAACGGTTTTAATAATTCTTGCAAGGCACCCGGCTTATTTTTAGTAGAGACTAACAATGCTGTTTTATCATTGCCTGTCGAACCGACGTCTTTTGCTCCAATCACTATAAAACGTGTTGTATTATCCGATTCATCTTCAATATTACTCGCGAGTATGGATAAATCATAAATTTCTGCAGCACGGTTTGCAGCAATCGCTGCCGCATCTACTTCTGTGGCCACTTTTTTAGCCGCTTCAGAATTACTACTCATTTCTTTCAATTCACACTGAGGTAAATGTTGGCTCAACCATTGTCGGCATTGAGCTAATGCTTGAGGATGTGCATAGACTGTTTTAATGGTAGTTATATCTGTTGATTTACTTAATAAGTAATGATGAATACGTAGTGAGACTTCACCATTTATTTTTAAATCAGAATCAATAAAGCGATCTAATGTATGCGAGACCATGCCTTCGGTAGAGTTTTCTACAGGCACCACACCATAATTGGCATGATTAGACTCAACCGCATGAAATACCTCAGCAATAGTCGACAGTGCCTGTAACTTAACCGAGCCACCAAATTGTTTTACTGCAGCTGCTTGGGTAAAGGATCCTTCTGGCCCTAAATAAGCTACTTCTAATGGCTTTTCTGCTGCTAAACAGGCTGACATGATTTCACGAAATAAGCGCGCCATTTCAGTATCATCTAAAGGCCCTTCATTACGGTCCATTACTTGACGCAATACCATTGCTTCGCGATCGGGACGATAAAAATCGCCACTATCATCACCATTGGCTATTTTTATTTTGGCGACTTCTTCAGCCATTGCCGTGCGTTTATTCAATAAGTTCTGAATTTCTAGATCTGTTGCATCAATTTGTTGGCGTATCACTTGTAAGGCATTATATTCAGTCATCAGTAATTAACCGTGTTTTTGCTCAAATGTAGCCATAAAATTAATCAATGCATCCACACCTTTTTCAGGCATCGCATTATAAATACTTGCACGTATGCCACCGACTTCTTTATGGCCTTTTAATGTTAACAGTCCATGCTCTTTTGCTTGGGCAAGAAAATCTGCTTCTAGACTGTTATCAGTCAATGTAAAAGGTATATTCATCCAAGAACGGTAACGTTTATCAACGGGGTTATTATAAAAACTACTCGCATCAATCGCTGCATATAACTTATCAGCTTTACGCTTATTAATATCAGCCATTGCAGTTAAACCGCCTAACTGCTTAACCCAATCAAACACCAATCCAGATAAATACCAACTATACGTTGCTGGCGTATTGTGCATTGAACCACTTTCATCCTGAACTTTATAGTCACACAGAGTAGGCGTACCCGCTAAAGTATCACCTAATAAATCCCGGCGAACAATAACAATACATAAGCCTGCAGGACCAATATTTTTCTGTGCTCCCGCATAGATCAGTCCAAAACGGCTTACATCGATTGGGCGCGACAATATAGTTGATGATAAATCAGCCACTAGTGGAATATCACCTGTGTCAGGAATATCATCAAACTCAAGCCCATGAATCGTTTCATTTACAGTGTAATGAACATAAGCCGCATCAGCAGAAAACTGCCAAGTACTTTTATCTGCAATTGTGGTGAAATTATTATCAGTTGAATCACTCACAATATTTACTTCACAATAGCGTTTTGCCTCGGCAATAGCCTTTCTTGACCATGAACCGGTATTAAAATAATCAGCTTTCTTTTTCCCTCGAAGCAAGTTCATTGGGATCATTGAAAATTGGGCTGAGGCACCACTGCTCAAAAATAATACGGCATAATTATCAGGAATCGCCATTACTTCACGTAAATCAGCTTCTGCTTGTTTGGCAATCGAGGTATATTCTACTCCTCGGTGACTCATTTCCATTACTGACATAGATGAACCCTGCCAGTCTAGCATTTCGTGCTGTGCTTTTTTCATTACATCACTAGGCAGCATTGCTGGTCCAGCACTAAAATTATACGATTTCAAATGTTATTCTTCCGTTGTAGTAGCTGTATCATCATGTTCTGAATTATCACCCTCTAATTCAGAATCATCTTCTTCCTCAAGCACACGCTCTAGGCCAACTAATTTTTCATTTTTAGTCAGATTAATTAATTTAACACCTTGTGTATTACGGCCGACGATAGACACTTGATTCACACGTGTACGCACTAGTGTGCCACCATCTGTAATCAGCATGATTTGGTGTTCTTCACGTACTTGAACCGCACCGACTACATTACCATTACGTTCTGATGTTTGAATTGAAATAATACCGCTACCACCACGACCTTGAACGCGATATTGTTCTAAATTAGTTCTCTTACCAAAGCCAAATTCTGTTGCCGTTAAAATAGCGCCATCTTCTGGGTTAGCAATAATCAATGAAATGATGCCTAGACCTTCAGGCATGCGCATTCCACGGACACCGCGTGACACACGGCCCATTGAGCGAACATCCGTTTCAGGGAAGCGAATGACCTTACCACCTGAGTTGAATAACATAATGTCAGACTGGCCATCGGTTAATGCAACGCCGACTAATTGGTCTTCTTCTTTAAGGTCAATAGCAATAATACCGTTAGCACGGGGACGAGAATAAGCTTCTAATGGTGTTTTCTTAACTGTTCCCGATGCTGTTGCCATAAAGATATATTTATCTTCATCAAACTCACGAACAGCCAAAATCGCATTAATATGCTCGCCTTCTTCCAGTGGAAGTAAGTTTACAATAGGCTTGCCTCGTGCAGCACGACCACCAGAAGGAAATTCATATACTTTTTTCCAATACACTTTACCCGTACTAGAGAAGCACAATAATGTATCGTGGGTATTGGCAATAAACAGATGTTCAATGAAGTCTTCATCTTTCATTGCGGTWGCAGATTTACCTTTACCACCACGACGTTGTGCACGGTATGTATCAAGCTGCTGTGTTTTTGCATAACCTGCATGAGAAAGAGTAACCACCATTTCTTCTTCGGTAATTAAGTCTTCTAAGGTTAAATCTAAATGTGCATCTAAGATTTCAGTACGACGATCATCACCGTATTCTTCTTTAATTTTGACTAACTCTTCACGAATCACAGCCATTAAATTATCCGGGTCACTTAAGATGGCTAATAAGGCGCCAATATCTTCTAGTACTTCACGGTATTCAGATAGAATTTTATCTTGTTCAAGTCCCGTCAAACGATGTAAACGCATGTCTAAAATAGCTTGCGCTTGTGTCGGTGATAAATGATACACACCATTAAGCAAGCCTAATTCATCAGCTAAGCCTTCAGGTCGTGAAGATTCTGCACCTGCAGCACCTAGCATTTCAAGAATCATTTCAGATGCCCAACCACGTGCTAATAAGGCTTCTTTTGCTTCACTTGGGCTATTTGATGACCTAACTAATTCAATCACTTCATCAATATTAGCTAAGGCTGTCGCTAAGCCTTCTAAGATATGAGCTCGATCTCGTGCTTTACGTAATTCATATAAAGAACGACGTGTAACTACTTCTCGGCGATGACCAATAAAGGCATTTAAAATATCTCTCAGGCCTAATAGACGTGGTTGGCCCTCAATAATAGCCACCATATTAATGCCAAATACAGTCTGCATTTGAGTTTGCTTGTATAAGTTATTTAAAATAACTTCAGGCACCTCACCACGTTTCAGTACCACCACCATACGCATACCATCTTTATCAGACTCATCGCGTAAAGCAGAGATACCCTCCATTTTCTTGTCTTTAACTAATTCAGCAATTTTTTCAATTAAACGTGCTTTATTAACTTGATAAGGCAGTTCGATCACCACAATGCTTTGTTGACCGGTGCTTTCATTTGTTTCAATAATTGCTCGGGCACGCATATGAACTCGGCCACGACCAGTACGATAAGCTTCACTAATGCCGCCGGCACCATTAATCATTGCAGCTGTCGGGAAATCAGGTCCTGGAATGTAAGCCATTAAACCTTCAACGCCAATTTCAGGTTGATCAACCATAGCAATACAGGCGTTGAGTATTTCTGTCAGATTATGTGGCGGAATATTGGTCGCCATGCCTACCGCAATACCCGATGAGCCATTAATTAATAAAGCGGGGATACGTGTCGGCAATACAGTAGGTTCATGCTCTGAGCCATCATAGTTACCCACAAAATCAACTGTATCTTTATCAAGATCAGCCAGCATTTCATGGGTGATTTTAGCCATACGCACTTCGGTATAACGCATTGCTGCTGGTGAATCACCATCAACAGAACCAAAGTTACCCTGACCATCAACCAACATATAACGCATCGAAAATGGCTGAGCCATTCGTACCATGGTGTCATACACAGCAGTATCACCATGTGGATGATATTTACCGATGACATCACCGACTATACGAGCAGATTTTTTATAAGAACCATTCCAATTATTGCCTAGTTCCCTCATCGCGAATAAAACGCGGCGATGAACGGGTTTTAAGCCATCTCTAACATCAGGTAAAGCACGCCCCACAATTACACTCATCGCATAATCAAGGTACGACTGCTTCATCTCATCTTCGATACTAATCTGGTCTAACTCGAAAGCAATCTCAGTCATCTAATCATCATCCAAATATTAAAGGCAGATAAAATCTGCCATAAGCGCCAAATAATAACATTTTAGGCGATTCTATGCACGTTTATAGTAATAGCTATACTAGGGGTTACGTTTTGAAAAAAAACCGCTAAAATCATCCTCTACGGTCGCGAGTAATTCAACCAAGCCTAAATTCCATGCCTTTACTACATTCGCTGCGGTTGTTTCTTCAATATCAATATCTACTCTTAACCCTGTCTGAAAAAGTGCTTGGCTGCTGTCACCAGCTTCTTTAGTTAGAAAGAACTGCATTTCTAATACAGCTTGAGGTGAAAACTGTTCTCGATTATCACCATAGAGTGCTGTCACAGCGGTTTCCAACACCATATCTGCCGGTGAAGCATCATCGATGACAATATGACTGAATAAGCCTGTCTTTTGCATCCATTTTTTTAAATGCTCAGTGAATAACTCATCAGGTTGCGTAAAGAACTCATGATTATGCTGACTTTGGTATTCATTTTCACCGATTCTAAAAACAATCTGCTTACCACTAAAGTGAGAGGTTACTTTCACAGGCTTTATTCTTAACACCCTATTTTTAACAAACTCTGCTGCCACAGATCCTCGATCAACATCAATCACATAAAAGTGTTGGATATCTTCTTCATCCTTTGTGCCGATACCCATACATGCAGTCAATAATGCCATCAATAATAATGATAACGTGAGTTTAATACCTGTTTTCATATTCACTTTTTACCTCTTAACGTTAAAAAAAACCTTACTGTCGTTATTTTTAGTTCAATGCTAATTAAATAATAGGTTCATTCTAGCCGAATATACTTGATTCAAGCGGAATGGGTATAATAGCCTAACTTCATTATTAAGACTGTTTGTAATTAAATATGGAAAAATTAAAAGCTTACATTCGTGATATCCCTGACTTTCCTAAAAAAGGAATCATCTATAAAGATATTACCCCCTTGTTAGCCCATGCTGAAAGTCTTCAGTTAGCGGTAACAGAATTAGCAAAACCATTCCTAAACCTTAATATAACGGCTGTTGCAGGCATGGAGGCACGAGGGTTTATTTTTGGCAGTTTAGTCGCTGCAGAATTAAATGTGGGTTTTATCCCCTTTAGAAAACCCGGCAAGCTTCCTGCCGATGTCGAATCAGTCTCTTATTCATTAGAGTATGGTGAAGCAACATTAGAAGTCCACCGTGATGCCATTAAACAAGGCGATAAAATACTCCTAGTTGACGACTTACTTGCAACAGGTGGAACAGCAAAAGCGAGTTGTCAATTAGTTGAAAAGCTCGGCGGGGATATTGTTGGCTGTGCCTTTGTTATAGAATTAAGCTTTCTCGATGGCAAAAAACAACTTGCTGACACTTTTGTTCATTCACTAATACAGTATTCATAAAATGAAATTACTTTCTTTTGCATTACTTTTTATTAGCTCACTAAGCTACGCAGAGCAGTTTCAAGCACCGCTTACTCATACCCAGTGGCAAATTATTGAATCACCGTTAGAATGTATATTAAGTCAGCCTATTGAGGGTTTTGGTGAGGCTAAGTTTATCCGCCGTTCCGGTGAAAACTTCTCCTTGGTGTTTACTTCTTCATCACACCCAGCGATTGAAGGTGATGCCTACTTTGAGATAGCCGAAGCTTCTTGGCAAAATAGTGAACAGCGCCAATTACTAGAGAAGCTGTCTACCGAAAGTAATCAAACGGAATTTAGACTAAGTGGTGATTTAGCTAAAAAAGCACTAACTCGCACCCAAGAAGGACAATTCCCTACATTTCGTTTTAGAAGCCATAGTTCAGCAGAAGAAATTAGCGTATTTTTATCTACGGTACACTTTACTGATTCACTACCCGCTTTCAAACAATGCTTAGCTAATTTACATCCCGATACATTCGAACAAATTCGTAAACTCACGGTGTACTATAGTTTAGAGGGCACCACATTAAGCAGTGATGCCCAAGCTTCACTCATTCGTATTGCTGAATATCTTAAAGTGGATAACAGCATTAAGGGTATTTCTATAAGTGGTCATACTGATAATCACGGTAGAAAACGCTTAAATGTCCCCCTTGCTGAAGCGCGTGCAATAGCCGTTAAAAACTTTTTCATTGAGCAACTAGAAGTGGCGGAAGAGTTAATCACTATTTCATCTCACCGCGAATTTAAACCCGCACAAACTAATAAAACAAAACTAGGACGGGCTCACAACCGCCGTGCCGAAATTGAAGTATTTAAGTAACACACTTACTTACCAACTACACCGCCCAATTAAATCGTATTCGCACTACTTAAGGATTAGTCATGCACCAAGAAGCTGTTATCGCCCTATCTGTTATTGGTATCGTCGCCATTGTATGCCAATGGTTTGCGTGGTGGGTCAAGCTACCTGCTATCGTATTCTTATTGTTAGCCGGTATTATCTTAGGCCCATTAACAGGCTGGCTTGACCCTGAGCATTTATTTGGTGATCTTTTATTTCCAATGGTTTCACTCGCCGTCGCCATTATTTTATTTGAAGGCAGTCTAACCTTAAAGTTTGATGAAATACGTGGACTACAAAAAGTAGTGCGTAATATGCTCACCGTCGGCGTATCAATCACTTGGTTTAGTATTACCTTAGTCACCCATTATGCTCTTGGCTTCGCATGGGATTTATCGCTGTTATTTGGCGCCATGATGGTGGTTACGGGGCCTACGGTTATCGTACCGATGTTACGTACGGTTCGGCCTAATGCCACTATTTCAAACATCCTACGCTGGGAAGGTATTGTAATTGATCCCCTCGGTGCTATTCTTGCCGTATTAGTATTTGAAGTTATTTTATCAATTCAAGTTCAAGGTCATGCTTCTGTTAGCCATACTGCATTTATGTTTGGCCAAACATTACTGGTAGGTATCGGGATTGGCGCACTGTCAGGTTACCTTTTTGGCCTAGTGCTACGTAAACATTTAATGCCTGAGTATTTACATAATGTCGCTACCCTCACCCTTGTATTTGGTGTATTTGCACTGTCTAATGAGCTATCGGAAGAGTCAGGTTTATTAACTGTCACTGTATTAGGCATTTGGTTAGCGAATATGAAAGATGTGGCAGTCGAAGATATTTTAGACTTTAAAGAAAGCCTCAGCATTTTATTAATTTCAGGCTTATTCATTCTGCTTGCCGCCCGCTTAGACTTTGCTCAATTTGAAGCACTCGGTTTTGGTGCGCTCATTGTATTTGGCTTTATTCAGTTTATTATTCGCCCATTAAAAGTTTTTGTTTCAACCATAAACTCAGATCTTACTTGGCAAGAAAAAACAGTTATTAGCTGGATTGGTCCTCGCGGTATTGTAGCGGCGGCTGTTACGGCCTTATTTGCAATCCGTCTGCAAGAAATTGGTGTTGAAAATGCAGATCTACTGGTACCTCTTGCCTTTACCATTATTATTGGTACCGTCATGTTACAAGGTGCCACCGCTAAATTCCTTGCTCAAAAATTAGGCGTATCTGAACCTGATGATAATGGCTTCCTGATTATTGGTGCTAATCCGGTTGCTAGGATGATAGCTAAAGCATTAAATGATAATGGCTACCATACCCGCCTAACGGATAGCAGCTGGACTAATGCTAAAGCAGCCAGAATGGAAGGATTAGATACCTATTATGGTAATGCCGTCTCAGAGCATGCTGATAGGCATCTCGACCTCATTGGCTTAGGTAAGGTACTAACGCTCACTCCACAAAAAGAACTGAATGCTCTTGCAGCATTACGTTATCGACCAGAGTTTGGCAGTAACAGTATTTACTCCTTATCTCTTGCGACAGAAAAAGAAAGTGACAATAATGAACAGGTTTCTCGCACAGCGGTAAGTCATGATTCTCACATTTTATTTGGTAATGAAATCACCTTTTCTAAATTGGCTAGTCTGGTAGCAAAAGATGCCACGATCAAACAAACAGGTTTAAGTGAAAACTTCACCTTTGATGACTATCAAAATGAATACGGAAAACGCGCCACGCCTTTATTTGTTTTTGACAGCAAAAAACGTTTGCATTTCTTCACCGAAAAAAATGATATTACCCCTGAAGATGGTTGGACAATTGTGGCTTTGATCCAAGCTGAGAATAAAGAAGAAACTCRGGCAAGTAACTAGGTTTTATAATGAAAAAACCGAGTGATGCCATCACAGATATGAATGACATGGCACTTTTTCGCCAAGAAATGGACGAAGTAAAGCCCATAAAACAGGATGGCTTCATTCCCAAAGTAGCCGCTCCAGAACCGATAGCCAAGTTTAAATTACAACGTGATACGCCGGCTATTGATAGTGTATATTCGGAAGAATTTGAGCCTAGAACAATAGGCAATGAAGAAAGCTTAAGTTTTCGACGTAGTGGAATTCAACAACGTTTGTTTGGTCAATTACGTCGAGGTGAACTTAGCCTTGAAGCTGAATTAGATTTACACGGTATGACCATTGCCATTGCACATCAGCAACTGGCAGAATTCATTTATGACTGTCGGCAAGATCGCCTACGCTGTGTACGCATTATTCACGGTAAAGGATGGGGGTCAAAAGGAAATAAGCCGGTGTTAAAAACAAAGCTTAACTCATGGTTGCAGCAAGAAGACAATGTGTTGGCTTTTTGCTCTACGCCAATAGAAGATGGTGGCACTGGCGCCGTTTATGTTCTATTACGTCGGAAAGATAAAAGCTAGGCTAATCCCCCCTCCCCATATACAAGCTCGTGTATATGGGGGGAGAGAGATACCCATGACCAATCAATATGTAGCTTGAATGATAACGGATATAGTTTAATCCTTAGTTACGCACACCTTCAATAGCAATCCAAAGCTGAACATCACCACTTCCTCCAGGGCTTTTCATATCATAATCAGCAACATTAATAGTCGTACTTGCTTCAAAACCACGACGGAAACCACCCCATGGATCTTTACCGCCACCTATTTGAGTGACATCAAATGAAATCTCTTTACTCACACCGTGTAAAGTGAACTGGCCAGTTAATACTGCCGTGCCTTTTTCCTTATCTTGCCACGATGTACTTACAAAGGTAGCTTGTGGGAATTTCTTAGCATTAAAAAAATCATCGCTGCGTAAATGTTTATCACGCTCGGCGTGGTTACTATTCAGGCTCATAATATCAATGGTCATTGATACCTTATTATTAGCCGTATTCGCTTCATCATAATCAAACTCACCAGCAAATTTATCAAAACGACCTTGTAACCAGCTATAGCCCAAATGCTTAATCTTAAATGTTACAAAAGCATGCATTCCTTTAGTATCAACCGTATAGTGTTCTGCCGCCTGAACGGTAGCGGTGCTCATTCCTAAAATAAGAGCTAGTGAAAGTAGTAGTTTTTTTGTCATAATAATTACCTTAAAAGTAAGTTGAAGTTAAATGAATGTATATTTTTTATAGCATGCGCCGTAGCGTAGCATCACGGTTAATAAAGTGATGTTTAAATGCTGCTAAGGCATGCAATATAACTAATAGAATTAAACCAGTAGCTAAATAATAATGGATTTCTCCAGCAATATCCTCTTGATTAGTAAAGCCATAAACCGTTGCCGGAATATCAAACCAATTAAACACTGAAATCGCTTGGCCATCTGCCGTTGTAATTAAATAACCACTGATCATGATGATTAATAGTAGTAAATAAAACAGGCTATGAACATAGCTTGCCAAGCGGTTTTCCCACATTTGACCAAGCCCTGCGGGATGGATGTTTTTTAATCGCCAGATAAAACGTAAAGCTAATAATAAAAATGAGATTGCCCCGATGCTTCGGTGCCAGTTCGGTGCCGATACATACCATGAATCATAATAAGTAAGGTCCACCATATAATCGCCAAGAAAAAACAAACCTATGATGACAACAGCCATTAGCCAGTGAAATAAAATAGCGACAATGCCATACTGCTTTGAGTTATTTTTAAATTGCATTATTGTTAGTTTCTATAGGCTTTCATTAGTTCCTAATATTTAGAAAAATATTCAGCCTAGTATTCTGACTGCAGCACTAAAAATAGGAACATACATTTAATTCAAAGGCGTGGCTATATTTTTATTATACAGTTCAAGTTGGTTTCGACCTTTCTCTTTTGCTTGATACAATGCCGTATCAGCTTGCTTAAATAATTTTTCAGAATCAATATCTTCACCTGTTAAAGAAGCGATGCCAATACTTACAGTAATAACAGAAGCGACTTGGGAAAACGCGTGCTTAATCGCTCTTCTCTCAATATTATTTTTCAGTTGATTAGCAAAGTGACACGCCCCTTCAGCATCCGTTGAAGGCATTAATACAATGAATTCTTCTCCACCATAG
The DNA here is from genome assembly GCA_002402245.1 of Gammaproteobacteria bacterium. GTDB lineage: Bacteria > Pseudomonadota > Gammaproteobacteria > Nitrosococcales > Methylophagaceae. The sequence continues at coordinate 250 of NVVP01000013.1, read as the reverse complement.
CGAGCAGCGAAGTCTGTGCTACGAAATAAAGAAGACACAATGACCCCAGCCACTTGTTTCAGTGCGATATCGCCTTCCGCATGGCCATAATTATCATTAAAGGCCTTAAAATAATCAATATCAATAATCATTAATGATAATGGGTACATTGCCTGACGAATCCCCACGAAATAGATATTAAAAAGAGATGATTAGTCTTTATTTAAAGGAACTCTCACGACATTTAGTGATCAGATCAATTACCACACAT
>NVVP01000012.1 GCA_002402245.1 Gammaproteobacteria bacterium | reverse complement strand
AAAACGTTATTATTTTGTTCTCAGTGTTTCAAAATAAAAAGGCCTCTGCTAGTGAAAGCTCACTAACAAAGGCCTTATTTCTAAATTTAAGTAGAATTAAAAGTTGTAGCTTGCTCCTACTTCATAATGACGATCTCGACCTGGGAAAAAGCGATAATCACCGAAGGCATAATCAGCACGATCAGCATACTCAGTATCAAATAGATTTTTGATTTGGGCATGAAGTGCCAAGCCAGTTGTAACTTGAGTATTAACCCGTAAATTAAACAAGTCATGACCTTCATATTTAGCTGAGTTATCAGGGCTTGTATAGTAATTACCCATATGGCTCCACTCTAACTCTGCTCGACTATCTGCTTTAAAGTTCCAACCTAGACGGACATTAGCAATATTTTTAGGCGCGGTATCTATTTCACTACCTCGTTTAATTTCTTCAGATGCTAAGCTTGATTTGGCTGCATGGTTAGAATCATAGGTATGAACTGCATGTGTATAGTTGGCGGCAATATCAAACTGCTCTCCTAAAGGCATAGACAATGAAACTTCAATGCCTCGGTGTTTTGTTTTAGCATCAGTCACACTATTACCAAATGAATCACGGAAGAAGAAATTCTTTTTCTTCATATAGTAAGCAGAAACCTCATAATTTAATCCAAACTGCTCTAAGCTTCCTCGCGCTCCGACTTCTAAACTATCAGCCTGTTCAGAGTCAGTTTCACCCACGATTTGATCCTTTTGGATCCGATATAAATCTGTTGTTTGCGGTGCACGGTGACCACGAGATAAGTTAGAGAAAAGGCTATGAGCTTCTGCTACACGATAAACCAGCCCTAACTTAGGACTCCAATCATTAAATGTATCTTCACGATCTGCAGGTCGTTGGTAAAGACAGTCTGAGCCGGAAAAACAGGCACTGCCATCAGCCATCCCTGTTCCATCAGCCACATTATTATTATAGTCATAGCTCGTATGGTCAAAACGTAAACCAGTGGTGGCCCTTAATTTTTCTGCTAACTGCCATTCAGCATGAACATAAGGTGAAATAGAAACAGCTTCAACATCATAGTCATAGTGAATACCTTGCTGTCTATTTTTACCAAAATAACTATAACTGGCTCGCTCCTGAGTTTCTTTCAAGTGTCCATCTGTATATTCAAAATCTGTTCCGAATATAACCTTATGGCCACCGTCTAAATCAATATAATAAGCTGTTTGAGCACCAATGCTGTCATGCCCATTCTCTTCTATTGCTCTTGAAGGCAGGTAATGCTGACGGAATTTCATTTCTGTACTACGAGCATACGGAGTAAAACTAAAGGTATGACCATTAGAAAATTCATGATCCCAGCGGGTTGATAATCGTACTGACCACCAATCACGATAACCATCTTCACTAGCATTTGCTTCTATAACGTCAGAGCCTCGTTCATATAAATGGTCATCAGTTTCACTGGTAATAAAACCAGCTGTTTCCTGATTAACATTAAATGCTGAAAAGACCGTTTTAAACGTGTCGCCATTCTCAGAAAAATAATCATGTCGTGCTGTTATTTTTTGTTGGCCAAGGCCAGAGTCATCACGCCAACCACCGTCATCAACACCACTAAAGCTAAAGCGGTAAGCATGGGCGCCGACAGTATCACTCACTGTTCCTCTTATTTTATAAAGGTCATCAGAGCCTAAAGTAAGATCAATCTTACGTTCTAATTCCTCTGAAGGGTCACGACTCAATACATTAACAAGCCCATGCACGGCATTTGAACCATAAAGAGCACTACCAGGGCCTCTTACTACCTCAATAGCTCCTGCTTGCTCATAATGAGCTTCAGATAAACCATTATTATTACCAAAGGCAGCGGAGCGAAGTGCAATGCCATCTTCCATAAATAAAAATGCACCACCGGCTCCTGGGCCCGTTAATACTGGAGAGCGAAGTGCAATGGTCATTTCAACACCATTACCACGTTGTAGATTCATACCTGGAATACGTAATAAAGACTCTTCAATATGATCCGCATTGAGTAGGTCAATTTCTTCTTGCTCTACTGTGTCTGTATTACCCGCCAAGTCCATTAACGATGTTTCAGATCGCGTACCGGTGACCACCAGTTCATCTAGCATAAGCGTTGTTTCTGAAAAAGCTAAGCTCGGTGATAAAGTCAGGGCAATAAGGACGGGCAATGTTCTAAGCGACGGCATATATTTTAGTTCCAAATTATAGATAAGAATGGTTTTTGTTTGATTTTCGCACACTTTATTTTACACGACATCAGGAAATTCCTTAATTCCTATTGAATTTAATCACATTCGCCCCCACCTATTGATCCAAATCAATTTATGAATAGAAAAGAACGCATGGAATATAAAGATTATTACCAAATCCTCGGTGTCTCTAAAGATGTATCAAAAGAGGAACTAAAAAAAGCCTACCGTAAGATGGCTCGTAAATATCACCCTGATGTAAGCAAAGAAGCTAATGCAGAGGAGAAATTTAAAGAGGTCGCTGAAGCGTATGAAGCATTAAAAGATCCTGAAAAACGGGCTCAATACGATCAGTTTGGTAGTAATTATAAAAACGGTCAATCCTTTAATCCTCCTCCAGGCTGGGGTGGACAAGGTGGAGGCATGGGTGGACAAGGTAATTTCAGTAACTTCTTTGAAAATATGTTCGGCGGCGGCGGAATGGGCGGCGGCCAGGATAATTTTTATGCCAAAGGTGAAGATGTAAGCACTAAAATAACTATCTCATTAGAAGATGCATTTGCAGGTGCTAAAAAAACTATTCGTCGTCCAGCAGGATCAGAACAAACCGGTACTTTAAATGTCAAAGTACCTGCCGGCATAACCGCAGGTAAAAAAATCCGCCTGTCAGGTCAGGGTAAAGCGGGGATGGGAGGTAATAATCCAGGTGATCTTTATTTAGAAATTTCAATTGCACCTCATGCTCATTATCGCTTAGAAAATAAAGATGTTTACTTAGACTTGCCTATTGCACCTTGGGAAGCAGCATTAGGTGCCAAAGTCACCGTGCCTACTTTAGCGGGTAAAATTAACCTGAAAATCCCTGCCAATGCAAAAAGTGGCCAGAAAATGCGCCTTAAAGGTCGTGGTTTGCCAAGTAAAGAAGCGGGAGACCAATTTGTTGTATTGCAAATTATGACGCCTCCAGCGGACACAGATAAAGCGACCCAGCTTTATCAACAAATGGCTGAAGAACTTAACTTCAACCCTCGGGAAGCATTAGAAAATACATTGTAAGGAAAAACTATGACGGCATTTAAGACATCACTTGTTTGGTTGGCAGCTATTAGCTTACTCATTCAAGTGGCAGTAGCAGCCCTGCCTTTTTCTTGGTTTGAAAACGAAGGAGAAATGCCGTCACTCGCGCCAATGATTGAGCGCTCTCAACCAGCCGTAGTTAATATCGCCACTCGAAGTCAGGTTCGGGTTCAGGATAATCCATTACTAAATGATCCTTTCTTTCGTCGTTTCTTTGACCTACGCCAACAACAGCCTCGTCAGCGTAGTAAACAAAGTTTGGGTTCAGGGGTTATTGTCGATGCCAAAACAGGCTTAGTATTAACCAATAACCACGTTATTCATCGTGCTGATGAAATCACCGTGTCATTAACAGATGGACGTACTTTCCAAGCTGAATTGGTCGGAACAGATCCAGCCACCGATGTCGCCTTAATAAAAATTCCTGCCGAGCAACTTACTGCTTTGCCTCTGGCTGATTCATCTCAATTACGGGTTGGTGATTTTGTCGTAGCGATCGGCAATCCATTTGGTTTAGGCCAAACAGTCACCTCGGGTATTGTCAGTGCTTTAGGCCGTAGTGGTCTAGGCATTGAAGGTTATGAAAACTTCATTCAAACAGATGCCTCTATTAACCCTGGCAACTCTGGTGGCGCTTTAGTTAACTTACGTGGTGAGTTGGTCGGGATTAATACCGCTATATTCTCTCCTGGTCAGAAAGCAGGCAACATTGGTATAGGCTTTGCTATTCCAAGTAATATGGTCAAACAAATTGCCGATCAATTATTAGAATTTGGTGAAGTCCATCGTGCCCACCTTGGCGTACAAATGCAGGACATCACCCCTGAACTAGCTCAAGCATTTGATATTGAATTTGGCCAAGGTGCCGTTGTTACCCGTATTATCCCAGGCTCAGCTGCAGAAGAATCAGGCTTAGCCGTGGGCGATATTGTCACTGCTATTGATGGCGATAAATTAAGCAATGCCGATAGTTTACGTAATCGAATTGGTTTATTAATGGTGGGCCAAACGATTACATTAGATATTGTGCGTGATGGTGAAAAGAAAATACTCAAAGCGACGGTAAAAGTAACACCTAAACAAGCTGTTCAAGGAGAAGTCCATCCCAAATTATCCGGTGCGACCTTTGGTGATATTGAACCCTCTTCGCCTTATTACGGAAAAATAAAGGGCATTATGGTCTATTCGGTTAAACGAGGCAGTCCAGCTGCCTTCGCAGGCTTACGTAAGGGTGACATTATCACTTCTGCCAATAAACAGCCAGTGGATAGCTTAGAGGCCTTCCGCCCCTATGCTTATACCGATGGTAAGCAGTTATTGCTCAATATTACTCGTAATCAACGGGCACTATTTTTAGTGCTGCGTTAAAGGCTTTATTTCGCTTTCTTAGTCGGCCGCTTCCAATTTTTAACTGTTTTTTGGCTGCTCATGGTTAATGTCAGTCCATCCGCTATGGCATCTTTACGCAGCGTCGTGCCAGCACCAATTGTTGCACCATCTTCCACAGTGATGGGTGCAATAAGCTGACTATCTGAGCCGATAAATACATTGTCACCAATAGTGGTACGGTGTTTGTTAGCACCATCATAATTGCAAGTAATCGTACCCGCCCCGATATTTACATTACGGCCCATATCGGTGTCACCAATATAGCTCAGGTGATTTACTTTCGAGCCTAGGCCAATATTGGCATTCTTGGTTTCTACAAAATTACCAATTTTAGCTTTATCAGCAAGCTGTGTACCCGGCCTTAGTCGTGCAAATGGGCCAATATTTACAGCTTCGCCAACAGTACTTGAATCAATCATGCTATTGGCTAAAATAATACTGTTATCGCCAATAACACAGTCTTTTAGGATGCAGTTTGGGCCAACTTGAACATTATTACCAAGGCTGACTACGCCTTCAAATATCACATTAATATCAATCGTAATATCTTCGCCTGTTGTTACCCTTCCTCGAATATCAATACGACTAGGATCAATTAATGTCACCCCATTCGCCATCAAGTTATTAGCTTGTTGTGTTTGATAATAACGCTCTAATGCCGCTAATTGTTGACGTGTATTAACACCGGCTACTTCAACACTATCATCACAGCAAACACTATTAATAGTTACACCCTCAGCAACGGCAAGCGCCACCATATCGGTTAAGTAATATTCACCTTGAGCATTATCATTGCTAAGCTTATTAAGTGACTGACTCAACCATTTAGTCGGCAACACCATAATGCCACTATTAACTTCATTGATAGTCAGAGTCTCATCATCTGCATCTTTTTGTTCGGTTATACAGATAATATCGCCGGCATCATTTCTAACAATACGACCATAGCCCGTTGGGTCATCTAACGTTGTTGTCAGTACTCGCAGGCTATCACTAGCACCACTATTAATGAGTGCTTCTAGCGTAGATAATTGCGTTAAAGGTACATCACCATATAACACCAGCACCTGGTCTGATGCTTCAAAATCAGCTAATGCCATTTTTACTGCATGGCCCGTACCGAGTTGCTCATGCTGCATGGCAGCCGTAGCACCTTCACGCGCTAATAAAGGCAATACCTGCTCAGCCGCATGACCACACACTACGCTTAAGCTTGTAGGCTTTAAGTTTTTAGCGGTAGTAATCACATGCTCAAGTAATGACTTACCCGCTAGAGGATGCATCACTTTCGGCTTGGCAGATTTCATTCTGCTACCTTTTCCAGCGGCTAAAATAACGATGCTTAATGATGACATGAGATATGCTCGAGTAAAATAAAGCTATTCTATCAAATTTTAGGCAAAAAAAAGGCCGTCATTACGACAGCCTTTTTTTAAACTTACTTAGCCAGTTTAGTGGCTTTGACCTTTACGCATACGATCAACAGTTCGTAATTGAGCTAATGCTTCAGCTAATTTAGCTTGGGCTTCAGCGTAATCCAATTTCGCATCTGTATTTTTCAATGTACGTTCAGCGTTTTCTTTTGCTTCTAAAGCAGCCGCTTCATCAACGTCATTAGCACGCATAGCAGTATCTGCTAATATAGTAACCACGCTAGGTTGCACTTCAATCATGCCACCTGAAACATAAAACTGCTCTTCTTTACCATCAACCAAAACACGTACTTCGCCTGGTTTTAAGCGTGTCAGTAAAGGTGTGTGTCGAGGATAAATACCCAACTCACCCATTACTGCTGAAGCAAAAATAGCTTCGACAGGACCTGAGAAGATTTCCTTCTCAGCACTTACGATATCAACATGTATAGTCATCGCCATAGTATTACTCCTGAAAGCTTAAAGTGTTTTTGCTTTCTCAACAGCTTCTTCAATAACACCCACCATGTAGAACGCTTGTTCTGGTAGTGCATCGTAGTCGCCGTTCAAGATACCTTTAAAGCCTGCTAAAGTATCTTTTAATGCTACGTATTTACCTGGGCTACCAGTGAATACTTCAGCAACGAAGAAAGGTTGTGATAAGAAACGTTGAATCTTACGAGCACGTGTTACAGTCAACTTATCTTCTTCAGATAACTCATCCATACCCAAGATCGCAATGATATCTTTCAACTCTTTATAGCGTTGTAATGTACCTTGTACAGCACGAGCAATATCATAATGCTCATTACCCACTACTAAAGGATCTAACTGACGACTTGTAGAATCAAGTGGATCAATCGCAGGGTAAATACCTAGCTCAGCAATCGAACGAGACAATACAACAGTCGCATCCAAATGAGCGAAGGTTGTTGCTGGTGATGGATCAGTCAAATCATCGGCAGGTACGTATACCGCTTGGATAGAGGTGATTGAACCAATCTTAGTTGAAGTGATACGCTCTTGTAAGGCACCCATTTCTTCAGCAAGTGTAGGTTGGTAACCTACCGCTGATGGCATACGTCCTAATAGTGCTGATACTTCTGTTCCCGCTAATGTATAACGGTAGATGTTATCAACGAAGAACAATACGTCACGACCTTCATCACGGAAGCTTTCAGCCATAGTCAAACCAGTCAAAGCAACACGTAAACGGTTACCCGGTGGCTCATTCATTTGACCGTAAACTAATGATACTTTATCGATWACGTTWGAATCTGTCATTTCATGATAGAAATCGTTACCTTCACGAGTACGCTCACCTACACCAGCGAATACTGAGAAACCATCATGCTCAGTCGCAATGTTACGGATAAGCTCCATCATGTTTACTGTTTTACCTACACCAGCACCACCAAATAAACCGACCTTACCACCTTTAGCGAACGGGCAAACTAAATCGATTACTTTGATACCTGATTCAAGTAATTCATTACTTGCAGCTAATTCATCAAATGCAGGCGCTTTACGGTGAATAGACATTCTCACATCTTCGCCGATAGGTCCTTTCTCATCAATTGGATTACCCAATACGTCCATGATACGACCTAATGTTTTCTGGCCGACAGGAACTTGAATTGAATCACCCGTGTTTGAAACAGCAGTATCACGTTTAAGACCATCTGTTACACCCATTGCAATCGTACGAACAACACCATCACCTAGCTGTTGTTGAACTTCAAGCGTCAGGTTAGTTTCGTCAACGATTAATGCATCGTATACTTTTGGCAAGTTATCGCGTGGAAATTCCACGTCAACAACAGCACCGATAATTTGTACAATCTTTCCAGAGCTCATCTTGCTTCCTCTTTCAATACCTTGGGTGATTACACCCTAATTTTATTACGTTATACCGCAGCTGCGCCGGCAACAATTTCGGAAATCTCTTGCGTGATAGCCGCTTGACGCGCTTTGTTGTAAACCAATTGCAAGTCATCAATAAGATCACCCGCATTATCGGATGCACTTTTCATCGCAACCATTCGCGATGCTTGTTCACATGCAATGTTTTCAACAACGCCCTGATAAACTAATGATTCAATGTATCTCACCAATAAATTGTCGAGCACATCTTTTGCATCAGGTTCGTAGATATAATCCCAATGATGAGACATTTCTTCGTTCGGCTCTTCAGGTGAAGCAGGTAATAGTTTCACTGTCTTATTTTTTTGAGTCATTGTGTTAACAAACTCATTAAAAATAAGGTATAAACTATCAATTCGACCTTCTTCATAGGCATCCAGCATCACTTTCACTGCACCTATCAATTCATGTGGTYGAGGAGCATCACCTAACTGTACGGCTTGTCCTACATGGTTTACCGGCATGCGACTGAAAAATCCAGTTGCTTTTTGGCCGATAGTGCAGACATCTACTTCTAAACCTTGATTGGTTTTTTCAGAAATCTCGCCTAATGCTGTTTTAAATAAATTATTATTTAAACCACCACATAAACCACGATCAGATGAAATAATAATGTAACCGACGCGTTTTTCTTCTGCTCTATCTTGTAAATACACATGTTTGTATTCAGGGTGAGCATAAGCCAAATGCTTAATTACATTATGAATCTTATCTGAGTAAGGACGTGTCGCTGCCATACGCTCTTGAGCTTTACGCATTTTACTCGCAGCAACCATCTCCATTGCACGCGTAATTTTCTGCGTGTTTTTGATGCTTGCTATCTGAGTCCGTATCTCTTTGCCGCTAGCCATAGCTTACGCTCCGATTACCAACTGCCAGTAGTTTTGAAGCTTTCAATCGCAGTGCTCAATGCACCAGAGATATCTTTATCAAAACCACCTGTTTTATTAATGTTAGCCATCAAATCAGCTTGATTAGATTTCATATAAGACAATAATGATGCTTCGAAAGAACCTACTTTCTCCACTTCAACATCATCAAGGAAACCTTCATTTGCTGCGAATAATGACACGGCCATTTCTGCAATTGATAATGGTTGGTACTGTGCTTGCTTCATTAACTCAGTAACACGTTGACCACGTTGAATCTGGTTACGAGTTGCTTCATCTAAATCAGATGCAAATTGAGCAAATGCTGCTAGTTCACGGTATTGAGCTAAATCAAGACGTGTACCACCACCTAATTTCTTAATAATCTTAGTTTGAGCAGCACCACCCACACGTGATACTGATAAACCAGCGTTAATTGCAGGACGAATGCCGGCATTAAACAAATCAGTTTCTAAGAATATTTGACCATCGGTAATCGAAATTACGTTAGTAGGTACGAATGCAGATACGTCACCCGCTTGTGTTTCAATGATTGGTAATGCAGTTAATGAACCTGTTTTACCTTTCACTTTACCATTAGTCATTTTCTCTACATATTCAGCGTTTACACGTGAAGCACGTTCTAATAAACGTGAGTGAATGTAGAAAACATCACCAGGATAAGCTTCACGACCTGGTGGACGACGTAATAATAATGATACTTGACGGTAAGCCCAAGCTTGTTTAGTCAAATCATCATAAACGATTAAGGCATCTTCACCTTTATCACGGTAGTACTCACCCATTGAGCAACCCGCGTAAGGTGCGATAAATTGTAACGCAGCTGTATCAGAAGCTGATGCTGCAACAATTGTTGTATATTCAAGTGCGCCATGCTCTTCAAGTTTACGAACAACGTTCGCAATAGAAGATGCTTTTTGACCAATCGCAACATAAACACATTTAACGCCTGTGCCTTTTTGATTGATGATCGCATCAATAGCAATCGCTGTTTTACCCGTCTGTCTGTCACCAATGATTAACTCACGTTGACCACGACCAACAGGAATCATAGCGTCAACTGATTTCAAACCAGTTTGAAGTGGCTCATCAACTGATTGACGAGCAATAACGCCTGGAGCAACTTTCTCGATTGGAGAAGTCTCAGTAGTTGCGATATCGCCTTTACCATCAATTGGTTGACCTAAAGCATCGACAACGCGACCTAAAAGGGCTTCACCTACTGGTACTTCTAAAATACGACCCGTACATTTAACGCTGTCGCCTTCCGAAATATGTTGGTATGGTCCTAAGACTACCGCACCGACAGAATCACGTTCTAAGTTCAAAGCCATACCAAATGTATTACCTGGGAATTCAAGCATTTCCCCAGCCATTACATCAGCTAAACCATGAATACGAACGATACCATCAGTTACACCAACAACAGTACCTTCTGTGCGTGCTTCAGTTGTCCCATCAAAGCTTTCAATTCGCTTTTTGATTAGGTCACTGATTTCTGCTGAATTCAGTTGCATCTCTGTTTCCTCTTTAAACGGGCCATTAGCTAATCGCGTTGGCCAGTCTGTTCAATTTGCCTAAGGCAGATCCATCAATAATAAGATCACCTGCTCGAATAATTGCGCCACCTAACAAGGTTTCGTCCACACTGGTATTCAATGTGATATCTCGGCCTAACCGTTTTTTCAATGCGGCTGAGATATTGCCTTCTTGTTCTGGTGTCAATGCCCGTGCTGTCGTTACATCAGCAGTCATTATTTGTTCAGCTTCCGCTAGTAATTCTTCAAAAATTACTGCGATATACTGTAATGACTGTAAGCGATTATTTTCAGCTAAAAGTGCTAGAAAGTTTTGAGCTTCTTCACTCATTGACTCGCCTGCAAGTTCAGCTAACAGGCCTAAGACCTGCTCATCACTTACTGATGGACTACTAATAACGGACTGCATGCTTGGGTCTGTGACTGCTTGCGCTAATACTGCAAGTAAGTCAGACCATTTTTTCAACTCGCCTTTATCATTTGCAATCGCAAATGCTGCTGTTGCATAAGGACGTGCGATGGTTATTGCTTCAGCCATGCTATTTCCTCTAGATCTGGCTTACTAATTCTTCTAACAAATCAGTATGCGCCTTGTCATCAATTTCACGACTAATAATCTTGGCTGCACCAGCGATAGCAACACTACCCACTTGCAAACGAAGTTCATCTTTCGCACGGTTAGTTTCTTGCTCAATTTCCGCTTTAGCAGAAGTTAAAATTCGATCACCTTCAACTCGTGCATTATCTTTTGATTCATCAACAATCTCATTACCACGACGCTGAGCTTGAGAAATAATCTCATTAGCTTGCTCTTTTGCTTCGTGAATAACTTGTGTTGCACGTTTCTCAGCCAACTCTTGCTCGTGTCTGCCGCGTTCTGCTGCTGCAAGTCCATCCGCAATTTTCTTAGTTCGCTCTTCTAATGCAGCCATGATTGGTGGCCAAACAAACTTCATGCAAAAGGCAACAAAAACAGCGAAAGCTATCATTTGCCCAATAATTGTTGCATTAAGATTCATGTGTCTACTACCTCTATGGTTATTACTAAATAGTCTAAAATTAAACGACTATTTATTATGCAACCGCAAACAAAATGTACATTGCTAAACCAACAGCAATCATAGGTACCGCATCAACAAGACCCATAACGATGAAGAATTGTGTACGAAGCATTGGAATTAATTCTGGTTGACGTGCTGCGCCTTCTAAGAAGCGACCACCCAAGATACCGATACCAACAGCGGCACCTAATGCGCCCAATCCCATCATTAATGCGCCTGCAATATAAAGTAATGCTGATTCCATGTTATTCCCCTACGAAATAATTAAAATAAAAATTAAAATAAAAACTAAAGTCTAGTGTTCTTGGTGTGCCATATCTAAATATACAATGGTCAAGGTCATAAATATGAAAGCTTGCAATGTAATAATCAGAATATGGAAGATAGCCCAACCTACTTGCAATACACCACCTAGTGAGGCCATTACTGTGCCGGCACTAAACATGATTGCAATTAAGATGAAGATCATTTCACCGGCGTACATGTTACCGAACAACCGTAATGACAATGAAATGGGTTTCGCAATTAACGATACAAACTCTAATACAAAGTTAATTGGAATAAATAAGATTTTTAAGCCCAAATTTTTAGACTCAAAAGGTTGTAGCGTTAATTCACCAACGAAACCGCCGACACCTTTTACTTTTATGGTGTAGTACATCGCTATTGCAAACACACCAAATGCCATACCGAAAGTAATGTTTGGATCAGTTGAAGGTACTACTTTAAAGAACACGGCATGAGGGTCCATACCAAATACATTTGCACCAATAAACTTGGCAATCTCAGGAACTAAATCAATAGGTAGCAAGTCCATTAGGTTCATTAAGAAAACCCAAAGGAAAATGGTGAAGGCAAGCGGAGCAACCAATGGATTACGTCCTGTAAACGAACCTCGGACACTATCATTAATAAAGTCTATGACCATTTCAGCAAAGTTTTGAGCGCCGGTAGGAACGCCAGCCTCGACTTTCTTTGCTACGCGGTAGAAGAACCACATTAGCAAGGTACCTAAACCTAGCGTCATTGCCATGCTGTCGACATTTATAGACCAAAAACCCATATCAGCTGCTTCTGCAGCATCATGAGCTAGTCCCCATGATCCATCATGGTGCTGACCAAAGGTCAGGTTCTGTAAATGATGTCGAATATATTCTGTTGAAGTAAGCGTTTCAGTAGCCATATTTTTTTTGTTAAGCCCGATTCGATCCAAATAACAAAGCAAATTGTGTAGTAATAAATGCAGTCATCAAAGGCAGTGCAGAAAAATCAAACACTGCAAATCCAACTGCAAACATTGCGACGGTTAATAACCATCGCTCTAAAACACAACGATACGCTTTACGTAAATTCATTGCTGCATCTGATTTTGCATTCTTAGCTGCACTAATCAAATGCCACCTTTGTAGTAAAGTGTTAGCAATTGTGATGCTACCACCGTAGAAGCAGGCTATTAAGGCACCGCTTCCTAAGCTACAAAAGATAATAAAAACTGTTATGGCCAGCATGCCAGCCTGCACTTTTAATAAGTGATTTATTGGCTGAACTCTTATCCGTCTATCTATCATTACTGACCATTATTTTCCTTGCCTATTAAAGCAATCGACGCATTATATAGATCAGCAACTTATCTGGTCAATTAAATTACCTGTTATTTTGCTCTTCTTTTGTAAAATATTGATATACATCAGTAAATGTTAGCATCATAAACAAATTTACTATTTACTATTTAATCGCTAAATTAACGTAATGCGGGCAGCTTGGCTCGTATTGCTTCTGGGTAAAACACCAATAAACTTCGGCGACAAAACTGCCAAAATGCAGATAACATTAATAAGCCGGCACCAATACTAAAGGCGGTAAATGCGAAACCAAGGCTAACAATGCCGTAATGCTCTAATAAGGTATTAAAGGCATAAAGCACATAAATAAGCGCTGATACCATCATGGCTCGTCGATCGATACTGATAGAAATCACTGCAATAACAAAATACAAGGTGGCTACAGCCATTGCCTGCCATAGTCCCATTTGACCACCAAAGACATCTAGGCCAGAAAAGATAGGATGAACAATCAAAGGAGATGCAATAAGGTGTAACCAAAAAGCAACGTCAGATCGCCTGGTTAGGCGTGCAGTATCTGAGGCATCCCACCACATTGCCAACATAAACACCGTTATTCCGCTTAAGAAAAGTATGGGCATCGCCCACTCTCTTGATTGCGGAATCAATGCAAACAAGGTCATCACCAAGGCCGAGGCCGTTGCWGCYACRCCWGCMGCAAYGGTRATSGGYACYTTAAAYCKKAKCCAATGTAACCAAGCAGCAATRGCAGCAAAMACACTGGGKATGCCTATTTTTARTTCTTCACTTAGGCTSGTWGGCTCTAAAAATGCCATACCACTTGCTAATAYRCCRCCGACAAAAGCCAACATTAATACAATTGAAGGTAAGGCCATTCGACGTTGTCGAGTGAAGTAYTCRGCTAAGCCCCARGCWGTRACRGACTGTACTAAGGMCCCWGCAARCAAGCTAATTGACTCACCGATCCAGGTAATTGAYACTAATAATAATAGGCAAGCAATGACGACAAAGATATCGTTGAAGCCAGAAACAAGTCGAAACTGCTCTTCATCTGCTASCGGRACSGYTCTTTGATTATCAATATAATCACGAAARTCTGTGGCTGATTKRGCYGTAATAACGCCTGCTGTTACTGCTGAATCKATCTCTTCATTACTATACATTACTGTTAGTTATCCTCGGCATNKSSRYKSMGSSMYTWATAATKACTTATTTTATACGCTTAATAATATCTCTTAAATCAGCAACATCAGAATAATCGATGACTAATTTACCCTTACCGCTTGCAGTGTGTTTAACCGTAAAGCGGTCGCCTAATTTTTCACTAATTAATTGCTCTAATTTATTTAGTTCACCAGCCAATGCATCAGACTGCTTTGCTTTCTCTTTAACAGGCTTGATTAAACGGCGAATTAATTGTTCTGTTTCACGAACAGACAAACCTTTTTCGACAATATTATCAGCAGCTTCTGATTGTGCTTCACCTTCCAAGGCCAGTAGAGCACGAGCATGGCCCATTTCTAAGTCACCATTTTCAACTAAGCGTTTTACATCATCATTCAAATTACGCAGGCGTAATAAATTAGATACTGACGCACGCGAACGGCCTACCGCTTCTGCAGCCTCTTGATGCGTCATAGAGAACTCTTCACGCAAACGGAATAGAGCATTCGCTTCTTCCATTGGGTTTAAGTTCTCACGTTGAATATTTTCAATCAAAGCCATAGCAATGGCTTCACGATCGGTGACATCGCGAATGAGTGCAGGCAACTCTGTTAAGCCAGCAATCTTTGAAGCACGCCAGCGACGTTCGCCCGCAATAATCTCATAGCGTCCACCGCCAATAGGTCGAACCACGATAGGCTGAACAATGCCCTGAGCTTTAATTGAAGCAGCCAGTTCATCCAATGACTCTTCTGACATATCCACCCGAGGTTGATATTTCCCTGGCTGAATCATATCCAGTGAGAAATATTGCAAGCTATCATTAAGGCTTTCATTCTCATAAGATACATCGGTTAATAATGCATCCAGTCCTCGGCCTAATCCTCTTTTTTTACTCACAATGTGTATTCCTAATCATTAGTTGCTTCTCGACGCATAAACTCACTTGCCATCGCCATATAGGCAATTGATCCACGTGAAGAGCGATCATAATCAATTACCGGTATTCCATGACTTGGTGCTTCAGCAAGACGTACATTCCTTGGAATAATGGCATGAAATACTTTTTTATTAAAGTGAGTAATTAATTGCCGTGACACCTGATTGGCCAAGTTATTACGTGCATCATACATAGTCCGTATTAACCCGCTTAGCTCTAGGCTTGGGTTAGCACGCTGTTTAACCCGTTCGATAGTCTTCAATAATGAGGATAATCCTTCTAATGCATAATATTCACATTGAATAGGTATCAGAACACCTTGAGAGGCAACCAAAGCATTTAAGGTCAACATGCTTAGCGAAGGTGGGCAATCAATCAGAATATAATCATAATTTTGTCGGGTTGACTCTAAAGCAAGTCTTAATCGGTGTTCTCTTAACTTCACATCCAATAATTGTACTTCAGCTGCAGTCATATCTGAATTAGTCGGCATCACATCAAAGCCAAGATTATCAGGAGTCACAATAGCATCGGCCGCTTTAACCGCAGTCATAATGACATCGTAGCTACCAACTTCAATATTATCTTTATCTACACCACAGCCTGTTGATGCATTGCCTTGTGGGTCAAGATCTATCAGTAATACTTTTTTACCTGTAGCGGCAAGAGACGCTGCTAGATTAACGGTTGTAGTCGTTTTACCCACTCCGCCTTTCTGATTGGTTACTGCGTAGATATTACCCATTCACATTATTCCTTAATCAGTCTTATAAGATGACGCTGCCCATCACATTCAGGAACCGAGAGTGTCACAATTTCATCCAATTTAAAGCCGGCACCAATCGTGGCGATTTCTTCATCGGATTGCACGCCTTTCATTAATAATAAACAGCCCTCATCAGCACAATGGTGGCCGGTTAAAGCAATAATATCCTCTACAGAAGCGAAAGCACGTGTAGTAATAATATCAAATTTAGGCAACTCTGCTGCCTCTACTCTTGCATGTACAACGGTCACATTATTTAAGCCGAGTTCAGCCTTAGCCTGTTGTAAAAATCGTGTTTTTTTCGAATTAGTATCCAACAAAGTCACGGCCATATCAGGGAAAGCAATGGCAATAGGTATTCCCGGTAAACCAGCACCGGTGCCCACATCTAATAGCGATTCACCTTTTAAATGAGGAATAATAGCCAAGCTATCTAGAATATGTCGGCTTACCATCTCATTTACATTGCGTACAGAGGTTAAGTTATAGACTTTATTCCACTTAAGCAATAGTTCGACATAACGTTGTAATTTTATCTGTTGTTGATCAGTTAAAGATAAATCTAAGTCGTTACACCCTTGTTTTATTTGCTGCAAAAGCGAGTTTTCCATTAAGATTTCTCACCTTTGTTATTACGTTTTAAATGGACTAATAATAAAGAAATTGCCGCGGGGGTAATTCCAGAAATACGACCGGCTTGGCCTAAGCTATTAGGTCTAGCTTGCTCAAACTTCTCACGTGCCTCATTAGATAAGCCATACACCGTTTGATAATCAATATCCTCTGGCAACGCGGTATTTTCATTGCGTTTTAGTCGATCAATATCACCCTGCTGCCGAGCAATATAACCTGCATATTTAGTTTGAATCACAACTTGCTCAGCCACTTCACCTGCTACCGACAGCTCTTCACCTAATAAGGCTAATAAACCGTTATAGTCAACTTCTGGTCGGCGTAATAAATCGAGGGCTGTAGCTACTTTTTTCAAGGGTTCGCCCAGTACTTTCTCAGCCACTTGTTGATCTATTTTCTCAGGACTAAATTTAAACGAAGCTAAACGTGCCGCTTCTTTTTCAATCGCTTCTCGTTTTTCAATAAACGCTTCCCAGCGAGCATCATCAACCAAACCAAGCTCTCGGCCTTTTGGTGTTAAACGTAAATCAGCATTATCTTCTCGTAATAACAAGCGATATTCTGCACGGCTAGTAAACATTCGATAGGGTTCTTTGGTACCCGATGTAATCAAATCATCTATCAGAACACCAATATAGGCTTCATCACGACGCGGGAACCAAGGCTCCATTTCTCTTGCTTGTAAGCCAGCATTCAATCCAGCAATTAGGCCTTGGGCTGCGGCCTCTTCATAACCTGTTGTGCCATTAATTTGCCCCGCAAAAAACAAACCGGCCATATGCTTAGTTTCAAGCCACGGCTGTAAATCACGTGGATCAAAATAGTCATACTCAATCGCATAACCCGGTCGAGAAATATGGGCATTTTCTAGACCTTTCATCGAGCGTACAATTTCATATTGCACATCAAAAGGTAGACTGGTCGAGATACCGTTAGGATAAACTTCGCCACAATTTAAGCCTTCAGGCTCAAGAAATATCTGATGAGAATTACGATCAGCAAAACGCACTACTTTATCTTCTATAGAAGGACAGTAGCGAGGTCCTATACCTTCAATCTCACCACTATACATCGGTGAACGATGTAAATTGTTGCGAATAATCTCGTGTGTTTTCTCGTTAGTGTGGGTGATATAACATGATATTTGATCTGGATGATCTGACTGTTTGCCCATAAATGAAAATAATGGTGTCGGTGTATCACCCGGCTGCTCAGCTAAGTCAGAAAAATCGATTGTGCTGGTCGTTATACGAGGTGGTGTGCCGGTCTTTAAACGATCAACTCTAAAAGGTAAGGCGCGCAATCGCAGTGATAATGTATTTGAAGCAGGATCACCGGCACGACCGCCTTGATGATTTTCCATACCTATGTGAATAAGGCCGCCTAAAAAGGTACCTACTGTTAATACCACTGATTTAGCTGAAAATCGTAAGCCAGCCTGAGTAACCACTCCAACGACGCGATCATTCTCAACCACCAAATCATCAACAGTTTGTTGAAACAGGAATAAGTTCTCTTGGTTCTCTAATCTATGTCGAATAGCGGCTTTATAGCGAACCCGATCAGCTTGAGCTCGGGTTGCTCGTACCGCAGGGCCTTTACTGGCATTTAAAATACGAAATTGAATACCGCCTAGATCAGCAGCCAAAGCCATCGCACCACCTAGCGCATCCACTTCTTTAACTAGATGGCCTTTACCAATACCCCCAATAGCGGGGTTGCAACTCATTTGACCTAGAGTTTCGATATTTTGAGTCAGCAATAATGTTCTCACACCCTGCCGTGCAGAGGCTAACGCAGCTTCTGTACCCGCATGGCCGCCGCCAACAACAATAACATCATAATGATCTTGATAACTCATAGCATAACTCTAACACTGAAAAAACAAATTGTAATCGGCAGTTTAACATGCAAGCAAAATATATGAGAGACATGCAAGCTAAAACAAGCCAATACAATTGAGCCCTCCCTATCACTGTAAAACCAAGCCTATTTTTAATCGAAATAGTGCTTATTTATATAGCTTAATTCATGTTATGTTCTTGCCAACAATATTAGTTATTAGGCCAAATATTATGGAAAAGAATACTGGATTTAAACGAATATTTTATGCGGGTCTTTATTCATTTAAAGGTTTTAAATCAGCCCTCACCAATGAAGTCGCTTTTTTACAAGAGTTCATTGCCGTTATCTTCTTTGGTGGCTTCAGCTTTTTACTTGATGTCAGCCATTATGAACGACTCGCGATGATCATCAGTTTAGTCTTTGTACTTATTGTCGAAATACTTAATTCAGCTATTGAATGTGTGGTTGATCGTATTAGTGATGAACACCATATACTTTCTGGCCGAGCAAAAGACTATGGTTCTTCAGCTGTTTTCTTGAGCATCCTAATCGTTATCGCTGTCTGGGCAGTTATACTTCTAACCCATTAAACTAAATTTAGAATTTCGTGCTTATTTATAGGTAGGCCGACCGCGATACATGCCTTTGATTTCTCTTTCTTTAGGTTCAGCTTCTTCCGCGACTTCATCCTCATAAATAGGCTGGCCCCGATACATACCTTTTATTTTTCTTACTTGAGGCTGAGTCAATTCAGCTGGCGGGCTAATTTCAACTTTATTAGGCGTCACTGTCACCGTCGATAGTATTGCTTGCGACTTTTCAGCAACACTACTATTGGTTAATTTATACAGCTCTAATGCTGCCTTTTCACTCTCTGTCACTGTCGATAAAAAATCATTATAACGAACGATTATATTTTGATCGGTCGTCTCTGCAGCAGCCACCTTTAGTACAGATTGCATTCCTAAAGTAGATGAAATATCCACTGATTTTTGCGTAGATCCTTCAACTGAGAAAGCTAAATTTTGCAGTTTTTTTAGCGTAGCCGAAGACAAGTCCATAATATTTAAACATCCTTAAGTTTTTACATGAAAAATCGCCGAGTATATAACGACAAAATTAGGCTGAACAGTAAAAACCATGACCGAGTCGACACTTTCTTTATAAACCTTTTTTATAAGACCTTACTAAAATAAACAGACCCAAGACAATCATCGGCAACGACAATATTTGCCCCATTGTTAGCCAATCAAGCGCCAGATAACCATACTGTTCATCTGGTGTACGTACAAATTCAACCGCAAATCTAAACACGCCATAACCCAATAAGAATAAGCCTGATACCGCCCCTGCTGGTCGTGGTTTTGCTGAGAATATAAATAATATAATGAACAGTACTAATCCCTCTAAGGCCGCTTCATATAACATTGATGGATGACGAGGTAAGGGACCACCGGTAGGGAAGACCATAGCCCACGGTACATCGGAGACTTTGCCCCATAACTCACCATTAATAAAATTACCTACTCGGCCAAACAACAAGCCTATTGGCACCATTGGGGCAATAAAATCACTAATCGTAAAGTAGGACTTGCCTGTTTTACGAGAAAACAGCCAAAAAGCGACTAATACACCTATTAACCCACCGTGGAAGGACATGCCGCCTTGCCATACTTTTAAAATATTCAACGGGTTATCTAAATTATTAGCTAAATCATAAAATAATGAGTAGCCCAAACGACCACCAATAATTACCCCAATCGCACCGTAAAACAATAAATCTTCAACTTGCTCCGCCGTCCAGCCGTAACGTTTAGCTCGGAGCCTGCCTAAACTCCATGCGCCGACAAAACCAGCTAAGTACATTAGTCCATACCAATGGATATGTAATGGGCCTATGGATATTGCAACAGGATCAATCGCAGGGTAAAGCATCGTTTTATAACCTAAATAGATAATTATTGGCTGACATGATAGCAAGCTAACGCTAAAAGCCAATAACTTTGCACTGTGATCAAACGCACACTTTTAGTGCAAAACAGAATTAAACCGCACCAAACAGTGACGGTAAACTGTCGCAACATATATAACGCTATGATATATATACGGTTATTTTATGGCTTCATTCTTGCGGCAGTATATACCGGTCGAATACGCAACTACTGTATTTAAGACAGTAGGATGTATTTGAATAGATAGTTTATATATAAGGGTGAAAAATGAAACTAAAACAATTATCAATATTATTGGCTGCAAGCACACTGCTTGCTACTTCTTCCGCGATGGCATGGGAAAGTGAAGACGGCGCGCATTCGACTAGTGCAAGCGTTGCCTTAAGTACTGACTACATGTGGCGTGGTTACTCTCAAACAGATAACGAGTTTGCCATTTCAGGTAGCTTTGACTATGCACACAGCAGTGGTTTTTATGCTGGAACATGGGCATCGAATGTAGATTTCGCACTTCAGGGTGATGATGGCAATAATGAGCAAGCTCATGTCGAAGTTGACGTTTACGCCGGTTTTGGTGGCGATATCGGCGATTCAGGCTTTAGCTATGATCTTGGTTTCTTGCGTTATATTTACCCAAGTACTGCAGATGGCAATGGTGACTGGAATGAATACTACGCAAGCTTAAGCTACAGCTTCGTAACTGCATTTGTTGGTTATAGCGATGAATACCTTGGCGATGATGATATAGATGCAACCTACTACAACCTTTCAGCATCATATGATCTGCCAGCAGACTTCGCTTTAGCAGCAGGTATTGGCTATTATGATATTGATGGTTCAAATGCAGAATATGCAGATTGGAGCATTGGTATTTCTAAAGAATTTGCCGGATTTGGCTTTGATTTGAGCTATACCGATACAGATCAAGATAATGATTATCTTGCTGATGGTCGTGCTATTTTCACAATCTCTAAATCAATGTAATATTTTGGCCGCTCAATATAACGAGTGGCCATTTTAAAATTTACCAAGGAACAACCTATGAAACAAGTAGTAGCGATAATCAAGCCGTTCAAGCTTGATGATGTGCGCGAAGCACTTTCTGATATCGGTGTGCAAGGTTTAACCGTTTCTGAAGTGAAAGGCTTTGGTCGCCAAAAAGGTCACACTGAGTTATATCGTGGTGCTGAGTATGTGGTCGACTTTCTACCTAAACTTAAGCTAGAAATTGCAGTAGATGATGAATTAGTTGAGCAAGTAACTGAAGCTATCATCAAAGGTGCTAACACTGGAAAAATCGGTGATGGCAAAATTTTCGTTTACCCATTAGAGCAAGTGATTCGGATCCGCACCAGCGAAACCGGCTCTGATGCCCTATAAGTTTAGGAGTTAATTAGAATGGAAAATGTAACAAATCAAATTTTCGAACTCCAATATGCTATGGACACCTTTTACTTTCTAGTAATGGGTGCATTAGTCATGTGGATGGCTGCTGGTTTTACCATGTTAGAAGCAGGCCTTGTGCGTGCTAAAAATACTACTGAGATCCTAACTAAAAATATTATCTTGTTCGCCATTGCATGTACCGCGTATATGGTGATTGGTTATGACATTATGTATAGCCCGGGTGAACCTCTAACTTTGTTTTTAGATGGTATTGCAGGTGATGATACGCTAACCGCAGCAGCATTAGCGGCTTCTGCTGAAAATGGCTTTGGTGGTGATTCTGTTTATGCTGATGCATCAGACTTCTTCTTCCAAGTTGTATTCGTTGCTACTGCAATGTCTATTGTCTCGGGCGCCGTTGCTGAGCGTATGAAATTATGGGCTTTTGCTTTATTTGCTGTAGTCATGACTGCGTTCATCTATCCATTAGAAGGTTCATGGACTTGGGGTGGTGCAGATGTATTCGGTATGTATAACCTAGGCGATGACTTTGGTTTCCTTGATTTTGCAGGTTCAGGTATTGTTCATATGGCCGGTGCTGCAGCTGCATTAGCAGGTGTTATCTTATTAGGTGCACGTAAAGGAAAATATGGTCCTAACGGTGAAGTTCGCCCAATTCAAGGCGCAAACTTACCGATTGCAACATTAGGTACCTTTATCCTATGGTTAGGTTGGTTCGGCTTTAATGGTGGTTCAGTATTAAAATTAGGTGATATGGCAAGTGCAAATGCAGTTGCGATGGTGTTCCTAAATACTAATGCTGCAGCTGCAGGTGGTGTTATTGCTGCCTTAGTTATTGCTAAAATCCTGTTTGGTAAAGCAGATTTAACTATGACATTAAATGGTGCGCTAGCAGGTCTTGTAGCAATTACTGCAGGCCCAGATACACCTACACCATTAATCGCAACACTTATCGGTGCTATCGGTGGTGGTTTAGTTGTATTCTCAATCCTTGCCTTAGACAAGCTAAAAATAGATGATCCTGTTGGTGCCATCTCTGTGCATGGTGTGGTTGGTTTATGGGGTCTGCTTGCAGTGCCATGGACTAACTCTGATGCAACAATAGTAGGCCAATTAGTCGGTGCATTGACTATTTTCACTTGGGTCTTTGTTGCTAGCTTTGTTGTTTGGTTCCTAATCAAAGTGATTATGGGTATCCGAGTATCTGAGCAAGAAGAGTATGACGGTGTTGATTTAAGCGAATGTGGGATGGAAGCGTATCCTGAGTTCACTAGCAATACTAAGTAACACGTAAGCTAGAAACTAAAAAGGCGCTACTGCATAATGCAGTAGCGCCTTTTTTATTGCCTGTTCTATACTCAATAACACATAAATATAACTAGGCTTATTAACTAATCACTTATATGTTTGGTTAAAAATGAATCTAGATTATTAGCAAACTTTTGTCTATCAGCTTGGTTTAATGCTGAAGGGCCACCAGTTTGTACGCCTGTTGAGCGTAACTCTTCCATAAAATCACGCATCGATAAGCGTGCCTTAATATTTTCAACGGTATACATTTCACCACGAGGGTTTAAGGCATGACCGCCCTTTTCAACCACTTCTGCAGCTAATGGAATATCTGCCGTGATCACTAAGTCACCTTTGGTTAATCTCTGCACGATTTCATTATCGGCCACATCAAAACCTTGGCTGACCTGCAAGAATGAAATGTAGCGTGAAGGAGGCACTCGCATACTATGATTGGCAACTAAGGTCATATCTACTTTAGTCCGCTCAGCAGCCTTAAATAAAATGTCTTTAATCACTACCGGACAGGCATCGGCATCCACCCATATCTTCATCTAACTTCAACCCATTTTATTTAGCGGCTGGTTTACGGCTTCGGCGTTGGCCCGCATGAGCTGGTTTACCAGAACTATTCGCATTGTTGCCACGACGATTACGGTTAGCGGCAGGTTCTTTTCTCTGACCTGATCCAGATCGTGCAGCACCATTACCGCCATTGCCTGAACGGCGAGGCTTTTTAGCTTTGCTTGATCTCGGCGTTCCTAACTTAGTAAGCGGCACGCCTTGAAGAGGAACAAAACCTTGTTCAACATCACGTGCTAAAGTTTGACGAATTAAGTTCTCAATATCAGATAAGAATTCAACTTCATCTGCACTCACCAACGATATCGCTTCACCTTCTGATCCAGCACGGCCAGTACGACCAATACGATGCACATAATCTTCAGGAACATTAGGTAATTCAAAGTTAATAACATGAGGTAATTCGCTAATATCAATACCACGAGCAGCAATATCTGTTGCTACTAAAACACGTATTTTATTAGATTTAAACTCAGCTAAAGCACGCGTTCTCGCACCCTGGCTTTTATTACCGTGAATTGCAGCAGCAGTGATTCCAAACTGCTCCAGCTTTTTAACTAATCTATTGCAGCCATGCTTAGTTCGCATAAATACCAATACTTGATTCCAGTTATTGCTACCAATTAAATGAATTAATAAGGCCGTTTTCTGAGTTTTATCAACTTCAAACATCGACTGCTTAATACCTTCCGCCGTGGTTGTTTTCGGGCTTATTTCAACTTGAATAGGATCATTTAATAACTTGGTTGCTAACGTGCGAATTTCACCTGAGAACGTAGCTGAGAATAATAGGTTTTGGCGCTTTTTAGGCATTAAAGCCATGATTTTACGAATATCATTAATAAAGCCCATATCCAGCATGCGATCGGCTTCATCCAGTACTAAAATTTCAACATCTGAAAAATTAACTGCATTTTGATTATATAAATCCATTAATCGACCGGGTGTTGCGACTAATACATCCACACCTTTGCGTAATTTCATCATCTGAGGATTAATTTTCACACCGCCAAATACCACCGCTGAGCGTAAAGATAAGTGCTTGCCATACATAACCACATTATCATGCACTTGCGCAGCTAATTCACGTGTTGGTGTTAATACTAATGCGCGAATATGATTAGCTCGTACTCGAGAACCACCTTCTAATAAATGCAATAACGGTAAGGTGAAACTGGCTGTTTTACCTGTTCCCGTCTGCGCTGCAGCCATGACATCTTTTCCTGTCAATACAGCTGGAATCGCCTCAAGTTGAATAGGTGATGGCGTGGTGTAACCCTTTTCTTCAACGGCACGAAGTAACGGTTCAGAAAGACCCAGAGTAGAAAATGACATAGTGATTGTTTGCTCGATTAACATTGAAAGACATGACAAAAGTAATAAACTTGCCAGCCAGGAGAAAAATTAAGCGTAATTATACTATAGAAAGTAAGGGGATATTTAAACAAACAAACCGGCGCTATAACCTGATGACCATGCCCATTGAAAATTAAAGCCGCCTAAATGGCCGGTAACATCTAATACTTCACCAATAAAATAGAGACCTTGCTGCTGCTTTGCTTCCATTGTTTTAGAGCTAATCCCATCAGTATCAACTCCGCCCAATGTCACTTCAGCCGTTCTATAACCTTCAGAACCGGAAGGCTTAACTATCCATTGGTTTATATGATTACCCACTTTAATGAGCTGTTTATCACTAAACTCAGCTAAAGGAACTGTTTCTCTTTCTGGCCACCATAATGCTTGTAGCTCATTAACCAGTGCTTTAGCCAGTTTTTGCGTTAATACATTGCGTAATAAACGCTTACCATTTTTCTTTTTTTCTATTAATAAGTAATTAGCCATATCAAGATAAGGAATTAAATTAATCGTTACTTTATCGCCTGCATGCCAGTAATTAGATAATTGCAAAACCACTGGGCCACTCATTCCTCGGTGGGTGAACAATAAATTTTCGGTGAATGTTTGGCCATTACATGTTAAATCGACCTCTAAAGCCAAGCCGGATAAACGTTCACACATGGTCTTCATGCTATCACTAAACATAAAAGGTACTAAGCCTGCTCGTCTTTCCGTTAAGCTTAAACCAAACTGTTTGGCAATGTCATAACCCAAGCCACTACCCCCTAATGAAGGAATAGAAAGCGCACCTGTTGCGACCACTAATGATTCACAATTAAGTGTTTCTACAGCTGATTCTTGCTTAATATTAAGGCTATAATTTGATTTAATCTGGTCGGATTCAGGGATAGACTTAATCTGAGAAATATCACAGCGAGTTTTAATTTCAACGCCTGCCTGCTCACATTCAAGCAACARCATATTTAAAATATCTCGAGCTGAATTTTTACAAAACTGCTGACTGTGTTTTCGCTCTTCAATCTCAATATCATGGCGAGTAACCATTTCTATAAAATCCCACTGGCTATAACGCTTTAATGCCGCTTTACAAAAGTGAGGGTTAGCAGAGATAAAGTTATCAGCTTCGACAATATGATTGGTAAAGTTACATTTACCGCCTCCTGACATGAGGATTTTTTTACCTATTTTATTCGCTTTCTCAATAACTAAAACTCGACGACCGCGTTGAGCCGCAGTGATTGCACATAATAATCCAGAAGCCCCCGCTCCCAGAATAATGACATCGTACTGTGTTAACGCCTGTTTCACTTAAATTATATCCATCTTTAATGTTTATATATATCACGGCTTAATTACAGGGCTTTTAAACAAAATTCAGCTCATTTTGTTACTATCAAATAAAACTAATAAGACCACTATTTGGATTTAAATGGAATCGCCAACACCACCCAGCTTAAGTAAAATGACAATCGCAATAATATGGATTGTATTACTTCTTATCACTACATTGTTATTTAATACTCTGTTGAAAGATATTAACAACCCTAATCAACAATTAACGGTTTCAATTAATGAATTTGGTGAGCAACAAGTCGTATTAAAGCAAAACCGCTATGGCCATTATTTAGCCTCGGGTGAAATTAATGGCCAAACTGTTGAGTTTTTAGTGGATACAGGTGCAACACTGGTAGCCATTCCACAGCATATCGCAGAGAAATTACAGCTTAAAAAGGGCTATCAATTTGAGTCTCAAACCGCTAACGGATCAAGTACTTCATATCTCACTAAAATCGATACTCTTTCTTTAGGTGGAATTGTAATGGAAAATGTACCTGCCAGCATTAGCTCAGGTATGGAGTTTGATGAAATTTTATTAGGCATGTCATTTCTAAAACATCTAAAAATAACCCAACAAGGAAAAGAGCTTAGACTTAGCCTGCCCTAGCCCTAATTCACATCATTAAACTTAAACTCACTCCACTTATTCAGTCAGGTGATATTAAATTTAACTACATTTTATATCTTTACTAAAATCTCACCCATGCCAATACCCGCTAAGTCACCCGCATAGCGTTGTACGCGTGAAAATGATTCTACGCTGGCAAATTGACTATCTAACTTTTTAAATGATGCAAATAATAACGGTAAGAAAGCAAGTGTATGTGATCCACAGTCATTGAAATTAGCGGTAATTCCACGTGATGGAAGCTGAGTTAATAATACCGTTCCACGCTTCATACCCATACCTAAATGAGCTCCGACATCACCTAATACAGCGATTGTGCCAGAAATCATTCGGCCCGCACAATAATCACCGGCATTACCCTCAATTAAGATAACACCTCGACGCATATGATCACCTGTTCGATCACCTGTGTTGCCTTTCACAATAACAGTTCCGCCGGTCATACCATTACGTCGACCTGGGCGTGCACCGCCTAAGAAATCACCGGCATTACCGTTTATTTTTATTTGACCTGATTTCATTTCACACGCCGTATACACATCGGTATTGCCTGTTACTTCTAATTGACCACCTTCTAGGAACAAGCCAAAATAAGCACCGACATTGCCATCTACTAAAATTTTACCTGTAGTCATATTACGACCTACAAAGTCTAATTTATCAGTGCTATTGGCAAATTTAATGTCTGCTGCATCATCACCCGAGATATCAAATACACTATCTGCACGTTCGTAGCGGTTACCTACTAATACTTCAATCGCAGCTATTTCAGCCAGTGATTTCCCAGTTAAAGTATCCGTAGTCAAAGGAGAGCAATCAATACGTTGCTTGGCTGATGTTGTTAATGTAAACGTTAATGCACTCATGCCATAATCTCCTGCAAATGGAAGTGGAATGGACCTAGTTTTCCGCCATAGTTACCAGCACTAATGCGACGGATACCATTTTCAGCA
The DNA here is from genome assembly GCA_002402245.1 of Gammaproteobacteria bacterium. Lineage (GTDB taxonomy): Bacteria > Pseudomonadota > Gammaproteobacteria > Nitrosococcales > Methylophagaceae. The sequence goes on along the minus strand of NVVP01000012.1, from coordinate 23,785 downwards.
CCTAAGTCACATACAGCTTGAATACCCACTCGCATCGCAACATCAATATCTTCTTTAGTCAGACCATCGATTACGATTTCCATTACCGATTCAATTTCAGGCGATAAATCACTCTTCGTCTGCCCTTTTAATGTCGGACAAAATGCATCATTAGTTGAAGCATTAAGCGCCTTAAATTTAGAGCCTACTTTAGAGCCTGAACGAACCACTCCGCCAGGGAATGGCATAATGACATTCGGGCATTTTCTCATTACTTCAACGGCCGCTTCACAAGCCGCTAACGCTTGTGCTTGTGATTCAGCTAATACTAAGAAATTACCGCCCCCAACTGAGGCTTGAACACCCGTTTTCTCTTGGGTTAAAAACTCACCATCCATGACAGGTATGCGCCAGTAACGTTTACCATCAATCATTTTTGAAATTTGGAATCCATCTCCGAAATAACGTAAGTTCTGACCTAATGCAATTTCAGTGTCACTTTCTAAACCCGAAAATAATGCTGATGTAGGTGATGTTAATACACATTGTCCCGATCTTGTTTCTACTTGTTTAGCTAAACTCTTACCACCCATGGCAAAAATTAAAATAGACACGCCAGGACGACCATCAGGTGTTTCACTTGGATCAAGTACGCGTTCTATTCCAGCCTCACAACCACAGGCAATAACAGAAGTAGCAAAACCAGTAAATGTTTGTGCTGAGATCATTGCCCACTTAGCATTAAGTGCTGTAATGATTAATCGCGTTCCTTTCATAGGAAAGGCTTCGGCGAAGGTTTCATCAATTGTTACGCCATTGATAATCATATTTTACCTCCTGCATGTAATGGCTGAATGGTCAGGCTTCCTCGACCATCATCAACAATCTCATCATCACTAATCTTAAAGTTACCCATTTTTTGAGTATGATAACGATCAAAATAAGGTTTTAACGCTTTTTCAATATTGACGTCAAATTCAGGCTTAACCACATGCGTTGTTCCCCATGTTACCTCAATTATTTCACCATCTTTAACCACCATGGTGCCATCTTTAAATACATAATCTGGTTTACTAAACATTTTTTCACGATCAGCATCATCAGTGTACACGGTAATATCCGCTGCACTACCGATACTCAAGGTGCCACGATCAGCAAGCCCTACTAATTTAGCAGCTCCTGCACGTGTCATAATCGCAATTTCATACAATGAATATTCACGATCAAGTGACGCTAAATGACTGGCTTTTTGAGCTTCTGGATGCAAGGTTGATAACACATCATTACGGAATGTTTTATCCATCAATAATCTAATCAAATGTGGATAACTAGTAAACGGTGCACCATTTGGATGATCCGTTGTTAAAAATACCCGCCAAGGATCATCAATCATCAAAAAGGTTTCTAAACCAATCATCCATTGCAATGCATTTACATAACTTTGATCTTTATATTTGAAGGGTAAAACACCACAACCGGCATCACACTCAATATCCATACACACCCATTTATTAGGGTGGGCATGAGGATGAGCATCATATTGACGCATGGTATCACCCGATGCAGTGACTGTTTGACCGAATAAAATTTGGCCAACATCAACGGTAATGTTTTTATGTTTATTCACTGCTTCAGCAATTTGTGCTGAACCTGATGAAAATTTAAAATCACCTTCAGTACCATAACTATGGAATTGAATATGGGTCATATGCATAGGTAAGCCATTAATACCTTGCATGGTATCAATAGTCATCTCTAAATTACCGGCAACACCTAAATTACAACCATGGACATGTAAGGGATGAGGAACGCCTAACTCTTTTACTGCTGTGGCTAATCGCAATAAAATATCACGAGGAGTAACACCATAAAATTTATTTTTTTCATCTAAATCTAATCGACGTTGATTAAATTTAAATGCGTTAATACCACCTGGATTAACCACTTTAACGCCGATAGCCTGACTATGAGTCATAGTCCAACCAACGTAGTTATTAATGGCTTCTTGATCGCCATTAGATGTCATCATGCGAAGTAAAAAATCATCACTCCCCAACATGACATAACCACCTTTATCAATAATCGGTGTATCAGCCATTTCCATATGCGCTTGGCGTGCATTAACAGGTAAAATAGCGGGTTCAAACCCAGCGGTATAACCCATTTCTGCATAGCGATAACCAGCCGTTAATGTACTCGGTGCAGCATGGCCACAACCTGAACGCATTAATTCTGTTCGTGCAACCACATCGGCAGCATGATCTTCTGGCAACATAGTTCGAGCGATATTAACTTTACCGCCACCAATATGGGTATGCATATCAATAGCACCGGCCATTACCACCTTGCCACGAACATCTATTTCTTTATCAAACTGTTCATCGGGGTTTTTAATAATTTTACCGTCGCGAATATAAATATCTTTAACTTCATTATTAATACTATTCGCAGGGTCGTACACCCTACCACCCGTTAATTTTGTAATCATTTTATATTCGCCTTTTACAGTGCTTGTTCAACAGCCGTTAACACATCAAATGTGCTTGGCAAACCACTGTCACGTAATTTTTGTAATGGTACTGAAACGACGCCATCGGTACGAAAAGCACGTCCAGCATGATCAATACCAGGAACACCTACAGGAATAAAAACTTCTGGCTCTTGTTCAAACTTCATACCCGAACGACCTAAAACTACCGTAGTAGCATTTGATTTAGGCGGAGTGCGATCAACATCAAAACTAGATACCCATATAAAAGTATCCACTTCATCATTTTCTAACATTCGGCTTGTTTCAGATAAATAAGGGTCGTAATCAGGATAGCCACGATTGAAATTACTTCTCACAGGATAACCAGACTGCCATGCAGACACTTGATTAACCGTAATCCCACCATCTTTACCGCCTAATGGAAGTCCGTTTGAACGGGTATCTACATTTAAATCTTTAACAAATTCACATATAGTTTGAATTGTTACTTCTGCATGTTTGATATCAAGACTTGCTGCTGACCATGTCACTACAGAATAACGTGCTTCTTTTAGTTTTTGAGCTAAATCAGCAAGGACTTTAACCTCTATTCCAGCTACTTGAGTTGCTTGGATTTGTTTACCGCTAATAAGTGCTCGTAATACAGAAACTACTTCCGGTAAATCTTCATTATCACAGGCTATAACGTGTGCTTTCTTTCCTTTTGGGGATGTAGAAGCATCACCTGATGGGGATGTTCCAAGATAAATCACTTCGCGTGACTCTATATCTTGACCAAACATACTTTCTTTATTCCATACCATGCGTTCAAAAAATCGAGGAAAGCTAACTTCAAGATCTGTTCCGACAATAACCAGCACATCAACGCGGTTTCTAACTTCTGTTAATGTGGTTACCATCCAGCCAGTATCTTGCAATACTAAGGTATTTCTCATTCCGGCAGCAGAGTCCATATTATCAATAGTAGCCCGGCTTTTATCCGCCAATGCCATAATTGATCGAGCACCATTTACATCGGTTGCCATACCACCAATTAAAGGTTGCTTACTGTCACGTAATAAATCAGCAATATGATTAACCGCCTTATCTAAAGAGACTTCTTCACCTTTTATTCTTGGAGAAAGATCTCCAAGTGGTGTTTCAAAGCCTTTTTTAGTAATAGCATCGCCATTTTCTAAGATGGATAGCGTATTTCCTTCGACCTTTATCGTTAAGTCGTCAGATGCTATACCGCAAAATGGGCTAGGCACTTCTTGCCAAATTCCAGCTTCAGTCATTTCAGTCATATGAAAGTGCCTCTTTTTAATCTATGTTATTTATCAATAATGCTGCAAAGCATACCTTAATATCTACAGGCTAACCATGTTTAACGCGGACTAACAGTGAATCAATTTTATTTTTTTGTAACTGTTTCTTAACTTCATCTGCTTTTTCTCGCCCTCGCAGAGGACCGATCTGAATACGATGCCAAGTATCTTTATTATCAATGGTTACTTTTTGTATTTTTGATTCAATACCTAAAAAAGCTAATAACACTTTACGCTCTTCAGCATCAGAACTGTTTCTAAATGAACCAGCTTGTAATAGATAAGCTATTTTATCTTCAGATTTAGTGACTTCTTTTTTAGGCGCAGTTGAAGTAATAATTATTTTTTCAGGTGCTTCGACCTGCTCAACAATTATTTCAGTCTCAGGTAATAAAGTATAAAATTCAAAGGTAGGTTCAATATGTTTATTACTACTACTTTGTTTCTCTACTTTTTTAGTTTCTTTTTTAATATCAGGCTTAACATTATCGTTTAAGTGAATTAAAAACATCACAAAGATACCGACAGCAAAACTTAAGAGCATAGGTCCCCAAGGTAGTGATTTTTTTGCAGTTGCTGTAGTGCGTGAGTTACGTTTGGTAGCCAATTACATGCTCTCCGGAGCTGAAACACCCAATACCGTTAATCCATTTTTAATCACTTGTTTAACAGCTGTTATTAAGGTTAATCGTGCCTGACTTAATTCAATATCATCAACTATGAAGTGCTGAGCATTATAGTAAGTATGGAAATCACGTGCTAAATCCATTAAATAATGAGCTAAAATATGAGGCGTATAGTTAACGGCTGCTGAGGTTATTATTTCTGGATAACGAGCTAATGAGGTTAATAAATCAGCTTCATGTCTGGTTGTTAAGCGACTTAGTTGTGCTTCACCTACTGTTTGATCCCACGATAATCCACGTTCAGTTAATTGTCTAAACACACTACATACTCGAGCATGAGCATATTGAACATAATAAACAGGATTATCATTACTTTGAGATTTAGCTAACTCTAAATCAAAATCCATATGCTGATCAGCGCCACGTAAAACATAAAAGAAACGGGCAGCATCTTTACCTATTTCTTGTTGCAATTCTTTTAAGGTAACAAACTGGCCACTACGTGTTGACATGGCTATTTTTTCAGCACCGCGATATAGCACTGCAAATTGAACTAATAATACTTTCAAACGAGATTCATCTTGATTCATTGCCGTTAAAGAGGCTTTTACTCGTGGAATATAACCGTGGTGATCACTTCCCCATACATCAATAACGGTATCAAAACCTCGATCAAATTTATTTAAATGATAAGCAATATCTGAGGCAAAATAGGTTGTTTGACCATTATCTCTAACTACAACACGATCTTTCTCATCACCATAATCAGTAGATTTAAACCACCATGCTCCTTCTTTTTCATAAAGTACATCAGCTTGTTTCAATTGTTCAATAGCTGTATCAACGGAACCTGATTCCATCAATGATCGTTCTGAAAACCATTCATCATAATCAGTTCCAAAATCAGCTAAATCTGTTTTGATACCACTAATAATTGAATTTAATCCACAATCAAATAATTGGCGATAAGCTTCTTCGCCTAATAAAGATTTAGCATTAATGATTAAATCATTAATGTGTTTTTCTTTATCACCACCTTGAGGTTCATCGGCTGAAACAGCTTTAAAAACAACATTACTTGAATGAAGTAATGAATCGCCTACATTATTTTTAAGTGTTTGTGCAATATCAGCAACGTAATCGCCTTTATAGCCATTACTAGGGAAAGTAAATGATTCCCCTAGTAAGCTTAAATAACGTAACCATACACTGGTAGCTAAGATATCCATTTGACGACCGGCATCGTTCACATAATATTCACGATGAACATCAAAACCTACTTCGGCTAATAAGCTACTGACTACTGAACCATAAGCTGCACCACGACCATGACCTACATGCAAAGGACCGGTTGGGTTAGCTGAAACAAATTCAACTTGAACTTTTTTGCCTAATCCTAGCTGACTTTTACCAAAGTTTTCAGCTTGATTTAAAACATCTTTGACAATTTGTTGTGCAGAATAAGAGGTTAAGGTGAAATTAATAAATCCAGGGCCTGCAATTTCTACTTTGGTAATAAATTCAACTTCAGGTAAAGCATCAACCAATGTTGTGGCAATTTGGCGTGGATTCATTTTAGCTGTTCGCGCTAACATCATTGCAATATTACAAGCAAAGTCACCATGCGCTTTATCTTTTGTTCGTTCGATTTGAATTTCAGGCAAGGTTATTTGTGGGAGCTTACCTTGTGAAATCAAGTCTGATAAAACCTGATTAATTAATGTCGTTAACTGCTGTTTCAATGTTGAAAACCTAAATCGCTATAAAGTGTTGGGATATTTTAACTGATCATCAAGCAATCTTCATACTTTGCTTTTTTTAATTTATTATTCTTGTTTGGTGCTTGGTTAAACATAATAAATATAGATTAAAAGATTATGATGTTGATTATTTAATCTCTGTGGATATGTGGGTAACTAAACATAACATATAATTATCAAAGATTTAAAATGAATTAATTACATTGAAAGTAATTGAATTAGTCACTTTATTGTTGTGGGTAACTAAGTGATTTATCCACAGCTAAAGTTATTCACAGTTTATTCAACTAATTATTCGCTAGTTATACCGTAGTTATAAAATTTTATTTAGCTAAACCATATTTACTATTTACATTAAATCAAGCGGATCAATATCTATGGACCAACGTATTTTACGAGCTAATTTCATTTTTGAAATCACCTCAATGTACTGATCAAGTAATTGATGAATAGGTTTTCTTGAGGCACAGGATAATAATAGTTGAGCACGGTAACGGCCGCCTTTCTTTTCCATTAATGCGGGTACAGGCCCCATCACAATGACATCTTGTTGATGCTGACTCAATAAGGCTTGAACATCTGTTAGAAATTGCATGGCTAATTGTTCTTGTTTATCTTCAGCTCTAATTAACGATAAGTAGCCAACAGGAGGAAAACCTATCTTACTTCTTTCTATTAATAATTTTTCTGCGGTAGCGCCATAGCCTTTTTGAATAAGATCTTTCCAGAAAGGATGTTGAGGTTGTTGGGTTTGAATAAACACCTCGCCTGATTTTTCTCCCCGACCAGCTCGACCGGTTACCTGAATAATTAATTGAGCTAAATTTTCACTTGCTCTAAAGTCAGCACTTAATAAKCCTTGATCAGCATCTAATACYCCSACTAAYGTGACATCATGAAAATCATGTCCYTTAGCTAACATTTGAGTACCSACTAATATTTTAGGGCCTCCTTGGCGGATATCATCAATCATRTCTTTAAATGCATTTACTTTTTGCATRCTGTCACGGTCAATTCTTAAYACRGGTATTTKKGGRAAATAGCGTTGYAAACTTAATTCAATTTGYTCTGTACCWGCACCATAAGTGTTTAATTTATTATGTTGGCATTTAGGACATTGATGGGGTAAWCGCTTAATYAATCCACAGTGATGACAACATAAAGTATTACGCCGTTGATGAACGATCATTTTGGAATCACAGTCMGTACACACTGCTTGCCAATTRCATTCATGRCACATTAAAACAGGGGCAAAGCCTCGTCKRTTGATAAAAAGTAATAYTTGRTTACCTAAATTTAACTGAGTTTCAATGGCRTGATAAAGAATACTYGATATTCCATTGTCAGCTTTAGGYCCTGTACTATCGATTACATGGACTTTAGGTAAAGAGGCACCTGTGGCACGTTTTRTTAGYTTTAACAGCRTATAACGCTGTTGTTGTACGTGGTAAAGGCTTTCTAGGGAAGGTGTAGCACTTCCTAGTAATACGGGAATATTAGCTTGTTTAGCTCTTATTAAAGCAATATTCCGGGCATGGTATTTCAAGCCATCTTGTTGTTTATAAGAGGCATCATGTTCTTCATCAATAATAATTAAGGCTAAATTTTTAAAGGGTGTAAATACAGCTGAACGCGTTCCTATCAGGACTCGGGCTATACCCTTGTGAGTTAATAACCAAGATTGTTTCCTATCTGAATCAGACATTGATGAACTAATCGTTTCTATTGAAACGGATAAATTTTGTCGAAAACGCGTTACAAACTGAGTTATTAAGCCAATTTCAGGAATCAAAATTAAAACTTGTTTATCGCTATCTTGATTGAGTATTTGTTTAGTTAATTCTATGTAAACTTCTGTTTTACCACTGCCTGTAATGCCATCAAGTAAATGTACATTAAATTTATTATTTGATTGCCATACGGAATTAACACAGNTNTTTNGTTSTTCNNNATTAAGTTYTTTTATCGAGGAAGAATTAATTGARTGGTGACTTTGCTTTATTTGCTGCTGYTGTTTAATSAAGCCMTTTTTTTCTAATGTYATTAAAGATGAACGACAAGCACCYARKTTTTTATAYAACGCTGCTTGAGATACATTRTTTGATTCATTTTTTAATAAATCAATAATGGCTTGTTGTTTTTCTTGYYTKACYGWWTCTTGTTTRATTAAYTGCCAATATTTTTCMGTTTGAAGATYAGCTGATTCTCCTTGTCGTATTTTYTTAGGTAAYAAGGTTTGAAAYACATCACCAATCGGATGATGGTAATACTGACTAAGCCAGTTAGCTAAAGATAATAATTSTGCAGAGATAATAGGTGATTGATCAATACATTCTGARACTTGTTTTAGTGATGTTGGMATTTTCTCATTATTTGTTAYGGCAACAATAATTCCAATGACCTCTTTATTTCTAAAAGGGACTTTTACTCGTAAACCTGTTTGCCAATGTGTATTGGATTTATCAGGTAAATAACTAAAGCTTAATCTAAGCGGACAAGGGATAGCGATGTGAAGAATTGTGGTCATATAAACAATATAATATTAAATAAAGGATTATGATGTTGATGTTTTATTTCTGTGGATAAGTGGATAGTGGTTTATTTTACTATTAAATCAATTAATTAATGTCTATTTTAGCTGTTGGTAAAAATATTATTAATGTGATTAATCCTGTGGATAAGTAGCTTACTTATCCACAGGAAAAGTTATCCACAGATTATTAATTTATCTATACCTTAGTTATACCTTAGTTATGATCTAGGAGATAATAGCGAATAGATGATGTTAAATTTGAGAAAATAATGATGAAAATAGCACTTATTGTGGCAACAGATGAACAGGGATTAATTGGTAAAGAAAATGATTTACCGTGGAAGTTATCAGCTGATTTAGAGTATTTTCGCCATACTACGATGGGAAAACCTATCATCATGGGTAGAAATACACATGAATCAATCGGTAGAGCATTACCGGGAAGAACGAATATTATTGTGACAAGCGATAAGGATTATCAGGTTGAAGGCTGTGTGGTTGTGCATTCAATTGAGCAAGCATTACAACAGTGTAATGAGGTTGAAGAAGTTATCATTATGGGAGGAGCATCACTTTATACTCAGTTTCTCCCGAAAGCAGATAAGCTGTACCTGACCTTAGTTCATGCACAGTTAGAGGGTGATACCTGGTTCCCTGAATGGGATGAAAAACAATGGACGCAACTAAGTCGTGAAAATCATTTAGCAGATGAAAAAAATAATCACGACTATAGTTTTATCATTTATCAACGAACTAATTTTTAGAGGTTAATATTCGTAAAGCAGCTTGAGTATGACCAGCAGTTTCAATGCCTAAATCTGTTAAATAACCACCATCTTCTCGACTCACTAAGCCTTTTTCATGCAGACGTTTTGTTGCTGAAATAAGCCCTTCTCTAGCGGTATGGTGAACTTTTATTCCTTCTTGAGAACTGTCTAAATTATAACGAAGTAATAATTCAATTTCATCAATAAGCGCTTGTTGAATTGGCATAATTTAATCTCACTATTTTTATTAGAAGAGTAAATATCCTACACCCATTTTAATGTTTATTGGGTACTTTCATTATCAACCATGATTTTAATCAATTTTTAGAGTGTTATCACTATGATTTTTAACCCGTTAAAACAAAAATTATTTAAACTACATCAGAATAAAATATTTGAATTTACAGTAATTAGTATTATTGTTTTTTCAGCATTAATTACCGGTGCTAAAACCTACGATATTAATTCAACCATGGGTGAAATTGTTGTTTGGTTGGATATGTTTATCACCGTGTTTTTTTTAGTAGAAGTGGTGATTAGATTAGTTGCTGAACCACGGTTTTTTGATTTTTTTAAAAAAGGCTGGAATGTATTTGATTTAATTATTGTTACCGTTAGCCTATTACCCATTGAAGGTAGTGATAGTGCGTTATTAGCTCGATTATTACGTATATTCAGGGTGTTACGTTTGATCTCGGCTATTCCTGAATTACGTATATTAATTAGTGCATTATTAAAAGCTATTCCTAGAATGGGCTATATCGTATTATTGATGTTCATTATTTTTTATATTTATGCCGCTATTGGTAGTTTCATGTTTGAAGATATTAATCCTATTTTATGGGGGAATATTTCTATTTCTATGTTGACTTTATTTAGGGTGGCGACATTTGAAGATTGGACGGATGTCATGTATGAAACTATGACGGAGTATCCTCTTAGTTGGATATTTTATTTAACGTTTATTTTCTTAACGGCATTTATATTTTTGAATATGATGATTGGCGTTATATTAGATGTAATGCAACGCGAACATGATGAATATTATAAGGATGATGATAATCAGGAAGCTGAAGAGGTTCATTGGATAAAAGAACATACTCAACAGTTAGAAACTAAATTAGAACGAATTGAACTATTATTACTAGAACAGCGTGATCTTAAGGTTAATAAAGACTAATTAAAATAATAACTATATTAATAACAAGTAATTACCAAATAGTTTTTAACATAAAGTCTAAGTAATGTGGAGTAAGATAGCAGATCTGATGTTTTTAACGTTTAGTATAAAACTTTTGAATTCTGAAAGACAAGTTGAAGGTTGGACAACACAAGGTTTAGAAGGAAGTGAAACTCAAAATACAGTCACTTCTCAAGATAAATCATCAACAGCGTGGCAAGCCTGAGGGGCTATTATTTCATTCAGATCAGGGTAGTCAATATACCAGTCTACGGTTTAGACAACAACTTTGGCGTTATCAAATTAACTAAAGTATGAGTCGACGAGGTAACTGCTGGGATAACGCACTAATGGAACGTATTTTTAGAAGTTTGAAAACAGAATCGGTGCCCCCCTCAATGGGATATATGAGTTTTAAACAGACTAAATTAGATATTGGACGTTATTTGATGGGCTATTATAATTACCAAATATCCAATACTTTTAATTTGGATTTACCTCCAGCAATTGCTGAAGAAAAACTATTTTCTAGTGTCTGGAATTAGTGGACCACTACAGTATATATTCCGCTAGGTAAATCAGATGAGCGACCTCATCCATTTTATACGATAATTTATTCTAAGATATAAAAACTATGGTCAATTTAATGTGAGCTATATCCCAAAGAATAAATTTAAGAATCAATCAACTAAAAATCACAGCTTTTTAAGCTTTTTTGAATAAATTATAGGGGGCCTCCGAGGGAGACCCATCTAATCATGCGGTCAATAGCATATAAGCCATCCCAAGGAGAATCAAAATGAGTCATATGGCCAATATCCGGACAACGCATAGCACCCTGCATGGTAATAGCATTAGCGAATTTTAATCGTTTGTCGCCACGCATAGCTAAGCCAACAGTTTGTATGTCTTCATGTACCTGAGGGATAACATCAAAAATATTATCTACAGCCTTAACCGTAATAACCCTAAAATATGTTGGTGCAACCAATTGCGTATCTTCTTCAAACAATACGGTCCAGCGCAACAAGTTATCAGACCAAACTTCACCGATAAAATCGTATTCAGCAATTTTAGAACGTATTTTATTTGCTTGACCAGTATCTGGTATGCTGGTTGGTAAACGAACTAATGCCTTATCCATCGCTAAAGATAATCGTTTTGCGAACTCCAGCGGGCTTATTTCACCGCCTTTTTCTACAAAGATAGTATGGGGTGAAGCACAAGCAAATTGATCAAAAACACTAGCATCTGTTGCCGCGCGTCTTATTAATTTTCTGATTGCTTTGTCTGAATCTAAGGCGTCATTACCCACAACCATCATTGACAATTTTGGTCCGAATAGTATATCTTGGCAAGTATATTTTTTTGGCAATAGACTCACAGATTCTACTGCTTCTCGCCCTCCCCATGCGATCCTGACATCAGCACTGCTAGAAAATTTGTTGGCTATTTCATGCTGATTTCGATCAAAATAAATAACAGCCATTGTTTTTAGCAGGTCATCACCTGAAATTTTGTAACCGCCTGGTGTGGTATAAGCTAATCCCTTAAAGCAGCCTAAAAGCGCAGGTAACGCCTGTGATTCATCGGCTGAAACTTTAAGTATATTCACATTTTTAGTAACTATACTTTGCAGTAAGGCAAACATACCTAATAAAGGTACATTACCTGAAAGCCAATGAACAACGATGCCACGAGGCAGAGCTCTTAATGAACTTCCAGGTATATCGCTACGTAACTGAAAACCATCTAGATGACTACGCTTACCATTTAACGCTGTGTCTAACAATGTACGGATACGATCAGGCTCACACCACGAGATTAAAAAATTTAAGCCATTATTTCTATAAGCATCTAAACTAGGATGACTACTCCACGTTTGCCTTGCTAAATCTAATAAACCGATAATGGCTTCAGTAGGTTGTTCACACAGCCATTTTTTGCTTAAGCTTAGCTCGCCGATAATTTCATCTAGTTGTGCAAGCGCGTCTTGTGATTTTAGCGGAGCTGGTGCGTGATGCACAATTAAATTATGTTCAACTGGCTCCAATTCCTTTCCGATATGTTTTGCAGCCGAGACTTTCTCGGACATGATATCACCACAACCGCGCACTTCAGATTTTTTGGCTCGTCCTATCACTCTAAAGCGTTTACCTTGTTGACCACATTCACAAGATCCACTTTCTAACACACCTAGATCATCAGTTAATACAACGTTTCCAGGGTATGAATGCGGTAAAGGACTGATAAACTCTAACAACCCTTGCTCACCATCATTACATAGTGACAAATCTTGTTCATTTCTTATGATGACGTCAGCGTAAGCATGTATATGCTTCCAGCCATATGGACAGTCAGGGTAATTCAAGCCCATTTGTTCAGTGAAGCCATAAACATCAATAATATTTCTGGCGCCAATACCTAACACACTAGCAATATCATTATTAAATTGGTATTTACTTACCTTTTCAGATTCAAGTTTTTTCCAGCCACCTATATGAATGACTTTTGTATCTTTAGGTAAGGAGAAAGTAATTCCTTCTTCTTTTAGTTGACGAAAAACAGTATGGTATAAAACAAAAGTAAAACCGAAGATAATCAAGGGATCACCCTCTTTCACTTGATTTAAATATGCGACAAACTTTTCTTTTAAAAACTTTAGTGGCGCGTTGACAGATTCTAAATCAATAAAGTAACGGGCTGTTGACGAGAAATTTAGATAACCTTTTATGGCAGCGCTTCTAGCGCCTAAGTTTGCCGCATTGCTCCCAGTAGGGTCAAGATCCATAACACAAAAAGGACGTCGAGAAGAGCCAAGAATGGTTTGCATAACCCTAGCCATCGCTTTGACCTGCCGACGAGCGGTAATTTTATCAAGTAGAACGGTACTAGGAATACCGCTGGTTGCAGATGATTGCAATTTTATTTTTATTTCTTTCTCTGCAACGGATGCTAATTTGTGACCCAAGGCTTTAAATATATGGACTGGTATATAGGGAAGGTCTGAGAGTTCGCCAACAAACTGATAAGGGTTAAAATTTTTTTTAATGCAGAATTTTTTGTACAAGTCATTATTTTCGTAATGATGCTTTAGCTCTTCCAAAACATTTTTATAAAAAATAGGGGCTTTAACGTCCGGAGTTAGCTCAAAAGGTTTAGCATCTAATACATGGGCTAAAGTATCATTAGTTATATCAGACATGCTTTCAAAACCTCTTTTACATCTTGTTCATTGAAAACGATTGGATTTGATTTCGCAGCAGGATCTAACATTGCCCCCTTCGCCACTCTATCAAGATTAATATCTTTATCAAAAAAAACAGTATGTTCGGTTGAAGCAATAATTATGGCCGAAAACAGTTCAATTAAATCTTTTACTGAGTTTAGTCCTGAGTTTTTTGTTAATTGCTCATAGCGATTAGTTACTTTTTCATCCCTGCAATTGAAGGGAATCACTTTTGTCATTAAAATACCGTTTGCAATACCATGGTTAATGCCATAACCACTTAATTGGTGAGCTATTGCATGAGACATCCCTACCAAACAGTGATTTTGCACCCAGCCTGCCATCATAGCGGCATGCTGCAATTCAGAAATTAGTGCAAGGGACGGCTGTTCTGCACTAATTTCTTGCCAATTATTGGCAATAATAGCAATCGCTTTTTCAGCAAATGTATCCATTAAAGGGTGAGAAATCTTCGACATGTAACCTTCTACAGCATGTGATAGCGCATCAGCAACAGTCGTTAATAATATATTAGTAGGAACGTCGAGAACTAACTCAGGATCTAATATCACAAGATCTGGCAGAAAATCATGTGTGACAACCGCCTTTTTACTGCCACTCGATTTATCATACATCACGGCAGCTGATGAGACTTCAGCGCCTGCCCCAATAGTTGTAGGAATTACGGCAAACTTACAACGTCCGCGAAGTTGCGGTAACGAGAATGGTCGAAATATCTGCTCTGTAGTTAATTGCGGAGCTTCATACAATAACCAAATTAACTTAGCTCCATCAATAACAGAACCGCCACCTAATGCGATGATAAAGTCAGGTTGAAATTCTTCAACTTGACTCATAACAGGAGCCATTTCTTCAAGGCTAGGTTCTCCCGCCCAAGATTTTTTTAGCACCTGTAACGATTCACATTTTATTAATCTATTAATTTGATCATAATATTGAGAGTTTTTAAAAGATCCACTGATAATCAATGTAACTTTATTTGCAGCTAGACCTTTAAGCGCCATTCTTGCATTTTTTCCGTTCACTACCTCTTTGGCCGTCCTGAATACGGGGAGTGGGAATCTCAATTTAAGCATTCTATAACCTTACTGTTTTCGTTATGAACTTTTTAGTTTCAATCGTTGAATCTTACCATTGGCTGTTTTTGGGATGCTATCAATATTCTCATAATATTGTGGTCGCATATGGGAAGGCAGTTTGTCGTGTAAATATTTTTTTATTTCTTGTTCACTGCACATGTTCTGTTCTGTAAATACAACAAAAGCTTTCACTACCTCTCCCATATCAGGGTCAGGGTACGCTACACAAGCACAGTCTGAAATAAACTTCATTTTTTTTAGTGCGGACTCAACATCTTGAGGGTTAACTTTTTTCCCCCCAACGTTGATTACTTCTTTTAATCGTCCTTTTAGGTACAAGTGTTTACCATTTATAAGCCCTAAATCTCCAGTTTTAAAAAAACCATCGGAAAAAGATGCTTTAGTTAAATTTGGATTGTCTAAGTACTCAGATAACATCCAGTTTGATCGCAATGCAATTTCACCTTCAATACCATGACCTTGTATGCTGGAATCAGGGGCTAATATTCTAACGTCGGTACCAATATCTATAATACCAAGCGACTCGTGAGGATCATGATGAAAACGTGAAAAAATGGCTCTAGAAACTTCAGTCAAACCGTAATGCATAACTAAATTAGTTTCAGGGAACCAACTACGCATTGTCTGTTTATTTTCAGGAGAAAAATAAGCACTTCCAAGTTCAATATATTGAATTTGTGATGAATATTCTACAATCTTATCCCTACTCATTTTTAGGATAAATTCCCAAGCAGCGGGGACAATGCCAAAGCCAGTAACTTTATGCTGTTCAATTGCTTTGAATACTTGTTTCATACGATTTAGAGGATAACCTATTACCAAAACAGTTCCCGCATACAGTGCTGAACGCATACGGCCTAAACCAAAAGAATGGCTTAACGGCATTAATAAAAGCTCAATATCTGTTTCATTATTACCTACATTACTCAATATATGGAGGGTAGAATCAAGAATTTGTTGATGTGATAATGCAACCCCTTTAGGCTCGCCAGTCGTACCACTAGTAAATAGAATATCTGCGATTAAGCTGTTTTCAGCTTTATTTTTTACCTTATGAATATTACTTTGTGAGTTAAATAATTCCTCCGGAGAGGATACAATATAACTCGGTCTAACCTTATTTACGATGAATTGTAAAAAATTCGTTTCCGATTTTGGGTCTACAACTACCGACCTAGCACTCAATAAGTGCACAGCAAAGTAAGTACAGATGAAAGCATAACTATTTGAAGCGTAGATAATAACGTTAGTTTCAGATAAAACGTTTTTTCCCTTTAAACTTGATGCCACATTGTGAATGTCCGTTATAAACTTCGCGCTGGTCACGGCCCTATCTTTATCTTGAATCACAATTTTTTCTGGATTAAGTTGAGTTTGTTCTATCAATTTCGCAACAATAGTCATTAATTTTATACCTATTTACTTACGGTTACTGCATCAATTATATCTTCAACGTCTTCTATTTCTAGCGTCTGCTCTATATCCAAAGTGATCTCCATTTGGCTTTCCAAAGCGGCTATAATTTGCATATGTCCAAGAGAGTCCCATTCAGTAATATCACCGATAGCGAGTTCGTCATTGATAACATCAACATTTACTCCAAGGACACTAGCTATTAATGCATACACTTCTTTTCTTTTTTCGTTCATTTCTGATATCCAATTTAATTTAAGGGGCTGTCCCAGGTAACTAGCCAAATTCATCTTTAACCCATTGTTTCAACTGTTTTAATTGTGCTAGTTATCTTTCTTGTCTGCAAACAACGTTGAATGATTAATGCGGTCGTGTTTGAACACTGATACATTAAGTACATTATAACCACGGCAACAATCAGAATTTACTTTCCTTGAATAATGGGCATCAATGAGCAGCGCTAGCATTAGGTATTATCTTTGTGTAAACCTTGCCCCCCGATTTAATAAACCGAATACAGGCACTTTACCACCCGCTCCTCGACCTCGCTTTCCTTTACGCCTTCCACCAAAATAACTTTCGTCAGCTTCTACCTCACCATCGAGTAATTCAAGGTGCTCACTATGGTCATATATTATCTGCCTGAGACGCTGAAAATAATAACTAGCAGTAGACTTATTTACACCAACTAAACTAGCGGCTGTTCGAGCAGTTGAACCCGCTATAAAAAGTTCAATTAAACGACTTTGCTTATACCCACTTAATCTACTTTTTCTCATGTCACCACCCTAGATTATTTTACTTATCTAGGACAGCCCCCTATATTTTTTCATTTCTTCAAGAAATTCTTTTTCCAACTTTAAAACATTTCTTGATCTAGGCATGATTTTTTTCACTGGATTACCAAGATATATTGACCACTCGTCCAGTTTGCTTGATACTTGTGACAAAGCTCCTACCGACACGCCATCGGAAATTATACTTCCTGGTAATAACACGCTATTTGCGCCAATCAGTGCATGGGTACCAATAATAACGGAGGAATTTCTTACCCATCGATATGAATCAGGAACCGTTGGATTTGTCATTTTCCGCCCAGTAAAATCATCTGACGAAGAAAATATTGAGACTTTTGCTGACACACCACTGAAGTCATGAAGTTCAACTCGTCCCGCACCGATGATACTAACTTGAACAGATAAGTGTATGTAGTTCCCAAAATAAATACCACCGGTTCCCGCTGATAGGACAACAAAATCATCAATTCTTACATTGTTACCGATTTCAATGTGTTCAGCACCGTAAATACTCGCTTTATCGGATATAAGAACATTATTTCCTAAAGACTTAAAACCAAGTTCATTTAACTCTTGCTTTGTTAAAATACCCATTTCTTTTACTCCCTACAGTAAGAATAGTGATTCGTCATTATTAAATTCTACTTATGCAACTAGTGAGTATAAGTAGTATAAATATCAGTTTCATAAAATAAAATTTATATTTCCCTTCTATTCTGATACAAGTTCCCTTGCCTATGAACAACAGAAAATCAATAATACTAGGTTGCCAAATGCCTACGGCCACAAAAAAGAGGTTTATGAAAAGTGTAGCAAACTTGGAATAAAGGTTCGTGAAGCGTACGTTCATTCTCATCAATTCAAACTTGGTATTATTAATTATGATGAGCATAATCAAAGTAAGTATATCAACATGTACAATTTAAATAGAAGGAAAGCACCGTGATGTTGTTTGGCTTGTCTTTCAATAAAATATTCAACCTTGGTTAACTCTTTTGCATAACAATCAAGTAAGACCATATTGAGTTTAATAGTGCGCTGTACCACTTCATCATCATAATTGTGGCGTAGCTGTTCTCGTGCCCAAGTACAACAATCCAAGATGAACGTGGAAGTATTCAAATGAATTCAAAGTCAATGCTGTTCAACTGAGCTTTATTGTCGATGTCACCATAAAATCAGTGGCTGAATCACTCGACATTCACCCCTTTATACTGTCACGATGGCGAAAAGAATATACTCAGCAATTAGAAACTAAATTAGAACGTGAACTATTATTATTAGAACAGCGTGATCTGAAGGTTAATAATAACTATATTAATAACAAGTGATTACCAAATAGTTTTTAACATAAAGTCTAAAATGTGGAGTAAGATAGCAGATCTGATGTTTTTAACGTTTAGTATAAAACTTTATGAATTAAGGAGTGATATTATGGAAATCCCAGGTATAGCACCATTAAGTGGTCAACCCACACTAACAAACCCTTTGAATTCTGAAAGACAAGTTGAAGGTCGGACAACACAAGGTTTAGAAGGAAGTGAAACTCAAAATACAGTCACTTCTCAAGATAAATCATCAACAACCGTTAATAATGCCGAAGTCGTATCGCAGATAGATGAAACTAGTTCAACTGGTTTTGATACTAAAAATATTGGCAATAGTATAGATATTACCGCTTAATTTAAGGAGTACTGTGTGGCTGCACCTATTATTTCAGAAGATCCCTTATACCGTTTATTAAGGGAAGATAAAATTGCTGAATTTAATCAACGTATTAAAGCAGGAGAAACAGCCGTTTTAACGGGCTGTGATTTTCGACATATTAGGTTATCAGGTCTAATAACCGATGGTTTAGATTTTACCAATAGTTATTTTAGACAAGCTGATTTACGTGGCGTCGACTTTTCTAACTGTGTAAGTATGGAAGGAGCCAGTATTCATGGTGCTAAAATCTCAGGCGCGTACTTTCCTAGAGAAATACGAGCAGAAGAACTTTTATTATCGTTAGAACACGGCACACGTTTACGTTACAGCGTTTAAATATACACTTTAGGTCTCATAGGCTTTGTTTGTTAGGAAGCCACCTAGAGCACAGTAAGCCTAACTCAAATAATAACCATACAGGCACAGCCAACAGAGTTTGAGAGATAATATCTGGTGGTGTGAGTAACATGCCAATAACAAAAGCGCCCACAATAATGTAAGGGCGYTTTTCTTTTAAGCTTTCAACTGTCGATACGCCTGTCCAAATAAGTAACATGGTGGCAATAGGCACTTCGAATGCGACCCCAAATGCAAAGAATAATTTTAGTACAAAGTCTAAGTAACTACTAATGTCAGTCATTACAGTGACACCTTCCGGTGCCGCTTGAGTTAAAAACCCAAAAATTAGTGGAAAAACCACATAGTAGGCAAAAGCCATACCGAGGAAAAATAGCACGGTACTAGCCAGTAATAATGGGAAGACTATTTTTCGTTCATTATCATAAAGCCCTGGTGCAACAAAGGCCCAGAGTTGATAAAGTAATACTGGAACAGCCAATAATATTGCTATGCTTAATGTCAGTTTAAAAGGAATTAAAAAAGGTGAGGCAACTTCTGTAGCGATCATTGTGCTTGATTCAGGCAGGTGTTGTAATAGTGGCTCAGCAAGAAAATGATATAAATCATTTGAAAATGGTAATAAACAAACGGTGATGATTAATACCGCCAAAATACCGCGTAATAAACGATCCCGTAGTTCAATTAAATGAGAAATTAACGGTTGTTGACTATCTGTATCTGAGGCCACTATTTATCTTTTCCATCAATTGAAGAGGGAATGTCTTTCATTTCAGCAATATCAACATCAACAGACTGAGTAAATGATTTAATCACTTTTTCTTTTTCTAATACGGTTTTATTTAGCGCCTGAGTTAATTCTTCGGCACGAAGTTCCTGTGATATTTCGTTGCGAATAGACTGTACTGTAGCATTCGCTCGACCAACCCATAAACCGACTACACGAATCAATTTAGGCAAACGTTCAGGCCCCACCACCACGAGTGCCACGACAGCGATTAGCAGTAACTCCCAAAAACCAATATCAAACATGGTTAATATTAACTCGAATGTTTATCGTGATCGGTTACTTTATCTTGCTCACTTTTTTCTGCATGATCGATAGATGAGTCATTGCTTGAAGCTGTATTTTCACCTTCACTGACGGAGCTTTTAAAGTTTTTTATTGCACTACCTAAATCACCCCCTAGAGAGCGTAGTTTTTTAGTACCAAATAATAAAATTATAATAGCTAATACAATTAATAATTGCCAAACACCTATTCCGCTAAACATAATATTCTCCTAATTAAATCCGGGCATATTTTTTCCACCTAGAATGTGGCTATGTAAATGACCTACTTCTTGTCCGCCACCCGGTCCAGTATTGATGATGGTACGAAAGCCATCGTCTAATCCTTGAGATTTAGCAAGTTCAGGCAATTTTAACATCATATAGCCTATTAACTGCTGATGTTCAGCATTGAGTGAATCTAAACTTTCAATATGTACTTTAGGGATAACTAATAAATGAACTGATGCTTTAGGGCTTATATCTTTAAACGCGTAAAGAAGATCATCTTCATAGACTTTGTCTGAAGGGATATCGCCGGCAATAATTTTGCAAAATAAGCAGTCAGTCATTATTTACTCCTAGCGGCCTTCTCTTCTAGGCCGGATACGCCAAAACGTCGAGCAAGCTCATCTAAAATAACATCAGGGCTGATGTCATTATGGGCAAGTAAAATTAAGCTGTGAAACCATAAGTCAGCTGTTTCATAAATAATTTCATCACGATCGCCGCCTTTCCCTGCAATGATCGTTTCAACCGCTTCTTCGCCTAGTTTTTTAAGAATATGATCGGTGCCTTTATCATAAAGGCTCGCTACATAAGAACTATCAGGAGCAGCGTGTTTTCTTTCTTCAAGCACTTCAGCTAAGGTGTTTAATATATCGCTCATTTGTATATCTCTTTAGGATCTTTCAACACAGTTTCGGTTGTTTGCCATTGTCCGTCAATTAACTGCTGGTAAAAACAATGATGACGACCAGTATGACAAGCAATCCCCCCTTTTTGCACCACTTCAATCAAAATAGCATCATTATCGCAATCTAAACGAATAGATTTAATCAATTGCTGATTACCGGACTGTTCACCCTTATGCCATAATTTTTGACGTGAGCGTGACCAGTAAACGGCATGACCTGAATCAACGGTAAGTTGTAATGACTCTTTATTCATCCAAGCTAGAGTGAGTACTTGTTTAGAGTCAAACTCTTGGGTAATAACCGGTGCAAGGCCGGCATCATTCCACTTTACTTGATCAGCAAAACTCATTACAAACGAACCTCAATACCTTGAGAAGCCATATGCTGTTTTGCTTGTTCAACTGTATATTCGCCAAAATGGAAAATACTAGCCGCTAATACAGCGTCAGCTCTACCTTCAACGATACCATTAGTTAAATCTTGTAACTCACCCACACCGCCTGATGCAATAACAGGCACCGCAACGGCATCACTGACTGCACGAGTCAGCTCTAAATCAAATCCTGATTTTGTTCCATCACGATCCATGCTGGTTAATAATAATTCACCGGCGCCGAGGTCGACCATTTTCTTTGCCCATTCAACAGCATCAATACCGGTTTCTTTGCGGCCACCATGGGTAAATATTTCCCAACGTTTTTCTTCGCCTTGCTTGGATACACATTTGGCATCGATGGCCACAACAATACATTGAGAGCCAAATTTATCAGCTGCTTCACGGACAAACTCAGGGTTAGTCACTGCTGCAGAATTAATACCTACTTTATCTGCACCGGCATTGAGCATACGGCGAATATCTTCAACCTTGCGAATGCCGCCACCAACGGTAAGCGGGATAAATACTTGGCTTGCCACGGCTTTAACCATCTCTTCCATCGTAGCCCGATTATCACTGGTTGCGGTAATGTCTAAAAAAGTTATTTCATCAGCACCTTGTTGATCGTAGCGTTTTGCCACTTCTACAGGGTCACCTGCATCACGAATATTAACAAATTGAACGCCTTTTACGACGCGGCCATTATCAACATCAAGACAAGGGATGATACGTTTAGCAAGCGCCATATTAGCTATAGTCTTTAGGTGGGTTAAGACGATCAGCTAATGCTTGGCCTTCGGCTAAATCAATGGTGCCTTCATAGATAGCCCGGCCCACGATTGCACCCATAATACCTTCTACTTCATAATGGCATAAGGCTTTAACATCGTTATAATCCGTCACGCCACCTGAAGCGATAACAGGAATTTTAATGGCTCGAGCAAGATCACGAGTAGACTCTAAATTTACCCCTTTCATCATGCCATCGCGACTAATATCAGTATAGATAATCGCTTCAACACCATCTTGTTCAAAGTGCTTCGCCATATCAGTAACATCATGGTGAGATAGTTTTGACCAACCATCAATAGCTACTTTGCCATCTTTGGCATCTAAGCCAATAATGATGTGACCTGGAAATTCAGCACAGATATCACCGACAAAATGAGGTGCATTAACTGCTTTGGTACCGATAATTACATAACGAACACCAGCTTCTAAATAAGTCTGAATAGTATCTTCATCACGAATACCACCACCGATTTGAACATCTAGGTCAGGGAATTCTTTGCAAATATCATGAATAATACTTGCATTGACAGGCTTGCCGGCAAATGCGCCATCAAGATCAACCAAATGTAAGCGCTTCGCACCGGCATCAACCCATTTTTTGGCAATGGCAAGAGGGTCTTTTGAAAAGACGGTATTATCTTCCATGCGACCTTGGCGTAAACGAACACAGTGACCATCTTTGAGGTCAATGGCTGGAATTAATAACATACGATTTTCTCCATAATAAATCTTAGGATAGTGGTGTTAGGACTGACCGTCCCAGTTTAAAAAGTTTTGCAATAATTTCAAACCATCATGTTGGCTTTTTTCTGGATGAAATTGAGTTGCAAAGATATTGTCTTTTTGAATTACTGATGTGAAGGTTTCAGGGTAAGCGGTTGTCCCAGCTGTAACTGATTCATCTTCAGGTTTAACAAAGTAGCTATGTACAAAATAAAAACGACTATCTTGTTCAATATCCTTCCATAAAGGATGCTGCACTGTTTGATGAACTTGATTCCAACCCATATGAGGCACTTTCAAGTGGCTGCCATCTTTTTCTGTTGCTAAATCAAAATGGCGTACATTGCCCTTGAAAATATCAAGGCCATTAACGCCGTCATTTTCATCACTATGGCTGAGTAGTAATTGCATACCAATGCAAATACCTAGAAAAGGTTTTTCTTTAGCAACGGTATGAATGACGTCAGTCAAACCTAAACGGTTAACTTCATTCATGCAGGCTTTAATAGCGCCTTGTCCGGGGAATACAACGCGATCAGCACTTAGAATACGTTCAGGATCAGAGGTAACTTCAACCTTGGWYRMWSRTGAYNCTGKYTCYANNGCKTNTSGMWWSMKMGNCGYAMMKWSCSSATCTCCACCCAAGTAGCGAGATCCTTG
>NVVP01000011.1 GCA_002402245.1 Gammaproteobacteria bacterium | reverse complement strand
CCAATTCATAGCCAAGAGACTCAATTGGCAACTCAATTAATTGTTCAATTTGATCTTGTATCGCCATAACATAAAAAAAAAGGGCCTATAGCCCAATTTTCTAACCTCCAGATAAACAAAAACCCCATAAAGGGGTCTGTTTTTGTTAAATTGGTAGCGGGGGCTGGATTCGAACCAACGACCTTCGGGTTATGAGCCCGACGAGCTACCAGACTGCTCCACCCCGCACCTGATTAAGCAATGAATTATACGGCTAAGCTCCCTGCTTTGCAAGCCTATAATCAACTATCTTTTAACTTTCTCGTTAATGTATTTCTTCCCCAGCCTAATAACTTGGCTGCTTCTTGTCGCCTTCCAGCTGTTTTCTCCAGTGCAACCTCCATTAATAGCTGTTCAACTAAGGGAACAACCTCTGCTAGAACAGCATCTTGGCCAGTTAACGCCTTATTTGCTGCCCATTGTTTAAACAGTACTTGCCAGTTGCCTGACTCTGCTGGAGTAGTCGATGTATCCGTTGTTAATTCACTTGGTAAATCGTCCATCTGCACCACTTTAGCCGGTGACATCACCGTTAACCACCGGCAAGTGTTCTCTAATTGGCGAACATTACCTGGCCAAGTCAATTGACTTAGGTACTGTTCAACGTCTTTAGATAAGCTTTTTACCGGTACAATTAATTCAACGGCGGCTTTATTAAGAAAGTAACTCGCTAAAACAGGTACATCTTCTTGCCGTTCTCGTAATGCAGGTATTTGAATACGGATTACATTTAAACGATGAAATAAATCTTCTCTAAACTCACCTCGTTCAACGCGTTGTTCTAAATTCTGATGTGTTGCAGCCACAATGCGTACATCTGCTTGGATCGCACCATGTCCACCTACCCGAAAAAATACCCCATCAGATAACACTCTTAATAAGCGTGTCTGTAAGTCTAAGGGCATATCCCCAATTTCATCTAAAAATAATGTGCCGCCTTCAGCCTGTTCAAATCGGCCTTTACGCAGTGCATGAGCACCGGTAAATGAACCTTTTTCATGACCAAAGAGTTCGGACTCCATCAATTCTTTTGGAATAGCCGCCATATTAAGTGCAATAAAAGGCGCATTCCTACGTGGACTATGTTTATGTAAGGCATTGGCGACTAACTCTTTACCCGTTCCTGATTCACCATTAATTAACACGGTAATATTGGAGCGCGCTAATCGGCCAATAGCTCTGAATACATCCTGCATCGCAGGTGCTTCACCAATAATTTCCATAGTGATAGGTACAGTGTCATCGGCAGTGGCTGCTTGTTCATTTTGATGATCAATCGCACGTTGAACTAAATCAACCGCATCATCAATATCAAAAGGCTTAGGTAGGTATTCAAACGCCCCACCTTCATACACCGATACCGCACTATCTAAATCAGAATAAGCCGTCATGATAATAACCGGTAATTCAGGGACTTTTTCTTTAATTTTAGATAATAGCTGTAGACCATCCATCCCCGGCATACGAATATCGCTTACCAAAACATCAGGCTTTTCTGAATCTAGTTGCGAAATAACATCTAGGGCATTATCAAATGCTCGAACAACGATATTGACAGACTCAAGTGCTTTTTGTAAAACCCACCTTATTGAACGGTCATCATCGACAACCCATACTATTGATTTCTTAGCCATTTGATGTCTCCAATGGAAATATAACTGAAAATACGGTGTGTTGTGGTTGGCTGGCACATGAAATCATACCGTTATTACGATTTATTAAACTTTGAACTAAGTAAAGGCCTAAACCTGTGCCTTCTGCTCGACCTGTCACCATTGGGAAAAATATACTTTCGTGTAACTCCGCCGGAACTCCAGGTCCATTATCTTCAACTTCAATGCACACGCCGAGACGATAAGGTGTTTGCTCAATGGTAATATTACGTAGCACTCGTGTTCTTAATATAATTCGGCCTGCACCATCAAGTGCTTGTACTGCATTTAAGATTATATTAAGGAAAACTTGTACCATTTGATCAAAGTCTACATAGAGGTCAGGAATACTCGGGTCATAATCTCCGACTAATTCAAGTCGACTATCGGTGTCGGATGAAACCAGTTGCCGTACCCGCTGTAAAATCTCATGAATATTGACTTGTTCAGGCTCAGGCATATGATGAGAACCTAACATTTTTGTCATCAAGTTCTGTAATCGATCAGCTTCACTAATAATAATCGTGGTGTATTCTTTTAATTCAGCAGAATCCAATTGGCGCTCTAATAATTGAGCGGCTCCACGTAATCCGCCTAGAGGGTTTTTAACCTCATGGGCTAAACCTCGTAATACTTGCTGCTGCGTATTTAAACTTTCTTCTCGGCTAATGCGTTGTTGAAATTCTAACTGGGAGAGCTCTAATAAAATGGAAGGTTGAGCTTCACTATTTTCTATAAATTTAATTGAGCAATCAACCAATACTTCCCCTCTACTAGGAATGTAAAGCTTAATTTCTCGTTCAATTAATTCAAGACCAGTATCTTTAACTCGATTGAGCCCTGCTAGTAATGCACTATTACTTAATAAAAATGATTGAATAGGAATTGAGCTAGCCTGACGCTCACTCATGCCAAATAAAACTTCGGCCGCAGAGTTCAGCGTATTAATGCGTAAAGCATTGTCCATCACCACAATGGCAGTAGTCAGGTTTTCAATTATATCTCGACAAGAAAATAATGCAGTCATAACTCTATATTTAAACTAATAAGGATTCTTACTTAGCTCAATAGCAAATATTAATCCAACTTTAACTTTAAGATGAAATGACAGCCCAAGCAATTGATTTAATTTAGGTTTATATATCAATGTTATTTATTGAGTACATGAGATAAGCTTAGAATAAAGCATGGGGGGAGAAAAAGCACCATTTAAGTGCATTTTAACTACTAGGGTGCGACAGATGTCCGGTGAACATGAAATAAAGTAGATTTACTTTTCTTTAAGACTTTACCCTTTTTATCGACTACCGAGACTAAAAGAATATGACTTCCTCGTTCAACTCCCGTTAATACTGTATTTAACGATGTTGATGCCGCGGTGACTTCTTTACCATCTAGTTTAAACAGTAACTTATCATTCCTTAGTGCGTTCAATTCTGGCATTAACTCAACCGCAACAATAATGCTTTCGGGGTTATGTAAAGATTCATTCTGGCTGGGGCTAACAATCGTTAGTTTATAGTTAGGAATGATATTTTCTTCGGCTACTTCTTCTTCGAAAATAGGTAGTTCAGCTTCAACTGCTACCGCCGTATAACTCGGGGCAATATCAATCACCACCTTTTCAGATGTTTCATCTTCAATATCTGAGTAAACGGTATTGCCATATTGATCGACGCTGCGGTAAACATCCGCGTGAGCAACTAAAGAGAAAAACAAAGCTGACAAGATAAAATATTTCATCAAAACATCATATTCTACTCACCTATCATCTGCAAGCATCAGATAAAAAAATACCCCCAGCTTAAATATAAACTGAGGGTACTTTAATTATTAAATTAATGTATGAGCTCTATTTTAAGACTGACTAAAACAGTCTGTAAATAGCGTGATACATTAACTAATTATTAACAGCTATAGTATAAATCAAACTCAGCTGGGTGAGTTTCCATACGTAAGCGTGTTACTTCTTCCATTTTCAGATCGATGTAAGCATCAATCATATCATCAGTGAATACACCGCCATCTGTTAAGAATGCACGGTCATTATCTAAAGCAGTTAAAGCTTGATCTAATGAGTAACAAACTTGTGGGATTTGCGCTTCTTCTTCAGGAGGCAAGTCATACAAATCTTTATCCATTGCATCACCAGGGTGAATCTTGTTTTTGATACCATCAAGACCCGCCATTAATAAAGCAGCAAATGCTAAATATGGGTTTGCAGTTGAATCACCAAAACGAACTTCAATACGACGGCCTTTTGGATTGTTAACAAAAGGAATACGAATTGACGCACTACGGTTACGTGCTGAGTAAGCCAACATAATAGGCGCTTCAAAACCAGGTACTAAACGTTTGTAGCTGTTTGTGCTTGCGTTCACGAATGCATTTAATGCTTGAGCATGCTTAATTACACCACCGATGTAAAATAACGCTGTTTCAGATAAACCGCCGTATTTGTTACCCGTGAATAAGTTTTCACCCTCTTTAAATAAAGACATGTGAACGTGCATACCGTTACCGTTATCACCCACGATAGGCTTAGGCATAAACGTAGCTGTTTTGCCGTAAGCATGAGAAACGTTATGCACAACATATTTAAGCTGTTGCACTTCATCTGCTTTTTTAACTAAGGTATTAAATTTAACACCGATTTCACACTGACCAGCAGTGGCGACTTCATGGTGATGAACTTCAGTTAACTGGCCCATTTCTTCAAGTGTTAAGCACATTGCACTACGGATATCTTGTAATGAATCAACTGGAGGCACTGGGAAGTAACCACCTTTAACACCTGGACGATGGCCTTTATTACCATCAGCAAAAACTTTGTCCGAATTCCAAGAAGACTCATCAGAATCTATTTTATAGAACGAACCAGAGATATCACTTGCCCAACGAACATCATCAAAGATGAAAAATTCATTTTCAGGACCAAAATAAGCGGTATCTGCTATGCCTGTTGATTGCATATGTGCTTCAGCACGATGTGCAACACTACGTGGATCACGTTCGTAACCTTGCATAGTTGAAGGCTCAATAACATCACAACTAATAATAAGCGTTGTATCATCCATAAAAGGATCTAAAACAGCTGTTTCTGGATCAGGCATCAAAATCATATCTGACTCATTAATACCTTTCCAACCTGCTACTGATGAACCATCAAACATATTACCTTCAGTAAAGGTATCTTCATCAATAGTATGTGCAGGGAAAGATACATGTTGTTCTTTACCGCGTGTATCTGTGAAACGGAAGTCTACAAATAAGACATCCTCATCTTTAATCATTTGAAGTACTTTTTCGACTGACATTTAACTTTCTCCATTTTAAAATACACATTAGGGGTGCATAACACGCATCCAATAAAGCACAAATTGAGCCAATTTTGAATACTAATAAATCAATTAGTTACCGTATTTTCGACAACCAAGAACGCACCATATCAGTGCCTTTCAAACTAACAGCACCTTTCCAGTGCTAAATAACAACCCGAACAGTAATAATAAGCTCATCATCCACTTCACGATGGCCGACTATTTCATGTCCATTAATTCGTGCCCAAGCAGGAATATCACTTAAGGCACCAGGATCGGTACAAATTACATCTAATATATCACCATCTTGTAATTCTTTAATCTTATTTTGCGTTTTAATTACCGGCATAGGACATAACATACGTCTAGCATCTAATTCATGATGGCTCATACATGCCACTCCTTAAGTACTTCATCTGTTGATAATGGTTTGATCTTAAGTGTTTTTTTGTCCTGATCCGGCATAGCAAATTCAACGCTCACTTCCTCTGCATCACGTCCTTGGCCATAACGAGCAACAATTCCGGCTACGAATTCAAAATCATCACTATCAATATCACCATCAATCATAGCTAGAGGCCCATTATGACTGACAGCATGAAGTGTTATGAACTGCTTGCGATAACCTTCCAAGTATTTACTCTCGCCCGCATCGCGCGCGATAATAAGTTTAAACTCTGGTTTAGGACGAATATGACGACCTACTTTTAACAGCATAATGTCATCCATTTCATACTCACGCGTGCCGCGGCCTTTCCATAGATCAACCAATTTATCCGAATATTTTTTATCGGTTAAAAAGCAACATCCTCCGGCGGGCGTAGCATAATCTTTAAACCCATATTGTTCGGCTAAAGCCATCTGAGGTTTACGATTACGGCCACTAAAACCAAATAGCTTTTCGCGATCAACCCAGCCTTCTAATTCAGGCTTAGTTTCAGGTAAGTTTTTAGCACATAATGGTCGTAGCAAAATATCGTCAGCGCCGGACTCATTTGAAATTATAGGCATTGTTTCTTTACGCTGAGACATTGGACGTTGGCCAATAACCTCACCAGTAATAATAAAATCAAAGCCGTCATCATAATTTTCTTTAACCCACTCAACTGCTTTTTTAACCATAAATATTTTGCAGTCTAAACAGGGGTTCATATTAGCGCCGTAACCATGTTTTGGATTAAGCAGCACTTCTTTATACTCTTCAATTACATCAACAATATGCAGCTTAATACCTAATTGTTCAGCAACCCACAATGCATTATTGCGCTTTTGTTTGTCTTTATCGTGATTACGTATTGCGTGCGTATGCCCTTCTACACAAAAACCGGTATAAAAGTTAATTCCTTCAACTTCAATACCCTGCTCCTGCATAACGCGTACTGCAAGTAATGAATCTAAACCACCCGATATTAAGGCGACAGCCTTATGTTTTCTCGTCATTTTAAAAATGATGCCTCTCAGTTTTATATTGTTCTATACCCGTTATCACTCAAAGTGCATATTGATTGATTGGTCACGGGTATATATCCATAATCTCAAATAGAAATAACTATGCGGTTCCACCCACCGTTAGCCCATCTATTTTAAGCGTTGGTTGGCCTACACCAACAGGGACACTTTGCCCTTCTTTGCCACAATTACCTACTCCAGAATCTAATTCTAGATCGTTTCCTACCATGCTAATTCGTCCCATTACTTCTGGGCCATTACCTATCAGTGTTGCCCCTTTAACAGGGTAGGTGACTTTGCCATTTTCAATCATATAAACTTCACTGGTTGAAAAAACAAACTTACCCGATGTAATGTCCACCTGCCCACCACCAAAGTTAACCGCATATAAGCCTTTTTCTACTGATGAAATAATTTCATCAGGTTCATGTTCGCCTGGCAACATATAAGTGTTAGTCATTCGTGGCATAGGAAGATGAGCATAAGACTCACGTCGGCCATTACCCGTACTTTGAGTGCCCATCAAACGGGCATTATGTTTATCTTGCATATAGCCGACTAATTTACCCTTCTCAATCAAGGTTGTGCACTGCGTAGGCACACCTTCATCATCAATAGAAAGGGAGCCTCGTCTATCAGCTAAAGTACCATCATCGACTATGGTGCATAATGGTGAAGCCACCATTTCACCCATTCGACCAGAAAATGCTGAGCTTTTACGGCGATTAAAGTCGCCTTCTAAACCATGGCCGACTGCTTCGTGTAATAAAATACCAGGCCAACCTGAAGCTAATACGACTGTCATTGTTCCTGCTGGGGCATCGACGGCTTCTAAATTCACTAATGCTTGGCGAACCGCTTCTTTGGCATAAGATTCAGCCATATCATTGTCTTGAAAGTATCGATAATCTAAACGACGTCCGCCACCGGCATTACCATGTTCTCGACGTCCTTCCGATTCAACAATAACACTGACATTCATCCGAATTAAAGGTCGAATATCTGCAGCTAAGGTGCCATCACTAGCAGCCACTAATATAGAATCTACGCCCCCCGACAAACTGACATTAACTTGTGTCACTCTAGGGTCTGCAGCCCGTGCAACAGCATCTGCCATTCTTAGTAAGTCTAATTTCTCATTCACCGATAAGACAGATAAAGGATCATGTTCAGCATAATATTGTGGTGCAACCGTTCGCTGCCATGCTTTAACTTTTTTCTCAGCACCTTGACGAGAAATAGAGCGTGCAGCTGTTGCCGCTTGTTGTAGCGCAGGTAAGATTAAATCATCGGAATAAGCGAAGCCTGTTTTTTCTCCACTGCATGCCCGAACGCCCACGCCTTGTTCTATATGGTAACCACCATTTTTAATAATTCCGTCTTCTAACTGCCATGTTTCCTGCCTAGATTGCTGGAAATATAAATCGGCATAGTCAATTCCGCGGCCCATTGTCTGCGCAAGAGCTTGCTCTAAATCGACCTCACGTAAACCGGCAGGTACTAACAGTTGTTGATTTACTTGTTCAAAAAGTGATGTTGTCATGAATATTTAAAGAGGCGATTACGTTATTAGGAGGGGTGATCATAGCAGATATTAGCGTTTCACTCTTGTTCAGAAGCCGAACTATATACTTTAAATTCAGGTTCATCCCAAGGTCCGGTCAAGGTATAACGGTAACTAATTAAATTAATGATATTCTTGCCAAATAATGAACCACTTAATTTATCAACTAATAAAATAGCGGTACCAACACCTAAGCCTACTGGTCCTCCCGCTACTGCACCAGCCAGAGGTAATGTCGAGGACACATTGGGTGTGATAGTCACCTGTTGATCATAGCTTTGCTCAACCATATCAGCCATACCCACTATTTCTATTTCTGCTGAAGGCCCTTTTAAAATAAAGTCATCGGTTTTTGCAAGACCGCCATTAAGTGCAAAGCTTGCTGAAATAGAATCAAAATTAAAACCTGATGAAAATAAGTCACTAAAATCTAAGGCTAACCGTCTCGGTAATGCCACAATACTCATTAAGCCTAAAATTCTACCGGCAGCGCCAGGCTCAACATCTTTTAGTTTGCCTTTCCCTACTGAAAAATCTAATGTCCCAGCAACGGTTGCCAGAGATAAATCTAACGGTGAACCTAGCCAATTAARTTCAGTGTTCACCATTAATTGWTCTGATTCTATCGCTTGTTGGTAACCAAAACTAGTTAATACATCCGTTAGATTTTCACTTATTATGGTTAATTGTAGCTGTGATGTTTCTTCACTATTCGATTTAAACCAACTCGCTTGTGACACTGTTGCTGTAAAAATATCTGATGTCAGTGAGGCCGAATTAACTAACCATTGCTGATCACTTCTACTTGCCGRCAAAGCTAATTCTCCTAACGTTTTATCATCAATATTTAACTCGCCAATAGCGATATTCATTTTTGGCCATAAGGCCATAGAGGCTGATAGTTTACTGCTAGATTGTTCTGCTAATACAATATTCAAACGGTCTAAATCAATATCCATCGACACATTATGCTGATTTTCAAATGGCCAATAAATAGCGCCTTTAGTTTGATCGCTGTGCAAAGCAATACGCCAGCCTTGCCCATCTTTGCTCGCTGAACAATTTACCCCTGTGAACTGCTGGTCAAACAGTGCTAATGAATCAATAGATACAGACAGTTCATCAAGGCCTTGTAATAAAGAATCCCCCTCTGTCGAAGCATATTTCTCAGACCAATCCAACCAATCATCAACGGATAATTCCTGTAGATGTCCGGCAATACTCACGCCATGATTAGGTAAGCGAAGCTTGCCTTTACCAAAGCGTATTCCTGCTCGCCACTTATTTTTTTCTTCAATCGCAACCGTATTAAATAACTCGCCATACTTTGCAACATAGCGCGTACTATTTTTCTCTTTCTTAGCTGAAATAGTAAGTGGCTTTAATTGCTGTGCTTCCTTTAAAAAAGGCTCAGGCAAATCAATTGCTATTCCTGCTAAATCCGATGTCAGACCGTAATCAATATAAAATTGACCATGTGACTCTTCAACAACGTTGATATCCAATTGATACGCTGACTGGCCCTTAATAAATGGAGGAATAACATTAGGGAAAACGCTGCTAAGTTGCTGAGTCGAAATCTGCCCATCTATTAATATATTTGTATGACCCTCTTTAGGCTGAGCATTAATAGTAACTACATTATCTAAAAAGTTTGCTTTAATACCTTTAGCTTTAACGCCTTCACCATTAAAGTTCAGTAGACCATTAATTTGTTTTAGCTTTACATCGGCTAGTTCAGAATAATAGAGCTGACTATCCTTAAAATTAACCCAACCGGATACGGTAGTA
Source organism: Gammaproteobacteria bacterium (assembly GCA_002402245.1). Classification (GTDB taxonomy): domain Bacteria; phylum Pseudomonadota; class Gammaproteobacteria; order Nitrosococcales; family Methylophagaceae. The sequence goes on along the minus strand of NVVP01000011.1, from coordinate 42,676 downwards.
GCATCAGTCTTAGCCAATGGCACCATCAAATTTAGTTTTATATCACTTTTTCCAGTGGCTTTTAAAAGTTTAACTGCACTACCAAATCGTTGTTGCAAAGGACTCGAGTCTACAAACCTAAGTGCCTTCTCTGTCGAACCATGCAATAAACCCTCAAGATGTAAGATAGGTTTAGACTCAGTTAACAAGGTAATTACCGTAGTGATATTATCCACGTCAAAGCCGGAAATTTTTCCGCTACTGCTTTTAATAGTTAATGTATTACCTAAGCCTGTAATCATCGCGTTCATTGATGATAAATCAGGCCAGTCTGGCGCGTAATGTAATTGCACTCCTTCGGTATTCAACTTGATAGTAAAGCGGCTATCATCCTCGGTAGTTTCATAAGGGAAGTCAGCTAAATTACCCACCAGCTCAATTTCACCCTGTTTGATAACACCTTGAACAAAGGCATTTTTAGCCCATGCCCTAAAGTCTTTATCTAGGCCTTGCTGTGGGATATATTTTTTCCACGTACTGGCGACTACATCTTCAAGCGTGAGTTTTATATTGGTATACGTCTGCCCTGCTTCTATTTTTTCAACACGACCATCTAACTGAAGGGTTAAATCATCGTTCCATACTCTCAAGTCCTGACTCTGAAATGACCATATTTTATCATCTTGCTGCAAGCTAACACTGCCGGTAATAGAATCAAAATATACTGAGTCTTCTAACCATTTTTTTGCATACAAGTTTACTTTATGACTATCAAAATTAACTGTTGTTAGACCATCATTTAAATTAAATGCCAGGCTTAAGCCGGTGACACCCGGATAATCTTGCCAGGGTAATGTTGCTCCTTCTATCAATTCAAATGACAGTGATTCTAAGCCTTCATCTAGCGAGTAATTTAAGGCTAAATCATTAACATCACCGGCGGCTTTTTGCTGGCGTATGAATTCAGGAGAGTATTGTGACAATGAGGCAATAGAAGAAAGACTACTTAAGTTTAAATAGTTACTTTCAGCAATCACAGTATCACCTTGCTGATTAATGGCGAAGTGGCTGTTAGGCCATAATTCTCCATCGACACTTAATTCAATATCATTAGCACTTAGTGACCATGATGTAGCGCTATCTTGTTGCCAATCAAACTCAGCCGAAAATCTGTCAATCATCACAGTCGGGTTATCGAGCGGCTGCAATGAGTTTAATTCAACTTGAGTGAGGCTTAGTGAGGCGGTAAGTGAACTTACATTAGAACCTTGACCTTGGCCCGATAGCACAACATCCGTTAACCCCTGTTTGACGCTCACATCCGATTTAACAAGATAGGGTGATAACAGCTTAACTGCGATCCCTTCTGCTTCGATGCTTCCCTGCCATTGGCTATTGGCCAGGTCTGATTCTAGTAGTTCTGTTTTTAGCTTAAATTGCAATGAACTACCTAACTGTTCAGGTAATACAACATTCGCAGTTACTGACCAGTTTAACTGGTCATGATCAATAACTGCATGATCAATCTCATAGTTGCCTGACAACTCAGAGGAAAGTAAATCAGTGTAATTTATCGCAATAGAATGTAGGTGGAATTGATGCAGTAAATTGAGTTTGCTCAGTAAATCACTGTCTTTTTCAGTTCCGCTAGCTGAAAAATCAAGGCCTTTTAAACTAACGTGTCCGGTCTCATCCCGTATCAATGAAAGTGATAAGCCCACCATGCTCATATTACTAACAACAGGTTCGGTGCGTTGGATACTCTGCCAGACATTTAAGCCCATTTGCAGCATATCCAAACTGAGTAGCGTATCTGTTGATTCTTTATTATAAATTTTGAACTGTTTTAATTCTAATTTAGGCGAGATCCCCGACCAACTCATCTGAGCCGAATCAATAGTGACTGGATAGCCTATTTTATCTCCCAGCCATACTACAATTTCATCTTGTCGTTGTTCAATTGCAACGGATAGCCAATAGGCCGCTCCTGCTGCCATCACCAGAATAATTGACACAATAATCGCCAAATACGCTAGTTGTTTACTCGCGATATGAAGCCCTTTTAGGATAATAGACATGATTAAACAAGCACCACATTAAACTGTTCACGGCTATACTGAGTATCATGCTTAAATGAAATGGCTTTACCAATAAACTGTTCTAATTCAGCAATATTAGTTGAATCTTCATCATTTAAACGGTCAATTACATCGTGAGCCGCTAAAATCAAAAACTCAGATGTTTCATACTGCTTAGATTCACGAATAATTTCTCTAAATATTTCATAGCATACTGTTTCAACACTTTTAATAAAGCCTTTTCCACTACAGCTAGGGCAAGGCTCACACAATACATGGCCAAGGCTTTCACGGGTGCGTTTACGTGTCATTTCTACTAAGCCCAACTCCGACACGCCACAAATATTATGCCTAGCACGATCAAGCTTCATTGCTTTTTCTAGGGTATTAATAACTTGCTGTTGATGCTCAACTTCTACCATATCGATAAAGTCGAGAATAATAATCCCGCCTAAATTACGCACTCGTAATTGACGAGCAATGGCTTTAGCAGCTTCTAGATTGGTTTTAAATATCGTTTCTTCGAGGTTTTTATGCCCCACAAAACCACCGGTATTCACATCAACCGTGGTCATCGCTTCTGTTTGGTCAAAGATAAGGTAACCACCAGACTTCAACATAACTTTTCGATCTAATGCTTTATTAATTTCACCTTCAACATTAAATAAATCAAATAAAGGCGCATCACCTTTATAGTGTTCGATTCGAGAGGCACACTCAGGCATAAAGCCTTCAGAAAAAGTCATCGCTTTACGAAACGTCTCACCTGAATCAATTCGAATTTTCTCAACATCATCGGTAAATAAGTCACGCAATGCACGTAATGATAAGGGCAAGTCTTCATGTAATGGTTCGCCACATTTCACCGTTGATTTGCGCTCATCCAACTGTTCCCACAAGCGGTGTAAATAATTAAGATCAGCTAATAATTCAACCTCACTCACGCCTTCAGCTGCTGTACGTAAAATATAGCCACTGGCATCATCATCGAGTTGAGACATCAAACACGTCTTTAATCGTTTACGCTCTTTCTCACCTTCAATTTTAAGTGAAACACCTACTCCTTGTGCCCCTGGCATATAGACCAAGTAACGAGAAGAAACAGATAACTGTGTGGTTAAGCGAGCACCTTTACTACCAAGAGGATCTTTAATCACTTGAACTAGAACTTGCTGGCCTTCACGTAATAAAGAAGTAATGGGAGGGACTTCTTCGGTCTGTCGGAACATACCGGTTTGCCCTTTAGGCAGTGAAATATCAGAGGCATGTAAAAAAGCAGCGCGCGGTAAACCTATTTCAACAAAGGCGGCCTGCATTCCAGGTAATACTCGACATACCTTACCTTTATAGATATTACCTACAATTCCTAGGCATTCGTTACGTTCAATAAAAATTTCTTGCAATACCCCATTATCAACCACAGCAGCGCGTGTTTCATTGGGTGTTACATTAATTAATATCTCACTACTCATGCTTCACCCTTTTTAAATCTGCTTCAATAATAATGCCGTATCACGTACAGGTAAGCCCATAATGCCAGAATAACTACCTTCTATATTCTCAATGAATACAGCGGCTAAACCTTGTACAGCATAAGAGCCTGCTTTATCACAGCCTTCTTTAGTAGATAAATACCATGCAATATCCTCAGCTGATAATAAAGCAAACGTCACCTTACTAATATTCACTTTACATAAAATTTCACTACTGGTAACAATAGCCACTGCAGTCATTACCTGATGCGTATTTCCTGATAACTTCTGCAGCATAGCCGTCGCATCACTATCATCAGTAGGTTTACCTAATATTTCACTATTAATTACCACTGATGTATCGGAGCCTAATACTGGCTTTTGGTCTTGTTCAGCTAAACTATTCCAGCCTGCTTGTGCTTTGGCTATTGCCACTCGCTGAACATAATCAAGCGGTGTTTCATTGGCAAAAGCAGTTTCATCCACATCAATAGATAATACGGAGAAATTGACCTCAATTTGACTTAAAAGTTCTTGTCGACGAGGTGACTTAGATGCTAAATAAATTGAGGGAAATTTCATGCGCGGTGATAAGGATGATTTTGCAACACAGTCCAAGCTCGATACAACTGCTCGGATAATACAATTCTAACCAAAGGATGTGGCAAGGTAAGGGGGGATAATGACCAGCGCTGATTAGCACGCTGCAAACATTCATCGGTTAAGCCATCTGGGCCTCCGACTATCAATGAGACATCACGACCATCAGATTGCCATGATTCAAGTTGAACTGATAACTGTTCGGTTGACCATGGTTTGCCTTTCACATCAAGTGCAATCACATGATGGTTACTCGGTATCGCGGCTAAAATACGCTCAGCTTCTTCTCGCATCCATTGTGCAGCGCTACCACTCTTGCCACGTTTGGCCGGTGCTATTTCATGCAAATGAAGGCTACATTCTCGAGGTAAGCGTTTAGCGTATTCTTGATAACCGTCAGAAACCCATGACGGCATTTTTGTCCCTACCGCCACTAGGTTTAATTTCATTATTCTGAACCTTATTCAGAATCAGAACTATCAGTATCAGATGGCGCAGGTACGCTCCATAGTTTTTCTAAACTGTAGGTCGCTCTAATTTGTGGCGTCATAATATGAACAATCACATCACCTAAATCAACTAAAGCCCATTCGCCAATATCTTCGCCTTCCATGCCTAAAGGTTGAACTCCTGCATCTTTAGCTTGGCTGCTCACTGAGTGTGCCAATGCTTTTACTTGGCGAGTAGTGTTACCTGTAGCGATGATCATGTAATCAGTTACATCAGTCATTTCCATCACATCTAATACTTGAATATCAGTTGCTTTGATATCTTCTAGTGCATCAATCACTAGAGATTGTAATTCTTTAACCTGCATTAGGTTCTCCATTAATAATTATCTGCCTATTCTACCTGATACAAAGACTTACGTCTGTTATTGAATAACATCAACTCTGATTATAATTCTATTAAACCGTCTATTATTGATAGTGTTAGCCCGCCATCAAGTTAAATATTAAAATGCTTATGGCTATATTATTATTGATATGTCGTAAAAATAAATTAACAAGTCCGGCAGATAAAGATATATTTTCTCAGCATTAACATAGTAAAAGGCTAGTTTGTATCAGGATACCAACTTGCTGTTTTCCCGGTCCAGTAATAAACCGTTAGGCCTATCCATTCCCGCCATGCCAGTTCTAATGTATGCAAGTGATCAAATAGACTAAAATCAAACTGTCGTGATGCAGCTAAACTTCCTTGAAAATCGACCGGGTAAGCTATTACGTTAACTCCTTGTTGCTGAGCAATACCCATTGATCTCGGCATATGAAATGCTGACGTAACTAGTAAATAACGTCCATTTACCTTGGGCAATACAGACTTTAGTTTTACGAAGTTTTCATAGGTGTTCCGTGATTTATCTTCGATAATTAATCGTGATTCATCAATGCCTATTGCAAGTAATAAGTCTTTGGCTATATCGCCTGCCGTTCTGTCTGACTGAAACTGCAACAAGCCACTGCCCCCTGAAAATATAACCGGACTATCAGGGTAATGTTTAGCTAGAATAGCCCCCGCAATAAAACGGTCGCCACCATCGCCTACTTCAGCCGTGTGTCTTTCTACTGATATTTTTAACCGCTCTCCACCGCCTAAAATAATAATGCCATCAATCGTCTCGGGTAATGTGGTCGGTTTAGAAAATCGATTTTCTAAAGGCTCAATTAATATATCACCAAAGGGATAACTTAATAGGCCAAGACTTATTATAGTCGTCGGTACAAGTAGCCATTTAGCTAGCCTTACTTTGTTTAAAAGTAACAATAGAGTGCCTAATGCCATCAATAAAATAATCAAATTAGTCGGGCTTAATAAGCCCCATACTATTTTTGACACGATGAAAAAAAGGTTATCCATGATTTTTATAGAGCCCTAAATTGGCAATATAAAACGCCACCTGATCAGGTAATAAAAATTGCACGCTTTCATTCTTCGCCACTTTATTTCTAATTGTTGTAGCTGAAATATCAAGTTGAGTGACAGTAACTGGCCAGATATAACCACTCTTTTTTTGAGCATCAGCTGATGTTGCTAAACGTCGTTGATACCACTTGCTTAGCTCAGGTGTTAAAGATAAGGGTTCATTAGGTCGCTGCATCACTACAATGTGGCAGTAGTCGAGCAACTCCTGCCAACGATGCCATGTAGCAATATGCTGAAAGGCATCGGTACCTAATAATAAATAGATAGGCCTCTCAGCAAACTCAGCCCGAAAGCTTAATAAGGTATCAATAGTGTACGACTGGCCTTGACGATGTAATTCTCGATCATCGACCACAAAACGAGCTTGCTCATTAACCGCGAGCCTTAACATTTCTAGGCGCTGTTCAGCACTGGCTTTAGGCTGCTGTCGATGAGGAGGACGAGCACTGGGAACAAGATACATCGTATCTAAATCGAGTTGTTCAGCTACATCTAATGCCGAACGCAAATGACCAAAATGAATAGGATCAAATGTCCCCCCTAAAATACCCAATGCCTGTGACATCAGTTATTTCCGAATTTCACCGTTACCAAATACAACCCATTTTTGTGATGTCAAACCATCTAATCCCACTGGGCCACGGGCATGAAGCTTATCGGTTGAAATGCCAATTTCAGCACCAAGGCCATATTCAAAGCCATCGGCAAAGCGGGTTGATGCATTAATCATCACCGAACTTGAATCGACTTCAGCTAAGAACCGACGTGAATTAGCATAATTTTCAGTCACAATTGTTTCGGTATGACCTGAGCTATGACGATAAATATGATCCATTGCATCGTCAATACCCTCAACAATACGAATAGATAAAATCGGTGCTAAATACTCGGTATCCCAATCTTCATCACTTGCACTATTAATGTCCGTAAGAATAATTTGGGTGAGTTCACAACCGCGTAATTCAACCGACTCCTCAGTATAACGCTTAGCTAAGCGAGGCAATATATCCGCTGCAATGCGGCTATCTACTAATAAGGTTTCCATAGCATTGCACACGCCATAACGATGACATTTTGCATTGAATGCAATCTCTTCTGCCATATCAAGCTTAGCTGATTCATCAATGTAGACATGACAAATGCCATCTAAATGCTTAATTACTGGCACTCGTGCATCACGGCTAATACGTTCAATTAAGCTCTTGCCACCACGAGGTACAATCACATCAACATAGTCTGACAAGGTAATTAATTCGCCCACAGCAGCACGGTCGGTTGTTTCGACCACTTGAACTGCTGCTGTAGGTAGGCCTACTAATTCTAAACCACGATGAATACAGGCTGCGACCGCTTGATTAGAGTTAATCGCCTCGCTACCGCCTCTTAAAATAGTGGCATTACCTGATTTTAAACAGAGTCCTGCAGCATCTGCTGTGACATTAGGGCGAGATTCATAAATAATACCAATCACACCTAAAGGCACGCGCATTTTACCCAATTGAATTCCTGATGGACGATAGGTCATATCAGTGATCTCACCAACAGGATCAGCTAAAGAAGCTATTTGTTCTAAACCTTCTGCCATACCTTCAATTCGGGCATCGGTTAATTCAAGACGATCTAGTAATGCGGCATCTAAGCCTTTGGCTTTACCCGCATCCATATCCAGTTTATTTTGCTGTTTAAGCACATCAGCAGAGATTCTAATTTCATTGGCAATGGCTAATAAAGCTTGGTTTTTAACAGCTGTTCCAGCTCGTGACAAAGCACGGCTAGCATCACGCGCCTGCTGACCTAATATTTGCATATAGTGTTGAATATCCACTGCGCTATTCCTTAAAATTAATTATCTGTTAATACTGCTACACCAGCCACGTGTAAACAAAGCATTTCTAACAATGTCCAGGGATCTGATTTTAAACTCCCTTTAGCCGCCTGATCTATCTTAGCCATTTTAACCAAGAACTGCTGCCATTGTGAGCTATCATGTCGATTCAAAGCCTGTTGCATCATTGAACGAGTTTTCTCCCACACCGGTGGTTTTTGTGATGAAAATACCTGGTCTATTCTTGCGCCAGATTCTAGCTGCATCGCCATATCAACCATTCGATGTAGAGACCATGATACGGCAGAGAATACCGATAGAATGTCTAAGCCTTCAGCCCTCAACCGGCCTAATATTCTAGGTATTTTATCAACCTGACCTAGCAATACCGAATCCATTAAACCAAATGCCTGAAACCGTGCATTATCGGCCACTGACGATAAAATAGTGTCTTCATCCACTTGTCCATCTAGACACAGTAGGTGTAGCTTATCAATTTCTTGTGAGGCGGCAAATAAATTACCCTCAACCCGTTCGGCAATCAATGCTGCATTTTGCTGGCTAACGGTTAGACCTCGCTGCTGCATTCTTTGCCTAATCCATCGCGGTAAGTTGGCTGAATCAATCGGCCAAATAGCCACCATACCGCCTATTTTATCTAGCTCGGTAAACCATTTACTTTTTTGTGAGCGAGAATCAATCTTGCCACTAATAATAAGTACGGTGGTATCCGCAGGTGGATTTGCAGCATATTTCCTTAAGGCTTCGCCCCCCTCTTTTCCCGGTGCACCTGATGGCAAGCGAATTTCTAATAATCGCTGGCTAGAGAATAATGACATTGTTTGCTCTTGCCACTGTATTTCAGACCAGTTAAAGCGACCTTCGACATGCCAAACTTGACGGTCTTCAGCTCCAGACTTTCGTACTAATTGACGAATACTATCGGCCGCTTCTTCCACCAGCATAGCCTCATCACCAAAGATGACATAGACCGGTAATAATCCTTGCTGACCATGGGTGGTTAGTTGCTCAGCTTTTAAACGCACAGGAGATTATTTCAATACAGATAGGCGGCGTAAAATGCTTTGCACTAATTGCTGCTCTAGCTCTTTACGTAATAGTGCTTGTTCTTGATCCGAGGCTAGGACCTGATTTTTATCAAACTGGTAATCACGTTGCGCTTCCAATGTATCAGAAGCAATCAATACATTATGCTCACCATCGGTTAATTTTATGGTCACCGTGCCATGCAGTTGATACTCACTCACTTTGGCATCACTACCGACAGAGAGAACACGACGTTCAAATTTATTGCTTAATATCGTTAATACCGCCGCCTCTTTTTGGTAAGCAGATAAGACATTAATATCATTGCTCTTTAGCGTATGTTTCAACTCTAAGCCAAAGCCTCGTTGCATATTAATACCTTGCACATACATCGTTTTCAGACTGTCAGGTAAGGTGGCAGTTCCACGTAAATGAAAACCGCAGCCAGCAATAACTAACATAAGTACGAGTACTAATATATTTGAAATAGAACGATGTATCATCACGATTCCTTATCCTGCCACAACAATATTAACTAAGCGACCCGGTACTACAATCACTTTTCGGATTTCTTTACCATCAACAAACTTAATCACATTTTCATCGGCAAGCGCTAATGCTTCAATGCTCTCTTTATCTAGACTTGCTGATATTGATATTTTAGAACGTAGCTTACCATTGACCTGAATCATCATTTCAATTTTATCTTGCACTAAGGCTGATTCATCAATCTGTGGCCATGCTACATTAACCATAGCTTCATCATGACCTAATGCTTTCCATAATGAATCACTAATATGTGGAGTGATCGGTGCCAGCATTAATACTGTAGCTTCTAATGCTTCTTGAATTACAGCACGTGCTTGTTCGCCTTGTTGTTTTGTTTTTGATACTGCATTCATTAATTCCATTATGGCAGCAATGGCAGTATTAAAGGTATGACGGCGACCAATATCATCACTCACTTTGGTCAAGGTTTGATGTATTTGACGACGAAGTACTTTCAACTCATCACTTAGCTTTTCTTTATCTAATGCCACTACAGCACCTTGTACAACATGCTCTTGCACCGCTTTCCACAAGCGTTTTAAGAATCGGCTTGATCCTTCAACTGCTTTATCTGACCATTCTAATGATTGCTCAGGAGGGGCGGCAAACATCATAAATAAACGTGCGGTATCAGCACCATATTGGTCAATCAAAGATTGAGGGTCAACCGTATTACCTTTTGACTTCGACATTTTCACGCCATCTTTTAAGACCATGCCTTGCGTTAATAGGTTTTTAAACGGTTCATCACCAGTGACTAAACCTTCATCACGCATTAGTTTGTGGAAAAAGCGGGCATAAAGTAAATGTAATACTGCGTGCTCGATACCACCGATATATTGATCAACCGATAACCAATGGTTAGCACGCTCATCTAACATCACCTCTTCATTATCAGGGCAAGTAAAGCGAGCGTAATACCACGATGATTCAAAGAAGGTATCAAAGGTATCGGTTTCTCTCTCAGCATCAGCGCCGCATTGTGGACAAGCACACTGATAAAATTCAGGCATTGACTTGATTGGCGAACCACTACCATCAACAATGACATCTTCCGGTAATTTTACGGGTAAATCTTTTTCTGGTACGGGTACAGCACCACAGTCAGGGCAGTTAATAATGGGGATCGGTGTTCCCCAGTAACGCTGACGAGACACACCCCAATCACGTAGGCGATAATTAACTTGGCGTTCACCTTTATTATCTTTCGCTAAGAAATCAGCAATTGCATCAAAAGACTCTGCCGATGTTAAGCCATCAAATTGCTGCGAATTAACTAAGCGACCTTTACTGGTAAAAGCTTGTTTACTTAAGTCACACACTGCCTTATCAACCGCTTCAATAACCTGGTTAATTTTTAAACCATATTTATGAGCAAACTCATAATCACGTTGATCATGGGCTGGCACTGACATTACAGCGCCAGTACCGTAGTTCATTAAGACAAAGTTAGCGGCCCAAACAGGGACTTGCTCACCAGTAATTGGGTGTGCTGCCATAACTCCTGTCGCTACCCCTTTTTTCTCAACCGTTTCCATCGCTTCTTCAGATGTTTCCATCTTGCGACATTCAGCCACAAAATCAGCTAGCTCGGTATTTGATTCCGCAGCGTGTAATACTAATGGGTGATCTGCTGCTACAGCAAGATAAGTCACCCCCATTAATGTATCAGGTCGTGTGGTGTATACATCTAATGTTTCATCACTATCAGTAAGACCGAATTTAATTTCTAAACCTTCTGAACGGCCAATCCAATTAGCTTGCATGGTTCGCACTTGCTCAGGCCAACCCTCTAATTGATCTAAGTCATCTAATAATTCTTGTGCATAATCGGTTATTTTCATAAACCATTGTGGTATTTCGCGTTTTTCAACTTGGGTATCACAACGCCAGCAACAACCATCAATCACTTGCTCATTAGCTAATACCGTATTATCAACAGGACACCAATTAACCGCAGCTGTTTTTTTATACACTAGACCTTTTTTGAAAAGGCGGGTGAATAACCATTGTTCCCAACGATAATATTGCGGAGTACAGGTCGCCAACTCTCGTTGCCAATCATAGCCTAAGCCCAGACGTTTTAATTGATCACGCATATAATCAATATTGTCGTAGGTCCACGCAGCAGGTGCGACTTTATTTTTGATTGCTGCATTCTCGGCAGGCAGTCCAAATGCATCCCAGCCCATTGGTTGCAATACATTTTTACCTTGCATACGTTGATAGCGAGAAATCACATCACCAATCGTATAGTTCCGCACGTGACCCATATGTAACTGACCACTTGGGTAAGGAAACATAGCTAAGCAATAGTATTTTTCTTTCGTAGAATCTTCAATTGCTCTGAAGCTATCATTCTCATGCCACCATTGCTGGGTGCTTGCTTCAATTTCGGCGGGATTATAGTCTTGTTGCATGATCACTCTATGTGCTGAGATAAAAACAATAATTCTACCTTAGACAGTGAGTCGCATAAAGATAAATAAGCTAAACTCAAAATAATACTAAAAAAGTTCGACCTCAGTGATTTCTTGAATTCTGTCATTCAGCAAGTTTTGTTCACGTAAATGTTCATAGTAAAACACTTTATTACGACCATTGTTTTTAGCGTAATACAGTGCATTATCAGCTCGATCAATTAAACTACTAACGGGCTCTATTTGAGCCATTCGACTAAAACCAATACTAATGGTTACTTGACCGACTTGTGGAAAAAACATCGTTGCTATTTTTTCACGGAAACGTTCTAAAGTACTAAATGCATCCACTTCGCTGACATCCAGTAAAACAATGACAAATTCTTCACCACCATAACGGAATAACCAATCTCTACTGCGAAACTGTTCAGACATTGCCCGGGAAAGAAGAATTAATACTTCATCACCATATAAATGTCCAAATTCATCATTAATTCTTTTAAAAAAATCAATATCGACAATGGCAAAATAAGTGCTTTTATATTTAGTTATCGATTTTGTTACATCGCCTGCTTGACGGCTTAATAAACGATCAAAAGCCAGTCTATTCATTAAACCAGTTAAAGGATCAACGGCTGACAAGTAAAGCATGCGATTCAAATTGGTATAAGCAGTTAAGATATTAAGCCAAATAAAGTCATCGACAATTTCTGCGGAGACATTCCGCAATACTAGAACACTACCTACAATTGAACCTTGTAGTAAAGGTACATACAAGTCGATATAAAACTCATCCTGGGGGATGATATTAATTTTGACCGTTTCAATCGTGGTTAATAATCCTGCATCTTTAACCAGTAGAAACCAAGGTTCGCTAGGTTCTAAAAGGTCCTGCATAGTAATATCAGCAATAACTTGGCCTCGGTGAGGTATTACCCCCCGTAAGCCACCGCTAAATAGCTGAGCTTTATCAAATTGATATAATTCAGCCACTAACTCAACAAAACTACTGCGTAGTGATGCTCTATCAGTGTGTATTAGTAATTTATTAACTAAATTTTCTAACACTGATGCAGGAATCATTTCCTGCTGTTTATCCCTGTCTTGTTTAGTTAATAAATTATTAATAACTAACTCCCACCATCTGTAGTGAACTATCTAACAATCAATGCAGTCGTATTTCAACGCTAGTAATAATACTAGCATAGATTATTTTATGACATACCTCTTAGAGCTTTGATAATGATAAGAATCATTCTACTTTTTCTGCTTAGCCTACAACTTACCGCGTGCGCACCAACGATTTATGGCGTTCAGCAAGACCAGTGGGCCTTGCTAACAAGTGAAGAACGTGAACTGGCAATTGGACATCACCAAAAAATGGAAGTATTGCGAGAGAAACGCCGCCTTGAAGAGGCACGTATCGTAGCTGAGCAGCAACGATTATTTAGAATTCAGATGTTCAACTATCCTTATTACCCTAATTATATTTACCTTAGACAGTTTGGTTTTATGTCGCCTTATTCTTGGCCTTACCGAAGTCATCTTATTTACCCTCATAATTGAAAGCGTAAGTTCATCGTAAATTATTTTCAATTATATTTATAAAGCGAGGCTACGTTTTTAGCTAGCCTCAGATTTACTTTTAGCCTGTAGCAGCCACTAATAATTCATATTTCCCCATCAATTCACCTTCAGTTTCTTCATGATTAGGATCTTTTGGAATACAGTCTACAGGGCATACTTCTACACATTGAGGCTCATCAAAATGGCCTACACACTCAGTACATAAGGCATGATCAATTTCATAGATCTCCTCCCCTTGTGTGATTGCACCATTCGGGCACTCAGGTTCACATACATCACAATTGATGCATTCATCCGTTATAAACAACGACATTTAACTCTCCAATTAAATTATCGCGCAATTTTAGCCTGTATTAGCCTCTCAAGCTAATTTAGATCGCAGAGCATCCATGACGCAAGGCGCTACAAATTCAGATACATCGCCCCCTAATGCTGCAATCTCACGGACTAAACTGGATGAAATATAAGTAAATTGTTCTGCTGGTGTTAAAAACATTGTTTCAATATCAGCCTGCATTTTTCTGTTCATGCCCGCAAGTTGAAATTCATGCTCAAAATCTGACACCGCACGTAAACCTCGCAAAATAACATTAGCATTATGTTGCTTAGCCACATCGATCAATAAACCTTCAAACCCCCACACATCAACATTATCTAAATGAGATAAGGTTTCTTTAGCTAAGGCAACACGCTCATCTAAACTAAAAGTAGGCTCTTTGCCAGGGTTGATAGCCACCGCCACCATCACTCGTTCAAATAATTTACTTGCCCGCACAACTAAGTCTATATGGCCATTGGTAATAGGATCAAACGTCCCTGGATAAATTGCCGTTATACTCACTTTACACCCGCCTGTTTAAATATATTTAACATTCTAAGACCCTTCATAACGGAATAAACAATAACGTACTTCACCCGCTTGTTTATCTTTTATTAATACCCAACTATCAGGTAACAAAGGTAATTCCCCTTTACTCGAACATTCAAGATAAATCATTGCATTATCAGATAACGTCTTAGTTGCAACTAATTTAGTAGCCACGTCAGTCCACATATTTTTTTGATACGGCGGGTCAATAAACACAATGTCATATTGTTGCTTATTTTCAGCTAAAAACTGCCCAGCGGCTTTATTTTCTACCAGGCAATTGTCTGCTGATAATAAAGTACAATTAGTCTGTAATTGTTGGCTTGCTTTACTATTAAGCTCCACTAAAGTCACCAGCTCAGCACCTCGAGAGGCCGCTTCAAAACCCAATGCACCACTGCCAGAAAACAAGTCTAAACACTGCGATGATCCGATAAAAGGCTGCAACCAATTAAATAGTGTTTCACGTACTCGGTCAGGGGTGGGCCTTAAACCTTCGACCTCAGCCACAGCTAATTTTCGACCTCGCCACTTGCCGGCAATAATCCGGCATTGTCCTGTTCGACCTGTTTTATTTTGTTGCGCCAAGCTGCTGCCCACCTACTAATACAGTCACCATTTTATCAGCATCAATACGACGAGAAAATACTTCTTTAATCTGCTCTACTGTCACCGCATTAACACTCTGCTTAAATGTATCTAAATACGTTAATGGCAAATCATAAAAACCAATTACAGCTAAATAGCCTGCTATTTTACTATTACTATCTACACGTAGAGCAAAACCACCGGTAATATTTTGTTTAGCCGCTATTAACTCTGCCTCAGTTGGACCTTTATCAATAAAGTCTACTAATGTTTGCTTCATCACTGATAAGGCTTGTTGAGCCTGATCATTTCGGGTCTGTAAACCAAATTGGTATGGTCCCAATTCACGCATCGGTCTAAAATAACTATAAACACTGTAAGAAAGGCCACGCTTTTCACGCACCTCATTACTTAGCTGAGAGACTAAGCCACTGCCACCTAAAATATGATTACCCACATAAAGAGCAAAATAATCAGCATCACCTCGGTTCATACCTGGCTGTCCCATCACAATATGCGTCTGTGATGATGGATGATTAATAACCACCTGTTTGGCTTGTGCTAATGGCATAACCTTATTCATTTTTGTAGGCTTATCACCCGCTTCCAAACCTGATAATAGTTGCTCAGCAATCATTTCAGCTTGTTGCTTAGATATCGCACCCACTAAGATAACCGTGGCATTATTAGCCACATAATATTGCTTATAAAATGCTTCTAATACAGCAAGGTTTAATTGGCCTACCGATACTTCATTACCTATCGGCATGGCAGCATAAGGATGCTCACCATAAAGGCCACTATAAAATGCACGTGATGCAATAGCGGAAGGTGATTGCTTTTCTGCTTGCAGGCTTATCAGTATTTGTTTTTGAATACGGTCAAATGAGTCCAGGGGAAAATCAGGCTTAGTCAATATATCGGTAAACATAGTTAATGCAGCAGGTAACGCATCCTCTGTAGTGAGGCTACGTAAGCTAAGCGCCGCCATATCTCGACGTGACGAATTAGAGAAATGAGCACCTACATCTTCAAACTTAACCGCTATTTGATCTGCATTTAGTCCACCAGCACCTTCATTCAACATCGCATTAGTGAGTAAAGCCGTGCCCGCAAGCTGGCCATCACGAGCAGAACCCGCATCAAATACTACTTGAATATCCACCATCGGTAATTCAGGCGCTGATACAAAATAGACCTGCCCGCCATTTGTTGTTTGCCAATGTTCAATTTTAGGGCTTGCTACAAGCTGTGTCGTGGCAATCATTAAACTACATGCTAATAACCATAATTTAGTGGGCATTGTTATCTCCTGCTTGTTGTGACTGTTGATTATTATCTAGAGATAATGGAATGAGCTCAGCTATAGTGAGCGTTTGTTCGATAAAATATTTTTTCGCCACCGCTTGCACTTGCTCAGCCGTGACAGCTTGAATGTTATCAACATAAGCATCGCTTAACTGCCAATCCAAACCTATCGTATCCAACATACCAATCTGAGTGGCTTGATAAGACACACTATCTCGCTCATAAACTGCATTAGCGACCACTTGTGTTTTAATTCGCTTTAACTCCGCATCACTAACAAGCTCTGTTTTTAGCTTATCAATTTGTACAAAAACAGCCTGCTGTAAATCAGCAACTGTTTTACCTTTGACCGGTGTGCCTACCACAATAAATACATCCGCTAAACGTGAAAATAAATTATAGCCAGCCCCCACACTTGCCGCTATTTCTTCGCCTCGGACTAGGTTTCGTGAAAATCGAGCACTATTACCACCATCTAAAACACCTGCTAATACTTCTAAAGCGTAGGTTTCCCATAACAAGGAGTCATCACTTGTTTTCACTACAGGCACCTTCCAGCCCATCATAAAATAAGGTAGTTCAGCAGGAGCGCGTACTTCTATTGTTCTCTTACCTCGCTGTTCAATTTCTATTTGAGGCTTAAGCTCAGCTATTACTTCAGCTTTCAGAGGACCAAAATAACGTAATGCTAATTGATAAACCTCTTCAGCCTGCACATCTCCGACAATAACAACCGTGGCATTATTAGGTGCATACCATTTTTGATACCAATCACGTAGATCGTCTGCTTTATAATTTTTTATATCACTCATCCAACCTATAACAGGGTGATGATAAGGACTATTTACAAAAGCAGTGGCGTTAAATGCTTCTCTCACCAATGATTGAGGTTTGTCATCTGTACGCATACGACGTTCTTCTGCCACTACTTCATGTTCTTTAATTAACTCAGCTTCATCAATGACGAGTTTGCGCATTCGTTCTGCTTCCAAGCGGAAACTAACCTCTAATCGATCTTTTTCTAAGATCTGATAATAGGCGGTGTAATCGCGACCAGTAAATGCATTCTCACTGCCCCCATTAGCTGCAATAATTTTAGAGAATTCATTCGGCCCTAAGTTTTCAGTACCTTTAAACATCATATGTTCAAGCTGGTGAGATATACCCGTAATGCCATTATGCTCATAGCTTGACCCCACTTTATACCAAACCTGAGAAACCACGACGGGCGCTCTATGATCTTCCTTAACAATAAGCTTTAAACCGTTTTCAAGTTGATATTCAGTAACATCAGCAGATACCCACGTTGGTATAGCCAATAATAAGTAATAGCCTAATTTTATATTTTTAAACATCTGCATTTATAATTCCATGACATGATAAAATTTATTAATTGAAAAATAATGACTCGTAAAAATTATGTTTAGTTTCCTAAAAAAGAAAAATAAAGCTGTCGAAGATATTCAACTTGATGTTGAAGTCGTCGAATCATCTATTCCAGAGAGTAATGATAGCGTGCCTTCCACGCAAACAGAACCCGAACAACAAAAAACTAGTTTTTTTGGTCGTTTAAAGAAAGGTCTGAGTCGCTCAAGCTCGAAGTTAACTGAAGGCCTCGCTTCTTTAGTGTTGGGTAAAAAAATTATTGATGATGACTTATTGGAAGATCTAGAGACCCAGTTGCTCACAGCCGATCTTGGCATTGATGCCACCCAGACAATTATTGATGATTTAACCAGCCGCGTTGCCCGTAAGCAACTAGGCGATGCCGATGCTTTATTTCAAGCATTACATGATGATATGGTTGCGATTTTACAACCCAGCAGCCAACCACTAGTCATCCCCGAAAAAGAAGGCCCTTATGTCATTTTAATGGTGGGTATTAACGGTGTGGGTAAAACAACCACCATTGGTAAACTGGCTAAACAATTCCAAAATCAAGGTAAATCAGTGATGTTAGCTGCTGGAGATACTTTCCGTGCTGCAGCCGTTGAACAATTACAAGTATGGGGCGAACGCAATGACATCCCTGTTATTTCACAGCATAGTGGGGCTGACTCAGCCTCGGTTATTTATGATGCTTTGCAGGCAGCTAAAGCACGTAATATAGATATTCTTATTGCCGATACTGCCGGACGCTTGCACACGCAAACTAACTTAATGGAAGAGTTGAAAAAAGTAACTCGCGTTATGGCCAAACTCGATCAGTCTGCTCCTCATGAAGTCATGCTGGTACTGGATGCCGGCACAGGTCAAAATGCCTTATCACAGGCAATCAGTTTTAATGATGCCGTCGGCGTTACGGGAATTACATTAACTAAACTTGATGGCACAGCTAAAGGCGGTATTATCTTTGCCATTGCTAAAAAGGTAGGCCTACCTATCCGCTATATTGGTGTGGGTGAATCTATTGACGATTTACGTCCTTTCCAAGCAGATGAATTTGTTGATGCACTACTAGGGCGCGAAGATTAACCATGATTCAGTTTACCGATGTCTACAAACGTTATACCAATAACTATGAAGCCTTATCGGGACTTTCATTTCACCTAGACGACGGCGAAATGGCTTTTCTAACCGGTCATTCCGGCGCAGGGAAAAGCACTCTGCTAAAATTAATTGCCCTAATTGAACGTAGCTCACATGGCCAAGTCTTAGTTAATAATCAAAACCTAACTAGGCTGCCTAAACATAAAATTCCCTATTATCGACGCCAAATAGGTATCGTCTTCCAAGACCATAATCTACTTCATGATCGTACCGTGTTTGATAATATCGCTTTACCGTTAATTATTGCCGGTGAAAACCATCGTGAAATTGGCCGCCGAGTACGTGCTTCATTAGATAAAGTTGGCCTGCTCGGCAAAGAACGTAGCCTGCCTATTGCCTTATCGGGCGGAGAACAACAACGTGTTGGTATTGCCCGAGCGGTAGTCAATCGCCCTCCTATTTTATTAGCAGATGAGCCCACCGGTAACCTCGACCCGGATTTATCTCGTGACATCATGCAATTATTTGAACAATTCAATCAGGTTGGCACCACAGTCTTCATTGCCACTCATGATCTTGGGTTAATTCAAACCCTACCCTACCGGCAAATTATCCTCGACTCAGGCCGTTTAGCTCAGGGTGGCTTGTTATGATAAAAAATTACGCATTACGTCATATCCAAGTCATGTTATTTAGTTTGGGGCAACTCTGGCGACAACCTATTTCAAGCTTAATGACCATGGTGGTAATTGGTATTGCTATTTCATTGCCTTCCGGACTTTATGTACTGTTACATAATGTGGAAAACGTCACGGAACAATGGGATGATGCCAGCCAAATTTCATTATTTTTACAACAAGATATCAGCCCTGAACAGGCTGAAAGTCTTAATGAAACGCTAAAAAAATGGCCGAATATAAGCGAAACCCATTATCAGTCTTCGGCACAATCATTAGATGAATTTCGACAATTATCTGGTCTTGGCGATCTACTCGACAGCTTGCCCTCGAACCCCATTCCTGCCGTTATCATTATTAAGCCAAATGAAGAAAACCTAAATGAAAATGCAATCACCCGCCTTGTCACGCAACTTAATGAATTAGCTGAAGTTGAATTGGCGCAACTTGATATGGAATGGTTACAACGCTTGCGAAGTCTTAACCGAACAGCACAACGGGGCATTAGTATTCTAGCTATTCTATTGTCTTTAAGTGTATTACTCATTATTGGCAACACCATTAGACTAGCTATATTAAGCCGTCAAAGTGAAATTAGAGTGATTAAATTAGTCGGCGGCACCAACCGATTTATCCGCAGACCTTTTTTATATACCGGTTTTTGGTACGGCTTATTAGGTGGTTTAGTCGCGTGGATTATTGTATTAATAAGCTTGACTCTACTTAACGGCCCAGTTAATGAATTATCTCAGCTCTACGGTAGTCAATTTACACTGCACTGGCTAGCAGGCACACTATTTTTAGCATTACCTTTTACAGGCCTAATTTTAGGTGTCTTCGGTGCATGGTTAGCCGTTGGTCGACATCTCAGTGCAATTGAACCGGAATAAACTATTTAAAAGGAACTTTCTCCTGACTTCATCGTCTTACTCTGTATTGGATGGCATAGTAGTGTTATTATGTCAAAGAGATAATATTTACGGAGGCGGGATTACATGACAACGGACACAGCCCAATACAATTTAGCTTTAGCACCTATTACTGATTTAAATGCGTACAGTAATGTTGTACACAACACGCCTTTACTCACTGCCGAAGAAGAATATGACCTTGCCACTCGCCTACAACAAAATGGCGATCGTGATGCAGCCCAACGCCTCGTTTTATCACACCTTCGTTTTGTAAACCGTATCGCTAAAGGTTACAGTGGCTATGGCCTTCCTGTTGCCGATCTAGTTCAAGAAGGTAATATTGGTTTAATGAAAGCAGTTAAACGTTTTGACCCTGAAAAAGGCGTTCGTTTAGTCTCTTTTGCCGTTCATTGGATTAGAGCTGAAATTCACGAATATGTAATTCGTAACTGGCGCATTGTTAAAATTGCGACCACCAAAGCACAACGTAAACTATTTTTTAATCTACGCAGTGCTAAAAAACGTTTAGGTTGGTTGAACCAAGAAGAAGTTAATGCTGTTGCTGATGATCTAGGTGTCACGCCTGAAAATGTGATGGAAATGGAACGTCGACTTGCTTCGCCAGATGCTTCATTCGACTTACCCAGTAATGCCAATGAGGAAGATACTACCTTTTCTCCAGCAGGCTATTTAACCAGCCCAGAAAATTCAGATCCATCGCTAGCTTTAGAAAAAAGTGACTACGATAATCACCGTTCTAAAAACCTATCGGATGCCTTAGCTAGTCTTGATGACCGAAGCCGAGATATTGTCAGCCAACGTTGGTTAAATGATGAACAGAAATCAACACTGCATACGCTTGCATCTCAATATAAAGTATCAGCTGAGCGTATTCGTCAAATTGAAAATAATGCAATGAAGAAATTRAAAATATTTATGGCTTAAATATAGATAGATCTTAGGAATAACCCTGAGAAGTTAAAATTTAGGATAGGATTCTTTCTGACCAAAGCTAATCCTCAATGAACCCCAAATATCAACGATGCAAGATGATACTGGGGTTTATTTTTGTCTAAAACATATGCTTTGAAATAATTATTCCCTGAATACCTAGAAATACAAGTTTATAAGTGTAAATATCTTGACCCTGATTTTTAGTTCCACCACCATGCAAGCTATTTTCACAAAAATATCTTCTGTATTGGCCTAGCTTCAATGCCAACCAATCTAATGCCCCCTCATTAACCTATATAATAAAATTTTCTAGCTATTATAGGTAGTTAGGAGTATAGTCGATTGATTTAGGGTCGTAAATGACTGAAGAAAACCCAGCATCTGAAGAGTTGCAACCCACGATTCTTTCCTATGTGAAAGATATTCCCAACCTGTGTTCACTTGCAGGGTTAGCGTGCACAATTTTAGCTATTTACTTTAGTATTTTAGGCATTTATGCTGCTGCAATGATTGGTATGGTTTGGGCCGTTGCATTTGATTGGGCTGATGGCCTCATTGCACGAAGAATAAAAGGCCGAACAGGTAACGACCGAGCATTTGGCGGGCAACTTGATGTCTTAATCGATATCGTCAGTTATGGTGTCGCTCCTGCAATACTTTTAATGAGCTATGGAAAATTTGAGCCTATATTTTTAATCGGCGCTTTTTTAATGCTCGCAGCTAGTGCAATAAGACTCAGTTATTTTAGTGTCTACGGTCTTGCTGGCGGTTCAAAATATACTGGCTTAGCACTTGATAACAACAGTCTAATACTCGTTTTCATATTTTTATTTGAAGGCATGTTTAGCGAAGGAACTTTTTCAATCGTTCTTTACCTTAGTGGTTTAAGCCTTGCAGCTTTGAATGTATCGCAAATTAAAACACCTAAACTTTCTGGTAACCCAGTCAATGTTTATATTCTTGCTGTTTACACCTTTGGAATAACAGCTGTCTATAGTTGGAAACTACTATAGAAAATAACACTTAATTACTTTTAATCTAGGAATTTGATAACACAATGGTTGTATATACAGTAGGCACCTTTGATTTACTACATGTTGGGCATCTTGCATTATTAGAATATTGCGCTACATTAGGAGATACTGTCGCTGTTGGTGTCGCTTCTGATGAAGTCGTGAAACTATATAAACCTAATATCCCTGTCATTCCACTTGAACAACGTATAGAAATGCTTCAAGCATTACGCTGTGTCGATATTGTATTGCCGTATCATGAATTAGATTATATTGCAGTTTGTAAGGAAGTTAATGCTGATATTTTTGTTATTGGCGAAGACTGGGGTAGAAAGCCCCATAATCAAAATGTTGAAAACTTTCTAAAGTCTCAAGGTAAAGAGGTTGTTCAAGTTAGATATAATCCAAGAAGTTCATCCACTCAAATTAAAAAGGATGTATTGTCTTTGCACCAAACAGGTAAAAGATTCGAGGAAGAAAAATCGTCTGTTGCAGTGTGAAAATATTCTGAATACCTCGTTATCAGTAACAATGGCATTACTTACTAAATAAAAAAGCCTCAACATAGACAATATGCTGAGGCTTTAATTTTAGAAAGATAGGACCCATTATTTTACCTAACAATATTGGTCAAGATAATCTAACTCAAGCCTAATTTTGGTAGGTTTTCGTCCTCATATTCATTACTACTTTATCGTTCTAACAGTGGTGTTTTACCCGTTTTACCATCCCACTCTTCAGCGTCATCTAATTGATCTTTTTTCTCTGATAGCACCGGCCAAACACGTGATAACTCTTCATTGATAGCGACAAATTCATTTTTCTCATCAGGTAAATCATCTTCTGAGTAAATAGCTTCGGCAGGACATTCTGGCTCACATAAGGTGCAATCGATGCATTCTTCAGGATCAATAACTAAAAAGTTAGGGCCTTCATGAAAGCAATCAACAGGGCACACATCAACACAATCGGTATATTTACATTTAATACAGTTTTCAGTAACAACAAACGTCATTTTTACTCTCCAAAATACAGTCTGCCTACCTATTGCCGAAACACCCTTCCAACAATAACGCAGACTTATAATCGATAACAATTTTACATCATTTCAACCATCTAAGGGCGATGATGCTAATTACTGCCTATATATTTTGTTAAAATTACAGCGATGTAAGGTATGATTAACGCCATCTTTTGAGGAAACCGCTATGCGCCGAATATTTACAATTATCATTTTTATTACTGTCTTTGTTTTAGGCCTTAGTTTTTCCGCTATCAATATTGCACCTGTTTCGCTTAATTATTATTTAGGCTCGCTTGATGCACCACTTTCTATTGTAATTATTGCCTCTATCGTTATCGGCATTATTGTAGGTGCCAGTATTATTTATGCTTCAACTTTACGCCTTCGTTATGAAAATAACCGCTTAAAAAAGAAAGTAGCTATTTTTGAACAAGAAATAGATAGTCTACGCATCCTGCCCATTAAAGAATCTTTCTAGGCCATACTGATGATGGAATGGCTTTTTTTGCTATTACCTACCGCCGCCTTATCTGGCTGGTTAAGTGCGCGTAGCCATTATAAAAAATCTAAACCTTCAGCTACCACATCGTTCAACCCTGACTATTTTAAAGGCCTTAACTTCTTATTAAACGAGCAACCAGATAAAGCGATTGATGTCTTCATCCATTTACTCGAAGTAAATAGTGAAACAGTTGAAACCCATCTCGCCCTCGCCAACTTATTCCGCCGTCGAGGTGAAACAGATCGTGCGATTCGAATTCATCAAAACCTTATTGCCCGGCCAACGCTTTCAACGGAGCAACGCGACCAAGCATTAATCGAATTAGGCTTAGATTATATGCATGCAGGCGTACTTGATCGTGCAGAAAATATCTTTCTTGAATTACTGAATGAGTCATCCAAGCCGCCTTTAAAGGCGCTTGAACAGCTGCTTAATATTTACCAACAAGAAAAAGAATGGCTTAAAGCGATAACGGTAGCTAAGCAAATACTACCTCATAATAAAGCGACTATTAACCCTATTATTGCCCAATTTTATTGTGAACTAGCCGAACAAGAACAGGCGGCAAAAAATTCACTAACATTAATCAAACACGCTTATTCTTTTGATGCTAACTGTGTACGAGCAAGCTTACTTGAAGCTAAACTGCATATTTCTCACGACAAATATCAAAAAGCGTTAAATTGTCTGCATCATATTGAGCAGCAAAATCATCACTATCTAAGTGAAGTTATACCTTTATTAGATAGTTGTTATCAACAGCTTAATAAGCTGGCCGAGTTTGAACAATGGCTACATATTATTCTGCTTCGCTACCCTGCAATGACTAGTGTTAGAGTCATGCTGACATCTGTCATTAACAAACTACACGGTAGCGCCGAGGCGCAAGACTTTCTTCACACGCAATTAAAATCTCACCCCTCTGTCGAAGGTTTACATTGTTTAATTGCATTAGGTAACCAAACCAATCCTATTTTAGTACCGTTGGTCAAAAATATTACTGAATCACTGGTTCAACGAGGTGATCGCTATAGCTGCACTCGCTGTGGATTTGGTGGTAAAAAAATGCACTGGCATTGCCCAAGTTGTAAGCAATGGGGCGCGATTCAACCGTCAGAGATTCATCTTTCAAGTTTAGAAAAATTATTGGAGTCATCGACATGAGTAATGTCAGAATTTATCATAATCCTCGTTGTAGTAAGTCACGTCAAACCCTCAGTTTACTCGAAGAAAAAGGCATTAACCTCACTATTGTAGATTATCTAAATATCACGCCTTCTGTTGACGAGCTCACTACGATTATAGATCAACTTAACTTTACTCCACGAGAATTGCTTCGTAAAACAGAAGCTATATATAAAGAGCTTAACTTAAAAGATACATCGTTAAGCGATGAGCAATTGATACAAGCCATGTGTGATAACCCTAAATTAATTGAACGGCCTATCGTTATTCATAATAATCAGGCGAAAATTGGTCGTCCACCTGAATCTGTACTCGAATTATTTTAAAATGACCACCATTCTTGTACTTTATTACAGCCACTCAGGCCATGTTAAAACCATGGCCGAACATATTGCCCGTGGTATAGAATCTATTGATGGCTGTTCAGCCAAACTACGCACGGTGGCTGAAATATCAACCGTATGCGAAGCAAGTAAAGATAGTATTCCAGAATCAGGTCATCTTTATGCCAATAATAATGACTTAAAACAATGCAATGGCCTGGTACTAGGTAGCCCAACACGCTTTGGTAATATGGCCGCTCCATTAAAGTATTTTATTGATCAAAGTAGTGATGTCTGGTTATCAGGTGCTTTAATAGATAAACCTGCTGCTGTTTTTACCTCAACAGGTAGTCTGCATGGCGGTCAAGAATCAACCCTACTATCAATGATGCTGCCTTTATTTCACCATGGCATGATGATTATGGGCCTGCCCTATAGTGAACCAAGTTTAATGACAACCACCGATGGCGGCACACCTTATGGTGCAAGTCATCTAGCAGGACACAATGGTGATCGCCCAGTGAGTGAACAAGAAGCCCACTTATGTCGAGCACTGGGAAAGCGAGTCGCCACTGCCGCTCAACTTAGAACCTAGTAACGCTACATTGACCCTGTAGATTGAATCACCTTAGGTAAGCACCCTCCTATCGCGACAGAGTGAATCACTAACGTTATTGCTTTACTATTTCCACTACTACATTTATTACACAGAAAAGCCCATAGCTATATAGGGTCTAGCTTTCTTCTTTAACTCTATAACCCTCATAGTACTAATGAGGGTTATAGTTCGCAAGAGTTTGATTTTAATGTAACTTTTGGAGTATTATTGAAGTCTAAACTATTTATAGAGGCTATTCTCTTTATTAAATTTAATGCTAGGGATTTAACGGCCGATAAATAGTAATAAACGTGGAGATAATATATGGATACTATTTCAGCCCTACATTCAGGTGTGTCAGGTATTCAATCTGGTTTAAAAAGTTTTAACCAAAACGCAGATAAAGTTGTTAAAGCCGGCACAACTGAACCTCAAAATAGTGTCACCGATCCTCTGGTTAATATGATTAGTGATAAACAGCAAGTTCAAGCCTCTGCAAAAGTTATTCAAACTAGTAATAATATGATCGGAAGCCTATTGGATATTAAAGTATAGCCATGAATATCGATGTTAGCAGCCATAACCACTCACTTAATTCGACCCATTCGAGTCAGGAAAGTACTGCTAATGCCAAACAAAAAGAAGAAGCCACATTTTCAGATGCAGAGCTCAAAGAAATTAAGAAGTTAAAAGCGCGTGATCAAGAAGTGCGTACACACGAAGCAGCACATATTGCTGCAGGCGGCGGTGTAGTCAAAGGTGGTGCCAGCTATAGCTATCAAAAAGGACCCGATGGCATACAGTACGCAATTGGAGGCGAAGTCAGCATTGATACCTCAAAAGTTGCAGGCAACCCGGAAGCCACATTACAGAAAGCTCAAAAAATTCAAGCTGCCGCTTTAGCCCCAGCCGATCCTTCTTCACAAGACCGTAAAGTAGCCGCATCAGCAGCACAAATGGCCGTTGAAGCACGTGCCGAGATTCAACAACAAAACCAAGAAGAGGTTAAAAGTACAAACTCAGCCTCTTCTTCAGCTTATGCCGAGACAGAAGAAAGTGGTGAATCCCTGATTGACCTAAGCGTTTGAAGAATTAGATCTGTTACACTAGCCCTGCTCCTTTCCCCTATTCCTAATTTAGACTTTTACCTTGCCAAGCCCTGACTTCCCCCCACTCTCATTATCCGAAATACGTGCTCATCTCGATCAACAATCGAACGCTAAACTCGATGATATTTTATTGTATGACTCTATTCCCTCAACCAACGATGAACTGCTACAACGACTCGCAGCAGGAAAGTCTGGCCCAGCTGTATGTTTAGCTGAAACCCAAACAGCAGGCCGTGGACGACGTGGTGACAAGTGGTTTTCACCCGCCTCAGGCAACTTGTACCTTTCTTTATCTTGGCCTTTTCCCGCAGAAACCCCGCAAAGTGGCTTAAGTATCGCTATAGGCATAAGCCTAATAAACATACTAAAATCAGAAGGGATCAATGACTTACAATTAAAGTGGCCAAATGACATTTTATATAAAAGACAAAAACTCGCCGGAGTTCTAGTAGAATCAAGGTACGGTAAACAATTAACTACCGTAGTCGGTATTGGCCTTAACTTTAAGCTTCCACTATCAACTCAAAATCAAATACAACAGCCAACCACAAGTATTCAACAGATTTGTTCTAAAACACACTGTCGAAACAGGTTAGCAGGAAAAATTATTCAAACGATGATCTC
Organism: Gammaproteobacteria bacterium; assembly: GCA_002402245.1. Lineage (GTDB taxonomy): Bacteria > Pseudomonadota > Gammaproteobacteria > Nitrosococcales > Methylophagaceae. The sequence continues at coordinate 15,019 of NVVP01000011.1, read as the reverse complement.
AACATTAGAACAGTTTCAACAACATGGCTTACGCGATTTTATTTCGCAATGGCCAGACTATGACGCACTCGCTAATCAAGCGATTAACTTAATCAGCGACAATGAAACTATTCGTGCAACTGCACATGGAATTAATCAGCAAGGTGAACTGCAATATATGTATAACGATACACTTCATACCCTTTCTAACAGCCACATCAGTATTAGGTTTGCTTCATGAAACTATTAGTCGACTTAGGTAATACACGTGTTAAATGGGCTGTGCTCGCACAAGGCCCAATGGAAAGCCATAGCTTCGAACGCAGCAAAACAGGCGTTAAAGCATCGCTCACCCGCCAATGGAAAGAGTTAGAAGATGTGAGTGCTGTCTATGTATCTAATGTTGCGGGTGACAAAATAGCCCAACAACTGACCGAATGGGCAGAAAAAAAATGGGATATCACCCCGCAGTTCGTTCAAAGTGAAAAGAAACGCTTTGGTGTAACTAATGCCTACGAAGATGCTGAATTATTAGGCGTTGATCGCTGGTTAGCCCTAATTGCTGCTCGCCAACATGCCCGCCAAGCGACCTGCGTTATTGATTGCGGCACGGCCATTACCATCGACATCGTCACTAAATACGGTGCTCATCAAGGTGGCATGATCCTACCCGGCCTATCGTTAATGCGTGATGCACTAATAACTAGCACGCATAACCTCAACGACATCGCCCAAGAAAGTGACTTTAAAACATTGGCAGTCAATACACAAAGTGCCGTTCAAGCAGGTACCATGTATACCGTTACTGCCGCATTAGAACGTCTTGTCGATGATCTTAAACTACAATTTAACAACCGTATTCGCTTCATCATTACTGGTGGCGATGCTGAACAATTAAAAGCACTACTTCCTTCCTTTATCGCACATTACCCTGACATCGTACTAAAAGGCCTTGCCTACTACGCACGTCAAGGTAGCCGCAAGCCTAACCCTGACACAGAATCTGTGGAAGCTGTGGAAGCTGTGGAAGCTGTGGAAGCTGTGGAAGCTGTGGAAGCTGTGGAAGCTGTGGAAGCTGTGGAAGCTGTGGAAGCTGTGGAAGCATAAAGTTTGTCAGATTACTAAATCTAAGGTAATCTTTCGCACCTCAATGGAGAACTGGCCGAGCGGCTGAAGGCGCACGCCTGGAAAGTGTGTATAGGTTTATACCTATCGAGGGTTCGAATCCCTCGTTCTCCGCCATACATTTAAAGCCCTATGCATTTGCATAGGGCTTTTTTGTTACTAACCACCCAATACAACATAACTCCATCATTATTATTCCAATACATTGACATGATAATGAAAGGATAAGAAACTAGACATCAAATAGCATAATCTCCCAATTAATAACAATATTTTCGGCTCCTGAATTAAGTATTATCAGGCTAGAAGAATAAGATTACTTACCATTCGAAACAAGGTTTTTCATAAATGAAAGAGAATAAAATTGCAAGACTGGGATAGCTGGAAGGAAAAAATTGCAACTATTAATGATTCCAGTTTAGAGAGTGAGGGTGGATATGTTTCCAACCTCCTATTTCGTGGTCAAAAATGTGCAAGTTGGGATTTAGAGTCAACTATAGAGCGTAAAGGTATTGATTTACCATCTGTTGCTAATTTTTCCAATAAAATAAAAAAAACTAAACTGGCTTTTGAATCTTACCTTGATACAGTCTGGCCATCTAAATTTTCGGGAACAGATCATCAATCTCCACCTGAAAATTACGAGTTTATGGTTTACCTTCGTCATCATGGCTATCCTACACCGTTACTTGATTGGAGTAGGTCTCCTTACATTGCATCATTCTTCGCATTTCAGTACCCAAGTGAAGACGATGAAATTGCGATCTACTCTTTTAGAGAATACAGTGGAAAAGGAAAATCTAGCTGTGCCAGTAATTCAACTATTATTGGATGTGGCCCAACAATTCGAACACATAAACGACATTATGTACAGCAAGCTGAATATACTTATTGCAGGAAAAAAATAAGTAATGTCTGGCATTATTCAAGCCATAAAGAAGCATTTAAAGCTACAAAGAATGAACAGGATCTATTGCAAAAGTTTACTCTCCCAGCCAAACTTAGAAGTAAAGTTTTATCAGATCTAGATGCAATGAATATTAACGCATTCACTTTATATGGTTCAGAGGAAGGCTTAGCAGAAATGTTGTTTAACAGAGAGTATGGATATCTACTCTAAGAAGAGTACTCATCGTTAACTACCCGAATAGAAGTAACCATAACCAGCTCTTTTTTTATCAAATAATCCTAAAAATAAAACCATCCTCAAGATCTAAATTTAAAGCTAACTTACAGGAATCTATATAGTTTTATTTTTAAGCGATAAAATAAATACATTAAGCTAAAATTAACATAGCTAAAATTGCTAAAAACCATTAAAATTACCCATTCAATGGTGGCCCACACTGGTCTCCTCGCGACGATATGTTGGTCAGCCCGCCAGGCCCGGAAGGGAGCAACGGAGCCTTCGGACTCGAGCGCCGAGATTTGGCTGGTGTGGGACATCGCCCAATATCCTTAGATATTTACGACTAGGTATTTAAATCATATGAGTTACTTGGTTCTTGCCCGCAAGTGGCGACCTAAAGTGTTTAATGAAGTCGTCGGTCAACAACATGTACTTCGTGCTCTCATCAATGGTCTAGATCAAGATCGTTTACATCATGCATTTTTATTCTCTGGTACGCGTGGCGTAGGTAAAACAACCTTAGCCCGAATTCTGGCCAAATCCCTCAACTGTGAACAAGGCGTTAGCTCGCAACCCTGTGGTGAGTGTCAAAGCTGCCAAGAAGTTGATGCTGGTCGTTTTGTTGATTTAATTGAAGTCGATGCCGCGTCGCGTACTAAAGTCGATGATACCCGTGAATTATTAGATAACGTTCAATATGCACCTAGCCGTGGTCGCTATAAGGTCTATCTAATTGATGAAGTGCATATGCTATCTACTAGCAGTTTTAATGCATTATTAAAAACATTAGAAGAACCGCCTTCTCACGTAAAATTCCTGTTTGCAACCACTGATCCACAGAAACTACCTGTGACAATTTTATCGCGTTGTATGCAGTTTAATTTACGTCGTATTGAGCAACAAGCTATTGCCGATCATCTGGCATTTATCTTAAAACAAGAGCAAATTGAATTTGAACAGCTTGCACTCAAAGCATTAGCGCGTGCCGCTGATGGCAGTATGCGTGATGCCTTAAGTTTGCTTGATCAAGCAATTTCATTTGGTTCAGGTAAAATCATCGTTGATGATGTTAGCACTATGTTGGGCACGATTGAGCAACAACAGCTTTTGCATATTGTCACCGCCCTGATTCAACAAGATGGTGCAACACTATTACAGCAATCTGATGAGCTCTCAGCCCAAGGTCGTGATTTCAACCTTGTGTTAAACGCCTTATTATCATTATTGCAGCGTTTGGCTACACTGCAATTAGTGCCTGATATGGCCAGTTCTGATGAAGATGATAACGAAGAATTAATTCAATTAAGTACTCAAATAGATGCCGAAACGGTGCAATTGATGTATCAAATTGCATTGCATGGTAAACGTGACCTGCCTTATGCTGCTGACCCAAAAAGTGGCTTTGATATGACTTTATTGAGAATGCTCAGTTTTCAACCTAAAGTGATTACAGCAGAAATCAGTTCACCAACGGTAACATCGACAGCACAAACTCCAGCCGTAGCAGCGCAGCCAGAGCCAGAGCCAGAGCCAGAGCCAGAGCCAATGATTATGGCAGATGAGTTCCCTGCCGAAGAAATGCCGCCAATGGATTCATATCAATCAGCACCAGTAGACTATCAAATAGAAGAGCCTGCTTTTGAACCCGCACCTGCTCCCGCTCCCGCTGCAATACAAATTGCACCGCCTACAAGCTCTTCGTCTCCAAATAGTCAACTATCAGCAGATAATTGGCCCAATACGATTACGGCATTAAAATTGGCGGCACTGTCTCGTCAATTGGCTAATAACTCAGCATTTATTAAATTCGATGGTGAGCATGTTCATTTATCCATTGCACCCGAGCACAGTCATTTAGCAACAGAGAAAGCTAAAGACCGACTTGAAACGGCATTAACAAAACATTTGAACCATCCTGTTAGCGTAATATTTAATAAAGATGATACTACCCAACATCAGTCAGGTCAGACATTAGCCTCACAGCAAACTGAGCAACGTAATGTTAGGCAACAGCAAGCAAAAGAATCAATTCATAGTGATCCGGCAGTTGATGCATTAAAATCAGCCTTTAATGGCCGTGTTATTGAAAGTACAATTAAACCACTCACACAAGCAGAGGAATAAAGATGAAAGGCGGAATGGGCAACTTAATGAAGCAAGCGCAGCAAATGCAAGCGAATATGGAAAAAGCGCAGCAAGAGCTTGCTTTAATGGAAGTGGTGGGTGAATCTGGCGGTGGTATGGTTAAAATAACTATGACCGGTAAACATGATGTTAAACGCGTCAATATTGAAGATGCTATCTTTGAAGATGATAAAGAAATGCTGGAAGMTWTMRKWKMAKCMRYNATTAAWGAWKYYRWWMRSMAAGTTGAAAAAACAAGCCAAGAACGTATGTCAGGTATGATGCCTGCAGGCATGAAACTTCCGTTCTAAGATACCTATCTGACTATGGCCTCTCTTGATCCCAGTATAAAACAGCTAATTGAAGCACTACGCTGCTTGCCCGGTGTGGGGCCTAAATCAGCCCAACGAATGACCTTTCATTTGCTTGAACGCAATCGTGACGGGGGCCAACGTTTAGCCGAGGCCTTAACACAGGCTTTAGAAAATGTTCACCACTGTGACCGCTGCCGCATTTTAAGTGAACAATCAATTTGCCATCGTTGTAGTGATGCAAGCCGAAGTCAAGATCAATTGTGTATTGTAGAAATGCCAAGTGATGTTTTAGCCATTGAGCAAGCGACGCATTATAAAGGCCTCTATTTTGTATTATCAGGTCACTTATCGCCTTTAGATGGAATTGGGCCAGATGATTTAGGTATTCCACAACTTATTGATTTATTTGATCAAGGTGGATTAAAAGAAGTTATTCTAGCCACCAACCCCACTGTTGAAGGCGAAGCCACCGCACATTATTTAAGTCAGTTAGCTCATGATAGGAAAATTCATGTCACCCGACTAGCACATGGCATTCCATTAGGTGGAGAATTAGAGTATGTTGATAGTGGAACATTGTCACATGCCTTTGCAGGTCGAGAATCGCTTTAACATGCTAACAAAAGGATAAGATAGCTATAATGGCCAGTAACAACGAAGACTTTCAATTATTAAAAACCTTCTCAGGTATTATTCATCGTCAACCATTATTTGTTAATGATGATTTAACTGTCGATAGTTATCACTTTAGCTTTTTAGATATGCAAGGCAAAAAGCTTGATGATGACAGTGAGCTACCTGCATTTATTGAGCAAATCCCTACTATTCTTCCTGCTATTAGTGAGCAACATAAAGCCTTATTATCAGTACCTGAATCATGGCGTGAACAACTTTTATCTGCCAATTCAAATATTGATTTCACCTTTGATCTTAATGGTGCTTCTAGCTCAAATGGCAGTGTAGGCTCATTTGCACGTAATGCCTCATTAGAAAAGRAAGATGATGATAGTAATACGCTATTAATTAATCTAGCCGACTTCGATGCCAATCAATTAGTAGAGCATCTTCCGTATTGGCGTGACCAGCACTCTATCTTATGTGCCACTAACGTCAATGCTTCTGAGCAATTTAAGTTTTGTCAGCAACATGATCTTGATTTACTGCAAGGCCAGTTCTACACCAGTCCTGCAGAAAAAAAACATACCAAGCTTGCTCCTTCGACCCATATTGTTATGGAGTTATTAGTTAAACTCTATGATCCTGATGTCGATGCAGAAGAACTCAATAAAACCATTAGCCTTGATATCGTATTAAGCTACAAGTTGCTACGCCTAATCAATTCAGCCTTTTTCGCCTTGCCTAATAAAATTGATAATATTAAGCAAGCGATTGTATTGCTTGGTGCAAAGAAGATTAAAACATGGGCGAGTTTATTAAGCTTATCCGGCCTTGATGACAAACCTAACGAGCTACGTATTGTAGCCATGGCTAGAGCCAAAATGTGTGAATTATTATCTAAATATTATAAAGGCGATCCTGAGCTATTTTTTGCTGCAGGCTTCTTCTCCAGTTTAGATGCACTGATGGACAAGCCACTGCCAAGCTTACTGAATAACTTACCTTTATCAGATGAGCTGAATCAAGCATTAACGCGTCATGGCGGTGCTGCTGGCCGTGCATTACATGATGTTTTAGCCTATGAAAAAGGTGATTGGAAAGCTATTGATGCTTCACCGCTACCTGCTGAAGTAATTTCTCGTACTTACTTAGATGCTATTCACTGGGCTAAAGAGCTTAATACTCAACTGAAAGACTAATAAATGGCGCTGACACGCTTAGCGTCATCGTCTGATGCGCCCTTCCCTCCTGTTGAGCACGCGCTTGATGATGGCCTATTAAGCGTTGGCGGAGACTTATCTGCACAACGCTTACTCAATGCCTATCAGCATGGTGTATTCCCTTGGTTTAACAAACATGATCCTATTTTGTGGTGGAGCCCTGATCCTCGTATGGTGTTGTTTACCGACAATATCAAACTATCTAAAAGCCTAAAAAAAACCTTACGCACCACTTCGCTCACCGTCAGTTTTGATCGTGCTTTTAGACAGGTCATTACCGCCTGTGCACAATTAAGAAGTGACGCTGATGATAGTGATAATCACACATGGATCCACCCAGAAATGATTGATGCTTATACCGACTTACATGAACAAGGCTACGCTCATAGTGTTGAGTGCTGGCAAGGTGACAAACTCGTCGGTGGGCTTTATGGCATTGCTATTGGCCATATGTTTTTTGGTGAATCGATGTTCAGCTCTGTCCGAGATAGTTCTAAAATTGCTTTTGTCACACTTTGCCAACAACTGGCTCAATGGGGTTTTCCTTTAATTGATTGCCAAGTGTATTCAAGTCACCTTGAAAGCCTAGGGGCCGAAGAAATTGACCGTGCTGATTTTATTACGATGATGACCACATTGTGTGAGCAACCACGTGCTAATGAAACGTGGCAGTACCCGAATGAGTAGCACCAATTCCGATAATCAAATTCAGTTTTATCAAGATGCACCGCATGACTGCTCTTATATAGCAGGTAGGCAAGCACAAAATATTTATCCAGACCCTAATAAACCGATGACTAATCACCTGTATAGTCAATTGATTGCCCACGGTTTTAGACGCAGTGGCGATCACAGTTATAGGCCTAACTGTGGTGAATGTCAGTCTTGCGTACCAGTGCGAATCAATACCAAAAAATTTAAGCTTTCTCGCAGCCAACGTCGCTGCCTTTCACGTAATAAAACCCTCAGCCGTACTATCCTGCCAGCAGAATTTAAACGCGAACATTATGATCTTTATTGTCGCTATTTAACTGCTCGGCATGTTGGTGGTGGTATGGATAATCCAACCATTGAGAGTTATAGCCACTTTTTAATTAGTGATTGGTCTGAGACCCGATTTATTGAGTTTAGAGAAGAAGGAAAACTAATTTCGGTCGCAGTTACCGACATTGTAGAAAACAGCCTGTCCGCACTTTATACTTTTTTTGACCCTGATTTTGAGGCCAGAAGTTTGGGTACATACAGCATTCTGCAACAAATCAATCTAGCTCAAGAACTCGGTTTAACATGGTTATACCTTGGCTATTGGATTGAAGATTGCCAAAAAATGAAATATAAACAAAACTTTTCGGGCCTTGAAGGCTATATCGAACAGGATTGGCAAGCACTTAAATCATGAAAAACATTGAATAATAAGTGGTTATACGTCAAAATGGTCGTTTTATTTCGAAGAATATAGATTATATTTTATGGCAAAAGAAGAACATATTGAATTTGAAGGTACTGTTATCGATACAATGCCTAACACTACTTTCCGCGTTGAACTAGAAAATGGACATGTTGTTACTGCTCATATTTCAGGAAAAATGCGTAAGAACTACATCAGAATTTTAACGGGTGACACAGTAACAGTTCAACTTACACCTTATGATTTAAGCAAAGGTCGTATTACTTACCGCGCACGTTAAATTCAATTTTTATCGCGATCTTATCGCATCGATAAAAATGGGCTGGATCCAGCTCCTTCTTTTCAATCACTATCTCAAGCTCTATTTTAAATACGCTTTAAGATGATATTGATTGCTTGAATGGTTACTCAAGCTTCAGCTGAGTAACCATTCAGTCTAAGAAAAAATATTCTGTCTACTCTCTTTCCAGAAAAGCAACTTCAAGCTTAATAACGTTAGCGTAATGAATGCGACTAATGTCCATGCAGGGATACTCAATCCTAACCATGTCCACAACACTTCAGCACACTCACCAGACCCTTTCAAAATCATATTAAGCGCATCATTTAGTGGGAAATTTTCTAGCATAAAGTTTAAACCTGGTCCGCAACTAGGCACTTGGTCGGCTGGCATATTTTGCAACCACACATGGCGGCCTGAAATACTTGCACCCATTATTGCTAAAAGCATCGCAAATAAACCGTACACTTTAATACCCAAACGTTTCGGATTGTGCGCAAACCCGAGTAGAAAAACCACGCCAACGGCGGCTGTAAAGACACGTTGAAGGATACATAAAGGACACGGTTCTAAATGGTCAATCATTTGGAAATAACCAGCCACGCCAACCATTGACGCACATATAAGGGTTCCAAATAAAAATACACTGCGAGCAGATAACATTTAATTCTCCAAATAATTTTTATGTGCTAACTTACCCTAAAGAAGCCAAGGTTTAAAGGGGTATACGATGAATGAACAAGAATTAGAAAAAAAATTGGTCGCCGCTTATGACAATATGATGAATCGCATCGAAAAACTGATTGATTCAGCTGAGCAGCAAGCATTGCCTGTGTTGCATAGTAATATCGAAAAGGCAAAACTGCAAGCCATTGAACTAAAAGAAATAAGTCAAGATGAGGCAGAAAAGCTAGCCGCCTATTTACGCCGTGATATTCATCATGCAGCGGAGTATATTAACCACTCAGGTCAAGAGCTATCTTCGTGGTTCAAGTTTGATTTAAGCCTTATCGAAGACCGTTTACTTGATGTATTTGCCAAAGTAGCTGATAAAACACGCTCAGAACTTGCGCAATTAGCCGCTCAGGCCAAGCAAGCAACTGAATACCATACTGGTGAGATTACTAGTATTGGTACGCTAGCTTGTCAAAGCTGTGGCACGCTGGTTCACTTCAAAAAGACCAGTCGAATCCCACCATGTCCAAAATGCCATAAAACGCAATTTGAACGTGGCTTATCTAGCTAATACTATTGCCAGAACCAGCCACCTTCTGCAATTAACTGGCATAAAAGATTAGCAACAGCAGGATCCTGCTTTAGTTGTTGCCAGTCTTGTTCGCCAATAATTTGGTTTTCAGTAAGCATGGCTAAGTAGCCACCACTCGACACGGGTAACTCATACACTTCACCCGCCATAAATAGCTGGGTTTTATCAGCTATTTTAGTCCATGCAAAACGATGATAAACACTACGTTGTAATTGCTGTCCTTGAGAAAACTGTTGGTCTAACGCATCAACATTGCTTAATTCATCTTCAGTTTCAGCTGCAAAAGAGACTAAGCTTTGCTTAGTTTCGGTAACAAACTTACCTAAGACTTGGGCTAATAAGGGTGTCGACTCATCAATCGCATCATGTAATAGCTTAGTTAAGCGCTGCACTGCTGCCTCATCAATTTCACTTGAATCGGCTGAGACTAATAAGTCAGCATCACTGTAACGTGCTTTGCCCAGTTCGTGCTCTAATAAGGTATTAATTACGCCATCCAACAAGTCAGTGCGTGAAGGCGCTCTAAAACCAATAGAAAATGTCATACAGTCATTTAATGCCACACCATGGTGTGCAAAGTGTGGCGGTAAATACAGCATATCGCCGGGCTGTAAGTCCCATTCTTGTTCAGGATCAAACTCAGCTAATATTTGTAAACTTAGATCTTCAACTATTTTTGCATCATGAATTGCTTTGCCTCCCACTTGCCAATGCCGAGAGCCCATTGCTTGCAATAGAAATACATCATAACCATCAGTATGAGGGCCCACAGTACCGCCTTGGGGCGCATAACTCACCATCAAGTCATCACGACGCCAATTAGGGATAAAACGAAAGGGATCAAGCAAGGCCTGAAATTCAGGAATGTGTTTATCGACATCTTGAACCAACATAGTCCAATCTGTTTCTGGCAGTCGAGCAAAGTCTTGTTCAGATAAGGGGCCATTGGTCACCTGCCACGCACTATCAGGCCCTCTTTCTTCTATTAACCTAGACTCAATATCATCCTCGCAGGCTAAACCTGCCAACTCTTCGGGCGAGATGGGTGACTCGAAATCTGTAAAAGCTTGGCGGATGAGTAGCGGCTTTTTCTGCCAATACTCATCCAAAAACTGCTGCTGAGTTAAACCGGTATTAAAAAATGCTGCCATCTTGTTTAGCTAATAACCTCAACTTGAAATACCACATTATTAACTTTGATAATTTTTATCTTGGTTCCCGCAGGGCAATCATCACCTTCAATTTTCCATGTTGAATCATCGACTTTAACTTTACCTTGGCCATCTACAATAGGATCTTGCAAGGTAATTACTCGGCCAACATATTGCTCACCACGGCGATTTAATAAAGGCTCATCGGTCTCAATAGGATTTTTCTTATAATAAGAACGCCAAGCAATAATACTCAACAAGGCTAATACTGAAAATAGGAAAACTTGTGATTCCCACGACATCTCAGGCATAAAATATAATGCTAGGCCGGTTATAAACGCAGATACGCCTAACCATAGAGCAAAGAATGTCGGTGCTAACATTTCTAGAATAACCATCGCAACGGCCAACATCCACCAATGCCAAAAATCAATCACAAAGACATCCATAATTACTATCCTTTATTGAATGCGTTCTTAGCCAATTCGGCAATACCACCTAATGAGCCAATCACACTGCTTGCTTCAAGAGGCATAAAGACTACTTTACTATTATCCGCTGAGGCAATATCTTTCAATGATTCAATGTATTTTTGGGCGATAAAATAATTAATCGCTTGGATATCACCTTTTGCAATTGCTTCTGACACCATGGTAGTGGCACGTGCTTCAGCTTCAGCCATACGTTCTCTTGCTTCAGCATCACGAAATGCTGCTTCTCTTCGACCTTCAGCATCTAATACGACGGCGCGCTTCTCACCTTCTGCTTTTAATATTTCAGCTTGACGAAGACCTTCCGCCTCTAAAATATTGGCACGCTTTTCACGCTCAGCAGTAATTTGTCTTTCCATTGTTTCGACTAATTTAGGTGGTGGCGCAATATCTTTAATTTCGATACGGGTTACTTTAACGCCCCAAGGTGTGGTTGCTTCATCAATAACCGTTAAAAGTCGTGTATTGATTTCATCACGTTTTGATAATAATTCATCTAAATCCATCGACCCCATTACAGTACGGATATTAGTTTGGGTTAAATTCAATATCGCATGATTTAAGTTATTAACTTCATAAGCCGCTTTAGCCGCATCCACTATTTGAAAGAACACCACGCCATCAACTCGTACCATGGCATTATCTTTGGTAATAATTTCTTGTGATTGAACATCTAACACTTGTTCCATCATATTAATTTTGGCACCAACACTATCCATCACTGGCATAATCCAATTTAAGCCAGGACGTAAGGTTTTGGTATAACGCCCAAATCGCTCAACAGTATACTCAAGCCCTTGCTGTACCGACTGAACGGCCATTAAAAGAAAGACTATAACAAGCACTAAAAAGAATAATACAAATATCGAAACGCCTTCCATTACCTTCCCCTAAAATTTACTAAAAGTATAAAACTTGAATCATACCAGCCTTCTCAATATAAGGCTTGGACATTTTGTCATTTACGTTAGACAATAGCGATTTTTGTATTAGTAAAAATGGATTTATGAAACTTCATACACTTTTTATCAGTATTAGCCTGCTTTTCATCAGTATGTCTGCGCATGCAGCCCAGTGGTATCACGTTGAACTTATTGTTTTTGAACAACTCGATACCGTAACAGATGAGCAATGGCCAGAAATGGACAAGAAAGTAACCGCTTCTTTCTCACCAAGTTCGAACAATTCACTAATTCATTCTACCGGTGTAAGTACCCTTGTTAATGATGCTGCTCGCTTGAATCGGTCATCTAAATATCGCGTGCATTATCACCGTGCATGGCAACAACCTATTATGAGAAAGCGTAGTGCTAAGTCAGTTAAAGTAGGATCTGGCATGTTGGATGGAAAAATACGTTTATACAAATCCACTTATTTGCATGCCGCACTCGATCTTTGGTTATTAGAAAATAAGCCGCTCACGGCCACTTTCGTCGATGATGAAAATTACTTAACAAGCGATACTCTAGTTCGAAACCCACATTTAGAAGAGTCTCGTCGAATTCGCACTAAAAAGCTTTATTTCTTTGATCACCCTAAACTGGGTGCTTTATTAAAAATAGTGCCTATTAAATCACCCGCATCACAGCAGCAAAGCGAACAGTCTCTTGAAACCTTCTCGCTGCCTTCTGAGGCGGTCGCTATTGTGTCTGAATAATTTCAGCTAACAGCTGTTTAATCTCAGTCATACCTTCATTAATAGTCTGCTCAATATGCTTCATGGTAATCACACCATCACTTAAACCTGCTGCCCAATTCACCATTAAGGCGCAGCAGGCATAATCAATCCCCAGCTCACGAGCTAGATACGCTTCCGGCATACCGGTCATGCCCACCATATCGCAGCCATCTTGTTTGAGACGCTTGATTTCAGCAGCAGTTTCAAGCCTAGGGCCTTGCGTAGCACCATACACACCACCATTTTTAATCGCAATCTGCTGTTTATCAGCCGAGTCTAGAATTAGCTTGCGTAACGATTCAGTGTACGGATAGCTAAAGTCTAAATGCTTATCTGGACTAAAGTTGTCACTATAAAAGCTTTGTTCTCGACCATAGGTGTAATCAATAATTTGCTCAGGTACCGCTAAAGTACCCGGCGCTAAATCATCGTGAATGCCTCCGACTGCTGCAATAGAAATAACCTTACTTATACCCGCATGCTTTAATGCCCATAAATTAGCTCGATAATTAATTTTATGAGGGGGAACGGTGTGACCTTCACCATGTCGAGGAAGAAAAACAACCTTTTTACCCGCAAACCTCCCCATAAATAAAGCACTTGAAGGTTGACCAAAAGGTGTTTCAATAAACTGTTTATCAGTTACTTCAAGGCCTGATAATGAAGTCAGTCCTGTGCCGCCAATAATTGCTAAGCCAGTCATTATTTAGTTTCCTTAATAGCGTAAATACCCGGTGCATTTCGCCAATAGCCTTGATAATCCATACCAAAACCAAATACATAACGGTTTGGCACTGTTAAGCCTATAAACTCAGGTGTTTGACCTGTTTTATTATCATGAATCTTATCAATCAACGTAACGCAACTCACCGACTTGGCCCCTGCAGACTCACAATACTGTCGTAATGTATGTAGCGTGATGCCTTCGTCATAAATATCTTCAAGCAAAATAATGTCACGGCCTGCTAACTCACTAGTAGGTTTATGCAGCCAGTTAAGCTCACCGCCCACTGTTTTATCGCCATAGCGAGTCACATGAATATAATCGAGCTCTAGTACAAAAGGTAACTTCGGTAATAAGTGGCCCGTCGTCACTACCGAACCATTCATCACACATAAAACAAGTGGATTGCTTTCGGAATATCTGAGGGTTAAATCCTTAGCTAATTGATTCAATGCACCATCAATTTCATCTAATGTATACAAACGTTCCGCCCTATCCAACACTGTTTTTAATTCGTGCATTAACTACCTCATCATTTAATTTTAATTTAGCCTACAGCCACTCTCTTTAGAAGCAGATTATAACAAAGCTTATACTCAATCTATTTATAAAAAGTGACAACACTTATCGCGGTGCTAGATAGCTTATAATAGTCAGCTTTATTCAATTAAGACCTTAATTATGCGCCGTGTTGGCCTACTTGTTTTATTCATTATCCTATTGACTAGCCTCATTATTGTGCTCAAATCAACAATGACCACTCAAGATAATAACCATCCAGCGTCACAACGTATTATTAGCCTATCACCGGCGATTACTGAAATGCTCTTTAGCCTTGATCTTGCTGATCGCGTGGTCGGAGTAACTGATTACTGTGATTATCCAATCCAAGCACAGAACTTGCCTAAAGTGGGTGGATTTATTAATCCTAATTTAGAAATTATTCTAGCATTACAGCCTGATGTAGTTATTTTATTAAATAATCAAACTAAAACAATTAAACACTTACAACAACTTAATATCAAAACCCTAGCACTAAAAAATTCTCGCTTAGATGATATTAAACACTCAATCAGCCTAATCGGTGATTACACCCAACATCAAGACCAAGCATTAAAAATCGTTAGCAATATGGATAAAGAAATAAACCGTATCAAACAAAAAGTAGCGGGCTTACCCCGACCGAAAGTAATGGTAACCATTGGCCACAGTATGGCTAGCGAACAAATTGAACAAATCTATATTGCCGGTCAGCATGATTTTTATAATGACTTAATTTCAATTTCAGGTGGTCGTAATGCTTATACAGGCCAAAGCCTAAGTGTTCCCTCTGTGTCTATCGAAGGCATTATGCAGCTTAACCCTGAAGTTATTCTTGATGTGTTTCCCGAAGCTGATGATCATCAAACCGATCTTGTCGCCGCTAAAAAACATTGGCAAAGTCTAAAATATATTGATGCCATACAAAATGATCAGGTTCATATTATTGAAGAAAATTATGCCACTATTCC
>NVVP01000010.1 GCA_002402245.1 Gammaproteobacteria bacterium | reverse complement strand
TGGGGCCATTAAAATAAACTTCAAGTGTTCAAAGTGAAAAACTTACTTTAAGTGTCGGTCTTCCTTGTTGTCGACAATTTCACCTTCAATAATAGTCGAATCATTTTGAGTCTGATGTGTATACCGAGCCTGACCACGCACAGTAAATTGTCCACCTATCTTTCTTATAAGGGATTGCCGGCAGAAAGGTACTAATAAGATAAAACCAAAAAAGTCGGTGAAAAACCCCGGCGTCAATAACAATATTCCGCTTGCAGCCAATACAATGCCTTCCATCATCTCCATCGCAGGTAAACTGCCTTGGCGCATATTAGCCTGTGCTCGCAATAAGGTCGATGCGCCTTGGGCTCGCAGTAAATTAACCCCGATGACAGCCGTAGCGACGATCGCAAGAATAGTCCAACCCGCACCAATCACTTCCCCTACCTGAATTAGAAAGTAGATTTCAATTAAAGGTATCAGTAAAAAACCTAACAATAAGACACGAAACATACATTACCACTCTTTATATGACAGTAAACATACCCGCTATATTGAGACATAAATACTAAATTTCAAGTAAAACAGCCCTTTGTTGTATAAAAGCAACATAGTAGAACTGGCCTAAAAAAAACCCACTTTCAATACATATCAACAGCTTAACTAATTTTATCGTATTTATCCCCTAGTTTTTTATTTCCTAATCTTCCCGAATTAATAGCTGTCACAAAACTGTCACACCTTGTTCATAAAGCTGAAATATATCAGCGTTAATGTGTGCCCACTCGGACATGACTCCGACCAGCTTTTATTATTAATTAATGAGGATAATCCCTTGAAACTTAAAACAACATCTCTTTTAATTGCAGCAACACTATTTGGCGCGGCAGTTGCCCCAGCACAAGCTAACAACGATGCAATGGTTGACCTTCTTA
Organism: Gammaproteobacteria bacterium; assembly: GCA_002402245.1. Classification (GTDB taxonomy): domain Bacteria; phylum Pseudomonadota; class Gammaproteobacteria; order Nitrosococcales; family Methylophagaceae. The sequence goes on along the minus strand of NVVP01000010.1, from coordinate 51,601 downwards.
AAGTATTGCGCGACAAAGGTACTATCAGCGCACAAGACTTCGACTTACTAACAAGCGCAGCTAGAGCAGATAAAGAAGCATTTGATGCCACTGATGCTAAAGTTGAAAAAGCAGGTAAATCAGGCGTTAAAGTAACCACTAAAGGTAAACTTAAAATTGCTAGCACAGATGGCAACTGGTCTTTCCAACCTATCGGTCGTGTAATGTGGGATGCAGTCTCAGCTGATGCTGACTCTAATAACTCAAGTGATGATTGGGATGGTACTGAATTACGTCGTGCTCGTTTAGGTTTCCAAGGTAGCGTTTACGATTGGGGCTACAAATTTGAAGCTGATTTCGCAACAGGTAACAACTCTGACAGCAAAGAAGTAGTCGTTAAAGATGCCTACATTAAATACAGTACTAAATTTAACGATACTAAATTTGGTTTAAAATTAGGTCAATCACATATTCCTTTTGGTTTAAACACTAAAGTCAGCTCAAAATACATGACCTTTATGGACCGTCCACTGTTCGCTGACAGCAACATCTCACCTGCTCGTCAAAGTGGTGCAGTTGTATCATTGGCAGCCAAAGATTATTCATGGACATTAGCAAGTAGTGTCACTGTTGGTTCAATCAAAGGTGGTTACACCGATGAAGATGACACCGGTACGACTTTTGCCTTACGTGGTTCATTCCTACCTTATATGGAAGATAAAAACCATCTTCTACAAATTGGTGCTGGTTATATGAATGTCAGCGACAATGAAAGTAGCTTTAAGTTTTCACAACATTTAGTGGCTCATAAAGATCATACTAAAATCAGCTCAGGTAGTATTGCAGCTGGCGATTATGATGGTTCAGATGCCTTTACTATTGATGCTTTAGGTGTGTATGGTTCATTCCACGCAATGGCAGAATACTTAGATTACTCAGCAGATAGTGCAATCGCTAACAATGATATCGATATTGATGGTTTTGCAATTGAAGCAGGTTATTTCTTGACTGGCGAATCATTAAAATGGAAAAAAGGTTACACATCAGGTGTTAAACCTAAATCTTCTGCAGGTGCATGGCAAGTTGCAGCTCGCTTTGAAAGCTTAGACATTGATGATGGCAACCTTGCGGGTGATGACGAAGCGAAGAAATGGACAATTGGTTTGAACTACTACCCAACTCAAAACGTTCGTTTAATGCTGAACTATGACCACATTACATCATGGGATCAAAATGGCGCTGACACAGATCAAGAGCCTTCTGCTATCAAGTTCCGTGCACAAGCTAAATGGTAAACGAAAAAGATTAAGTTAATAAACTTATGACCCTAAATCCTTACTAGGCATTGTTCTAGTAAGGATTTTTTTTAGGGTTAAATCTTGATTATTGCCAAGTAACACCTAAATGATTGTTCCTATCTTCATTTAGAAAACCTACACATAAATACACTTGTTCTCTTTTCGAGATGTATTTATAAACAATTATTCAGTTTAATTTTTGAGATCACTCATGACCAAAGATGAATATTTACAGTCTCAATCTCTTGATGAGATTTTGGCTAATGCAGCACTAACACCCTTGTTTCAACCTATCGTATCAATGAAAGAAAATAAGATTTATGCCTATGAAGCATTGATTCGGGGCCCTTCTAATAGTGCATTACATTCACCGTTAAACCTATTTGATGCCGCTAGCCGTACCGGTCGTTTGGCTGAGTTAGATTTACTCTGTCGTGAAGTGGCGATTAAACGTTTTGGCCAACTTAATATTGAGGCTAAATTATTCATTAACACCATTCCTGAGGTGTTATTACAACAAGACTATCAACATGGTCTCACCTTAGATTTTATAAAACAGGCCGGGTTACCAGCCAAACAAGTCGTAATTGAGCTTACTGAGCAATATCCTATCGATGATTACACGTTGATGCGGGATGCCACCGATCATTACCGTAGCATGGGGTTTTCAATTGCCTTAGATGATTTAGGCGCGGGCTATTCGGGTTTGCGAACATGGTCTGAAATCCAGCCTGATTTTGTGAAGATTGATCGGCATTTTATGCAAGATATTCACGATGATCAGCATAAGCGCCAGTTCGTTCAATCAATGGTTGACCTTGCCAAAAGCATCAACTGCCGTGTGATTGGTGAAGGCATTGAGATTCGTGAAGAATATTTAACCTCACATGAAATGAAAATTGAGTTTGCCCAAGGCTACTATTTTGGCCGACCTGCCCCTATGCCCCAACTAATTATTCTGCCTGAATTATTCTCTAAACGGAAAAATAGCCCTTCGTTCAAAATTAATGCACCTCGTGCAAATACCTTAGTTCGTAGCTTATTAACGCCACTGACTCCCGTTAAAACATCAGATGATGTTAATCATGTAGGCGAACGTTTTCATAATGCACCTGAACTATCCGCTTTGCCTGTCGTAAAAGATGATAATTCAATTGCAGGTATTGTGTGGCGAGATGAATTTTTAACCTTATATGCCAGCCGCTATGGCCGTGACTTACATGGTCGAAAACCTATTTATCGTTTTATGGATACCCAGCCTATCACTGCTGATACGTCCCTGCCGCTGGAGTCATTAAGCCAACAAATTACCAGCCAAGATAGCGCTTTGCAGCATAGTATCTTTATTATTACCGATAATAATCTCTACCAAGGTATTGGTAGCTTGATGGACTTATTAAAACAAATTACTGAATTACAGATCACTACCGCTCGTCATGCCAATCCACTTAGTGGCCTGCCTGGTAATGTACCTATTAGTAAGCACACTACAGAAGCAATAAACCAGCAACGTGATGTGGTGATGTGCTATTTCGACCTGGATAACTTCAAGCCTTATAACGATATTTATGGCTTTGCTAAGGGTGATAAAGTCATTACTGCAACGGCTGATTTATTGGTATCACACATCGATCCCACTCTTGATTTTGTTGGTCATGTCGGTGGAGATGACTTTATTATCTTATTTGAAAGTACAGATTGGCAACAACGGTGTGATCAGATTTTAGTGGCACTGACCAAGCTTCACAGTCAATTTTACAACCCAGAGCATTTAGAAAAAAAGGGAATGACAGCCTTAGACCGTCATGGTAAAACAATGTCTTATCCCTTATTGGCCTTATCTATCGGTGCGGTGCGAGTGGCAGATTTTAACTCAATTAATGATGAAGCCGATCTTGCTGGATATGCAACGATTGCAAAATCCTTAGCTAAGAAGAAAGTGGGTAACAGCTGTTACCAACTGAAAAAACCCGACCTCAGTTAAAAAATAAAGCCTTTATTTCTTAACTGAGGCTGTTATTTGCTCAATAACGTATTCCACTCGTTGGCGTACTTTTTCTCTTGCTTCTTGAAACTCGGCTAAAACCTCTTCTTCTGTTCCTCTAAATTTTGCAGGATCAGCTAAAGGTAAATGCAGCTTCATCGTATGAGGACTAATCACCGGACACTGTTCTTCGGCGTTATCACATAAGGTGACAAGCAAGTCTGTCCATTCCAACATTTCAGCATTAATTCTAATAGATTCTTGCTGTGAAATATCAATTCCAACTTCATTCATCACATTAATGGCGTGTGTATTTTGCCCATGTGCTTCGATACCAGCAGATTTTATTTTGATAATATCGCCTGCTAATTCTCTCGCCCATCCTTCTGCCATCTGTGAACGACATGCATTACCTGTGCACAGAAATAAAACTCTCATTGTTTCCATCTTTTTTAGCCTTCTTTTTTATATCTTTTTTTATCTGCCGGAAAGATAGCAGCCTTATATTACAAAGTGATGAAAGTGAGCTTAATTAAATCGTTCCATTCAGCCATTTTTAATCAGATTGTCGAGTCTGATAACGTGATAGAATAACCAGCTCAACTCTAAGATTAGTGAACGGTTTACCATGAAAAATTTGATTACTTTTTTACTTCTTTCTCTCAGCATTTTTAGTGTGAACATCAGTACTGCCACTGCTGCCACGACTCGTTATGTCACTGATGAGCTAGAAATCAATCTTCGCGCCGGCCAAGGGGTGAAATATCGTACTAAGAAAATGGTCTCCAGTGGCACTAAATTATCAATTCTTGAAACAGATCCGAACGGTTATTCAAAAGTAAGAACTAGCTCAGGCGTAGAAGGTTGGGTATTAACTCGTTTTTTAAGCAATATGCCAAGTACACGCAACCGTTTAGCTTCCAGTGAACAGAAAGTGGCTAATCTAGAGCTAAAATTAGCTAATTCTAAAGAAGAGATGACCAGCCTATCTTCACAAAACTCAAGCTCTACCAGCGAGAACTCAGGTTTAAAAGAAACTGCACAACGCTTAACTAAAGAGCTCAATGAATTAAAACGTACCGCTTCAAATGCAGTGGCATTAAGCAATGATAACCGCCGTTTAAAAGAGCAGCTTCAGCAAATTGATAATCAAATTCAATCACTAATCATAGAAAATAGCAGCTTAAAAGACAGTGAAGCAAAACGTTGGTTTCTTATCGGTGCAGCAGTTTTATTTGCCGGTATATTCTTAGGCCTTATATTACCTCGCCTACGTATTCAAAAGAAAAATAGCTGGGGGAGCTTCTAGCTCCTTTTCTCACCTTTAAAAGATTTAAACCATGACAATTCGTGTAGGCATTAACGGCTTCGGCCGAATGGGCAAGCTTGCAATGCAAGTCGCTTGGGATAGTGAAGAGTTAGAAATTGTTCATATCAATGAGATTAAAGGCGATGCCGAATGCCATGCTCATTTGCTTGAATTTGACTCAATTCATGGCCGTTGGGGAGCAGACAAACACATCTCCGGCGATGATGATGGCATTCATATTGATGGCAAGACCATTTCGTTTAGTCAGCTTGAAACACCCAACGATGTTAATTGGGCTGAGCTTAATGTTGATCTGATTCTAGAATGTTCAGGCCAGTTTAAAAGCGAGCAACAGTTACAAAGCTATTTTGACCAAGGCGTTAAAAAGGTTTTAGTATCGGCTCCTTGTCCTGATCCAGCTTTAAACCTTGTTTATGGTGTTAACCACCCGCAATATGATGCTGATAAACATCACATCATTACCGCAGCATCTTGCACCACTAATTGCCTCGCACCTGTTGTCGATGTTATGCATGCTGAAATCGGTATTAAACATGGTTCAATGACCACTATTCATAACATCACCAATACCCAAACTATTGTTGATAAAGGCCATAAAGACTTACGTCGAGCACGTGCTAGTAGTCAATCCCTGATCCCCACCACCACGGGATCAGCCAAAGCAATTACAACGATATTCCCTGAACTTAAGGGAAAACTCAATGGTTCTGCTGTGCGAGTTCCTTTATTAAATGGTTCGCTGGTGGACTTTGTGTTTGAAGCAAATCGCCCTACGACAAAAGATGAAGTGAATGCCTTATTCAAAACGGCATCAGAAGGTAGACTACAAGGCATATTAGGTTTTGAGACTCGTCCTCTAGTCTCAGCTGATTACACCAACGATCCACGCTCAGGTATTGTTGATGCGCCTTCAACCATGGTCATTAATAATACCCAAGTCAAAATATTAGCGTGGTATGACAATGAGTGGGGCTATGTGAACCGCATGGTGGATATTGCTCATATGATTGCTAAAACTATCTAACCATGAACAACGGCAGTTCTAGTCTAAAAAACTATGCTGTTATTACCCTCGGCTACTGGGGGTTTACACTTACAGATGGTGCTATTCGTATGTTGGTGGTGCTTTACTTCCACCAGCTAGGTTACAGCCCTTTAGCTATTGCCAGTCTGTTCTTGTTTTATGAGTTTTTTGGCATTATCACCAATCTAGTCGGCGGCTGGTTAGGCTCACGTATCGGCCTCAATAACACCATGCATATTGGCATGGCGATGCAAGTCATTGCCTTAATGATGCTGACCGTACCAGTCGAGTACCTCACCGTTATTTATGTCATGGCTGCTCAAGCGTTATCCGGCATAGCTAAAGACTTAAATAAAATGAGTGCCAAAGCTAGCGTCAAACTATTTATACCCAGTAGTGATAATAGCCAACAATCATCAAAAACCTTGTTTAAATGGGTGGCGGCACTTACTGGATCTAAAAACACATTAAAAGGCGTAGGCTATTTCTTAGGCGGCTTATTACTCGCGGTCTATGGCTTCCAAACTGCCTTATATATCTTGGCAGGCAGTTTATTCGCGGTATTAGTTCTAACCTGGCTGTTATTGCCCAGAGATCTAGGCAAAACTAAACACAAAGCCAAATTCGGCCAACTGTTTTCTAATACCTCGGCTATCAACTGGTTATCTGCTGCACGCTTTTTCTTATTTGGCTCACGAGATGTCTGGTTTGTAGTCGCACTACCTGTTTACCTCACAGCCAGTTTAGGCTGGGATTTCCAACAAGTCGGTAGCTTCTTGGCCTTATGGATTCTCGGCTATGGCATCGTACAAGCCTTCGCCCCTACACTATTAAGAGGCCATCATCCCACAGGAAGCACGGCCCACTGGCTAGCCTGGCTATTAATGCTATTTCCAGCAGCTATTGCCCTGGCACTTTACCAAGGTGTTGAACCTACATGGGTCATCATTACCGGCCTGAGTTTGTTTGCCATCGTATTTGCCATTAACTCAGCCGTACATTCTTATTTAATCGTTGAATGGTCAGATCACGATAAAGTATCAATGAATATTGGTTTTTATTATATGGCCAATGCCGGTGGCCGCTTAGCTGGCACCGTGTTATCAGGTTTAATGTTTCAATATTCTGGCTTAATCGGCTGCTTGATTACTTCATCACTTTTTGTAGTCGCTGCTGCTTTAATCTCGAGCAAACTATCGAATCACGATTAATTCAAGGTGCTCACTATACTCATATATTATCTTCTATAACTCGCAGCGGACTTCTTCACATCAAGCTATTCGAACAGTTAAACCCGTTACAAACAGTTCAATTAAGCGACTTAATACCAACTGAATCTAAGTTTTCTCGTGTTACCATCCTAGAACATTTTACTTATCTAGGACACCCTTAAATTATTTGTCATTTTGAAAGTATTCTGCCAAATTTTCCTTTATCTGTTGTCCATCTTTGTACTGAATGTGTATAAATAAATCTTTAATCATATTTTCAATATCAGCGTCAGTTAAAGAATCTGATGTTATTTCAACTAAAGGTAGAGCCGAAAGATGACTAGGCACTACCGCCTTGAATGCAAATAAATTAGGACCGCCATTAAAGCCTTCTGAAACAAGCATCATTACATCTTGATTTCCATCATACTCTGCCAGTATGAAACTTAATTTAATTCTATTTTGAAGGCTAAAGCAACCAATTATTTTTTTATACTTCCTACTAAAATAAATGCTTACAAAATTTGCAGTAGGCGTTTCGATAGGCGGTAGCACAAACTCTTTCGTTAGCAGTGCAAAGTCCCGGAAGTCACTATGTCCAGAATAAATAAAGTCGATTGCTTGTTTAAAACCAAATTGATTCAATGATGATGGAGTGTAGAGCAGAATAGTCTTAATAGCTGTATGCATTGCAGAACGATATTGGTCCTTAAGGTCAATACTCACCTTCAGTCTTGGTTGGGAATATGTTGGTTCCGTTTCTTGTTTATCTGTAAATGTTAGCTGAGCCTTTATCTCTTCTTTGTGTTTATCTGTCAACGTTTTTCCAATAGCAGTCTCTAGTTCTCCATTATCTATAAATCTTTTAATCTCTGACTTTGAGTTAGCTGATATTTTAAAGTTAAATTTATGATCTTCTTCAGTGTAATCAAAGGTAATGCCTTTTCCATGTAATATATTATAAGGGCCTATAACTAAGCCATCTTCGATATGTATCTCTGGAACCTTTTTACTCCTATTTGGAGCCATCCCCCACATATTTTGAACTCTATCAGTTATAGGTTTAAACGCAAGATCAATTGTTCTTGCAAAACGTGCATTACAACTATCACAAATCAACTTCTTACTTGATGCCTTGCCACCCCAGCTGGCATTAAAAATATGTTCTTTCTTTTTTGATGGAATCCTCCCCTTACCACAATAAGGGCAAGTACCTTCTCTTCCTTCTCTTCCTTGATTGGAAGGCTTTATAAATCCTTGCTCAAGTTKATTTCTCATAAACTAATATAATTTAAGTGCGTTTTTCATTCGCAGACATTAATAACTTTCATCTATAAAGGAACGCCAACTCTCTAGTGCAATAAGGAAGTCATCTAAGCCACAAAAAGCTTCTGATTCACCATCGTAAATAGACATTGCATCTTCAAGCTCAACTTCTTCATCACTTTCAAGTCCATTAGCAAAAACCCTAACTTGCTCAGCATCGAGTTCAATTGATAGTGATTTTCCTACCTTACGCCAATCACTCAGCTGCTTAAGCTGCAATTTAGTGATGGCTTGGCGGATCTCTTCATATTTTTCTGCACTCTCCCCTAGCTCCTCGACAAACCAAAAGTCTAATGCTTCTAGATCCATACTAAAACTAGCGAGTAAAGTACCTGTTGCGGTATCACGCTGAAATTCATATTCCATAATTATCATGCCTTCAAGCTGAAACAATAATCAGCCCAATTTATTAGTACCTCTCAATACTCGCTTTGGGTCGAGAGCAGTCAGATAACACTATTTAACTTGACCCTTTGATGCTTCATTAAAAGAGTTACTCGAAAAAAAGGCAGGTTTATTGTTAATAATAAACCTGCCCGTCTTTCATTTAAGAATCATCACTATTTTAATCCAGTTTAGATAAGTCTCTTACTGCACCTTTATCAGCCGATGTTGCCATCATGCCAAACAATTTTAAGGCTGGAGATACTTTTCGAGGCCGTTCTTCTACTGGTTTCCAGCCTAATTTATCTTGCTCAACACGACGGGCGGCTAATTCTTCATCAGATAACAATACGTTGATTGTTCGATTAGGAATATCAATACGAATAATATCGCCATTACGTACTAGACCAATCGCGCCACCTGCTGCTGCTTCTGGTGAAGCATGACCAATTGATAAACCTGATGTTCCACCTGAGAATCKACCATCGGTTAAYAATGCACAGGCTTTGCCCAAGCCTTTCGACTTGATATAAGAGGTTGGATACAACATCTCTTGCATGCCTGGACCACCTGCAGGGCCTTCGTAACGGACGATAACCACGTCACCAGCAACCACTTGGTCAGTCAAGATATGCTGAACTGCTTCATCTTGCGATTCAGTAATATGGGCTGGGCCTTCAAATACTAAAATAGACTCATCAACACCGGCCGACTTAACCACACAGCCATCAACTGCAATATTACCTTTAAGTACCGCTAGGCCACCTTCCAAGGAAAAAGCATGTTCTATTGATCGGATACAACCATTTTCACGATCGTCATCTAATGTCTCCCAGCGTGTTGCCTGACTGAATGCTGTTTGGGTAGSAATTCCGGCAGGGCCTGCGCGATAGAACTCTTGTACGGCATCACTTGGATTACGCATGATATCCCATTCATCTAAGGCATCTTTCATCGTGGGYGCATAGACTGTTGGTGTATCTGTATGTAGTTTTCCGGCCCGATCTAACTCGCCTAAAATACTCATAATGCCACCAGCACGATGGACATCTTCCATATGATATTCCGGCGTATTAGGCGCCACTTTACATAACTGTGGCAACACCCGTGACATACGATCAATATCATCCATGGTGAAATCAATTTCAGCTTCTTGTGCAATCGCAATTAAATGTAAAATAGTATTGGTTGAACCACCCATTGCAATATCTAAGGCAATTGCATTTTCAAATGCTTTAAAGCCAATAGAACGAGGTAATACGCTGTCGTCATCCTGCTCGTAATAGCGTTTCGCAATATCAACAATAGTACGGCCAGCCTTTAGGAACAGTTGTTCACGATCGGCATGGGTCGCCAACATTGTGCCATTACCCGGTAATGATAAACCCAAGGCTTCAGTCAGGCAGTTCATTGAGTTCGCAGTGAACATACCTGAACATGAACCACAGGTTGGGCAAGCAGAACGTTCAACTTTTGCCACATCTTCATCAGAGGCATTAGGATCAACCGCCATCACCATGGCATCAACCAAGTCGAGTTTGACGTCTTTACCTGCTAATTTTGTTTTACCCGCTTCCATCGGGCCACCCGATACAAACACGACTGGAATGTTAAGGCGCATAGCCGCCATCAACATGCCTGGCGTAATTTTATCGCAGTTTGAAATACACACAATGGCATCAGCACAATGGGCATTGACCATGTATTCAACTGAATCAGCAATCAGATCACGTGAAGGCAATGAATAAAGCATACCGTCATGACCCATCGCAATACCATCATCGACCGCAATGGTATTAAATTCTTTAGCTACGCCGCCGGCTTTTTCAATTTCTCTTGCGACTAATTGGCCCATATCTTTTAGATGAACATGACCCGGTACAAATTGAGTAAATGAGTTGGCTACGGCGATAATTGGCTTGCTAAAATCATCATCAGTCATTCCAGTCGCACGCCWAAGTGCACGAGCACCGGCCATATTACGGCCYGCRGTTGATGTTTTTGAACGATATWCTGGCATAATGGACTCTCCGACCAAACAATTTTTAATAATCTAACTGCTAATTTTACACTAACTTTGCAGTTTTTCTGTCTYGATGATAAAAAGAACATKATGAAAACGGTGAATAACKCYAAAATAGAGCTTCAAAATRCCACCACAACCAACTGGTTTCGTACTGCTGCGCCCTATATTCACACTCATCGCAATGCTACTTTTGTTATTGCTTTTGATGGCGAAACCATTCGCTCCGCAAATTTTGATAGTTTATTACATGAYCTGGCATTATTAACCAGCTTGGGAATTAAGTTAGTTATCGCCTTTGGTGCTCGACCTCAAATTGAGCAACAGTGTGAAGCTGAGAATATCCCGCTTAATTATCACCATAATTTACGTGTTACTGACGATGCCGGCCTGCAAATTGCTAAATCTGTTAGTGGCCAACTTCGCCTTGAAATTGAAGCTAAACTCTCGTTTAGTCTGCCTCATACGCCGATGGCGGATTCTTCTATTCATTGTATTAGCGGTAATTTAGTCACCGCACAACCGGTTGGCATTAAAGACGGTATTAACTTTGANGCRWAMMNGGKCNANGGYTCKMMNTRTTGATMMMGSTWKTATAGAACAACAATTACAGTTAGGTAATATTGTGCTGCTACCCCCACTAGGCTATTCACCTACGGGTGAAGTATTTAATTTATCGGCACGTGATGTAGCGACCGAAGCAGCCATTGCTCTGCAAGCAGATAAGCTTATTTTCATTGGTGATGCTTACCCTGCTCTTGCTTATGAATTGACCCTTGCCCAAGCTAAACAAGCATTAAAAGAAGATACTCTGACGCTATCAGCTATTACTAAGGCAAGTCATGCTGGCGTGCAACGCATTCATTTATTAGACCGTTCAATTGATGGTGCTTTATTACAAGAGTTATTCAGCCGTGATGGTGCAGGTACCTTAATCAGTGCTTCAGCATTTGAATTGTCTCGCCAAGCCACTATTGAAGATGTCGGTGGGGTTTTAGAGTTAATTAGTCCCTTAGAAGAAAAAGGCGTGCTAGTTAAACGCTCTCGTGATCGCCTGGAAATGGAAATTGAGCAATTCACTATATTAGAACGAGATGGCAGTATTGTCGCCTGTGCAGCGCTGTATCCTTATCCTGACAATAATATTGCAGAGTTAGCGTGTCTTGCAGTGGCTGAAGATTATCAAGGTGGTGGCCGAGGTGAACAGTTACTCAATACCTTAGAACAACAGGCGAAATCTGCAGGGCTATTGACCCTGTGCGTTTTAACCACTCAAACGACGCATTGGTTCATCGAGCATGGCTTTAAAGCAGGTGAAATCAGCGACTTACCAATAGAAAAACAACAGCTCTATAACTTTCAACGTAATGCCGTCGTGCTCACTAAAAATCTGAGCTAAACTCAATTAAGCCTAGCTTTCTTGCTGTTCTTCAATGCGTTGTTTGTACTCAGGGAATATAATCGGCGCGAGTTCATGCAAGGCTTTTTCATAGACACGCCGTTTGAAAAAAACAATTTCTTTGGCAGGCGTCCAATAATCAACCCAGCGCCAGTCATCAAACTCAGGCTTTTCATACTGATCTAAACGGACATTGTCTTCTTTTGCCACTAAGCGCAGTAAAAACCACAGCTGTTTTTGGCCGATGCATAAGGGTTTATTACCAAAGCGTAAGTAACGTTTAGGTAGCTTGTAGTGCAGCCAGTCTTGCGTCATGCCCAATATCTCGACATGTTCAGGCCCAAGGCCCACTTCTTCCATTAGCTCGCGATAAACAGCTTGCTCAGGCGTTTCATCTATTTTGATGCCACCCTGAGGAAATTGCCAAGAATCATGCTGCGCTCGTTGCGCCCATAATACTTGGTTCTGTTTATTGCAGAGAATGATCCCTACATTAGGTCTAAACCCATCTTTATCAATCACAGCCTTTTTGTCTCTCCATCGCAACATCAAAATCATGATGTGAATGGCCTTATTTCTCAATACCGACTAGATTAGACAATGCACCCTCGGTATGCAAACCCTTTTCAACTAGTTTTGGGTATACTTGCCCTTTTCCATTGAAATAATGATGAAGTTAACCCATGGCATTAGCAATTTTTGATTTAGATAACACCTTACTTGGCGGTGATAGTGACTATTTATGGGGTGAGTTCCTGGTCGAACAAAATCACGTTGATGCAGAGTACCACCAACATAATAACGATGTGTTTTATCAGCAATATCTTGCCGGCACCATGGATATTTTTGAGTTTCTCGAGTTTCAACTCAAACCATTAGCTGATAATTCGATCGAAACATTAAATCAATGGCGCCAACAGTACCTTGCCGAAAAGATAGCTCCTATTATGCTGCCTGCTGCGCGCAAACTCATCGCTAAGCACCAGCAACAAGGTGATACTTTATTGATTATCACGGCGACTAATAGCTTTATTACCGCACCGATTGCTGAACAACTTTCTATTCCGCATTTAATCGCCACCGAAGCTGAACTAATTGATGGTCAATATACCGGTAAGGTTGCTGGTACGCCTTCTTATCAGCAAGGTAAAGTGACCCGTCTAAATCAATGGTTAACCGAGCAGAAGCTCGATCTATCAGGCAGCTATTTTTACAGTGACTCACACAATGACCTACCGCTATTAAAGCTTGTAGAACACCCTATTGCAGTTGATGCCGATGATAAATTAAAGGCGGTTGCCACACAACAAGGCTGGGACATTATTAGTCTACGTTAAAATATAATTTGCACTCAACCCCATCACTACATAGAGCTTCCACTGATAAGTTGGTACAATTTCTCGTTTACCTCTTTAGATTAGGCCATCATTATGGAATGGGAAGTTGTTATTGGGCTAGAGATTCACGCCCAGCTCGCCACCAAAACTAAGATTTTTTCTAGTGCATCGACTGCATACGGTGCAGAGCCAAATACACAAGCTTGTGCTGTTGACTTAGGTCTGCCCGGTGTATTGCCCGTTTTAAACCAAGAAGCCGTCAAAATGGCTATCAAGTTTGGCTTAGCTATTGGCGCAGAACTTCCAGAACGATCTATTTTCGCGCGTAAAAACTATTTTTACCCTGATCTACCAAAAGGCTACCAAATTAGTCAATTTGAACACCCTATCGTCGGCAAGGGTGAACTGACTATTGAACTTGAAGATGGTACCGAACGCATTATTGGTATTACTCGAGCCCATTTAGAAGAAGATGCTGGAAAATCAATGCATGGTAACTTCCAAGGCCAAACAGGCGTTGATCTTAATCGTGCTGGCACACCACTATTAGAAATCGTATCTGATCCTGATATGCGTAGCGCTAAAGAAGCCGTCGCCTATATGAAAAAGATTCATACGCTAGTGCAATACCTTGAAATCTGTGACGGCAATATGCAAGAAGGTTCGTTCCGTTGTGATTCAAACGTTTCGGTTCGGCCTAAAGGTCAAAAAGAATTAGGCACCCGTGCTGAGCTTAAAAACATTAACTCTTTCCGTAATGTTGAACGTGGAATTAACATTGAAATTGAGCGTCAAATTGAGTTACTCGAAGACGGTGGTACTGTAGTACAAGAAACGCGTCTTTATGATGCCTATAAAAATGAAACACGCTCAATGCGCAGTAAAGAAGAAGCGAATGACTACCGTTACTTCCCTGATCCAGATTTACTGCCTGTAGTACTTGAAGCAGAAATGCTTGCACAAATGCGTGCCAGCTTACCTGAGCTACCTAATGCGAAACGTGATCGCTTCATTTCAGATATGAATTTGCCTCGTTATGATGCATCGGTTTTAACTAGTAGTCGTGAATTAGCAGATTATTTTGAAGCCGTATTCGCAGCCTCAGATAAGAAAGACGCTAAGTTATGTGCAAACTGGGTAATCACGCAATTATCAGGTGCATTAAACAAAGAAAGTCTGAATATTAACCAATCACCGATTAGTGCTGAACAATTAGGTGGCTTATTAATTCGCATCAGTGATAACACCATTTCCGGTAAAATTGCCAAGCAAATTTTTGACGTCTTATGGCTGGGTGAAGGCACTGATGCCGATAGTATTATCGATGCCAAAGGCTTAAAGCAAGTTACTGATTCGGGTGCAATCGAAGCAATTGTCGATGAAGTCATTAGTAATAATCCTGGCCAAGTTGAGCAATATCAAGGCGGCAAAGAACAATTACTCGGTTTCTTTGTTGGCCAAGTGATGAAAGCATCGAAAGGTAAAGCAAACCCAGCCCAAGTTAATGAGATATTAAAGGCTAAATTAGCTGGTTAAGCTTTATAAACCTAATCTCGATAGTTTAAAGGCGGAGTCTTTCCATTTAAGGCTCCGCCTTTTTATTAGGTAAAAAAGAATATCCTGAATCATCACTTTCCATACCGTCTACCCTACAAATTTAATTTTATCATTCAAAATAAGCTTTTAGGCTGTTTACAGCCAACTATATCAATGCTACCTTTTCATTCTTGTTAGCTAATTCTCACTATTCACCTTCCCCTAAAGCAGTAATCTGATGTAGTATTAAGGATTACGTGTAAGCATGTATTAAGGCACGATTAAAGGCAAGCTGCGAGGAGGGGATTTTCGCAGTATATAAGAAGTTTTTACCTCTAGTATTTTAGGCACTAAACACTATGCAGTTTAAGCAAGAACATCTTTCATCAAAAATGGGTCTTAGTAAGCTACCATCAAAGTCACCCTTACCAGAAGCCAACTGGGTTTTAGTATTTGGTTCGGTTAAACGCTTTAAAGAACGTGGCTTCGCTAAAACCCTCCAGAAGCGATATCCTCATGCCCAGATCATCGGTTGTACGACCGCAGGTGAAATCACCGGTGAAGGCGTTTATGATGATAGTATTCATATCACAGCCATGCTGTGGGAACGCAGTACACTAAAATTTATCGCTAAGCCTATTAATAGCATGGCTCAATCACATGCATTAGGTAACCTAATCGCCTCTGAGTTAAAACAAGATAACCTTAAAGGTGTGTTTGTATTAAGTGATGGACTTAATATTAATGGCTCAGAATTAGTTGAAGGCTTACAAGAAGATCTTAAGAATGTACCTATTACGGGTGGTCTAGCCGGTGATAATGCTCAATTCACTCAAACTTACCTGTTAAATAATGGCGAAGTCTATGACCGCGGTGTTATTGCAGTAGGTATTTATGGTGACAATGCCGTTATTACGAGTGGCGCACTCGGTGGCTGGAAACCTTATGGCCCACCACGAAAAGTGACGCGCGCAGTTAAAAACATTGTCTATGAGTTAGATAATAAGCCTGCTTTACCTCTTTATAAAATGTACATTGGCCATTATGCATCCCAACTTCCAGCATCGGGACTTAACTTTCCTTTTGCCATTATGGATGACAAGAAAAGCATCACCGTTATTCGCACCTTACTCGCGGTAAGTGCTGATGAAAATAGTTTAACCTTTGCCGGTAATGTCGCTGAAGGCTCTACTGTTCGTTTCTTAAAATCAGATCACGACCGTTTAGTTAATGGTGCTAGTGATGCTGCTCGCCAAATTATAGATAAAGGTATCAACCTCAACAGTAAAGCACTGGCTATTTGTGTCAGTTGTGTCGGACGTAAATTAGTGATGGCCGAACAAGTTTCTGATGAAGTATTTGCCGTCCAACGTTTACTGGGTACTCAAACAGGTATAACAGGATTCTATTCAAATGGTGAAATTTGCTCAGGTGAAAATGATGGGCATAGTTTGTTACATAACCAAACAATGACCATTGCTTACCTAAGTGAAAATATGAATTAAAGTTAATTCGTATTCAATAAAAAAGGAGGCTTGCGCCTCCTTTTTTATTTGTTCAAACACATTTCAACTAAGCTCTAAAACAAGCTCACTCTACACTGCGTTTCTTCAACGTCCTACTTCTCATGCAATTCTCGCGCAGCAGCTAATAACGCTAAACGTGCAATCACACCATAAGCATAAAACCGATTCGGTTCAGCATCAGGTACATCTTGTTTATCAGGAGTATTACAAGGTTGGGCAAAAGCTAATGGCTCAAAGTGCATGCCTGGGGCATTTAAATTTTCATCAACCCCTCGATTTTTATGTACGCGATAAAATCCTCCGACCACAAAATGATCAATCATATACACAACAGGTTCTGCGACAGCAGAATCTTCACCAATAGTCTCAAAGGTATACACCCCTTCTTGAACCAATACATTATCCACCACCAAACCTTCTTTTGCTGATGCCATCTTAGTTCGTTGTTTTCTATTAAGACTACTAATTTCATCGGCACTCTTAACCGTCATGATCCCCATTCCATAGGTGCCTGAATCTGACTTAACCACCACAAAGGGTTCTTTATCTATTCCATACTCATCATACTTCTGCTGAATTGAAGTTAACATTTCATCGACATTATTTGCTAAGCATTGACTACCATTTTTATCCTTAAAGTCTATTTCGCCGCATTGCAGAGATAATGGCGACAGCAACCAAGGATCAATGCCAATTTTCTCAGCAAACTCTTGAGCAACATCATGATAGTGAGTGAAATGGTCAGATTTTTTCCTTGTCGACCAACCGGCAGATAATGGTGGAATAATTTGCTGCTCTAAACCTTCTAAAATATCTGGCCGACCTCCTGATAAATCATTATTCAACAATACTAAGCAAGGAGAGAATTCTCCTACCGCAACTCGGTCACCGATACGAAGTAGAGGCTCTAATAAACAGCTTTTTCCAGAAGGTAATTCAACATTCAAAGGCTGCTCCAAATCTGGACGCAAACTGCCTATTCTGGCTTCCAAACCTGCCAACTCAAATATCTGCCGCAAAGTCTCTAAACTTTCTAAATAAAATAAATTGCGCGTATGATTTTCAGCCACAATCAATACTTTTCTTGCCGTGGGACAAGCTCTTTCAACTGCAACTTGGGCCGCATGAATACACAGCGGCATAAAGGCAGGATCAAGGTTATTAAATCCCGCTGGAAATAAATTAGTATCCACTGGCGCTAATTTAAAGCCCGAATTGCGTAAATCAACCGAGGTATAAAAAGGGGCTGAAGTAAGCAGCCACTGTTCTCTAAACCATGCCTCAACGTCAGATTGATTATTAAGAAGTAATTCTTCTATCTGAAGTAAAGGCCCTTTTAAAGCCGTTGTTAAATGGGGAACACCTGTAATCATAAGCAACCTTGCTGGCAGTTAAGTAATGTAAATTTCAGAGAAAATAGAGCTTAATATTCTATATTAAATAGAAACTGAAATATTCAGCTCTATTTTCGTATGTAAGCATAGCTTGGGCAAGTTCTAAGTTTTATTCTTTTGATACTAGCCTAATCAAGAAAAATGGTATATCTTCTTGTATCGCTGTTTTTAGTTAAATAATCTATTGGGGCACCTGTTTAGAGTGAGTAACGACAAGACTGAATTTTCTGGCCTTAAGGTCATGGTAATTGATGATAGCAAAACTATTCGTCGCACCGCTGAAACTCTGCTAAAAAAAGCAGGGTGTGACGTGGTGACGGCTGAAAATGGTTTTGAGGCGCTGCCGATTATCACATCAACCCACCCAGACATTATCTTTATAGACATAATGATGCCTCGTTTAGACGGCTATCAAACATGCTCTTTAATAAAGAACAATAATACATTTAAAAACACACCTGTGATTATGCTTTCTAGTAAGGATGGACTCTTCGATAAAGCCAAAGGTCGTGTAGTAGGTGCTGAGCAATACTTAACTAAGCCATTTGCTCGTAATGATTTGCTTGATGCAATTCGTACTCACCTGCTGAATAAATAAGGAGATAACTCGCCGATGGCTCTAATTCTTATTGCTGATGATTCCCCATCAGAAGTCTATGTGCTCAAAAAAATATTAGAAAAATATAATCATCAAGTCATTACTGCTGAAGATGGTGAGCAAGCTGTCGAACTAGCCACTAGCGAAAATCCTGACTTGGTACTTATGGATGTTGTGATGCCCAAGCTTAATGGCTTTCAAGCAACTCGTAGATTGAGTAAAGCGGCCGAAACACAGCATATCCCTATTATTATTGTTTCATCAAAGAACCAAGAAACAGATAAATTATGGGGCAAACGTCAAGGGGCAAAAGGTTATTTAGGTAAGCCTGTCACTGAGGCGTTATTAATAGATGAAATTAATAGCCTATTAAAAGGTGAGGATAATGAGTAATATCAGCTCCGCTTCCGACATGTTTTCAGCACTGCAAGATATTCAGCTTCGCAGTCAACAAAGTGCCGCTAAACTAGCACAAGATGACATGCACGGTTCTTGGACTGCTATCGGTTTCCGAATCGGTGAACACCACTTGCTTATCCCTCTTGATGAAACTCGCGAAGTATTCACCGTGCCGTCGCAAATTACTGCCGTACCTAAATCCCAACCTTGGGTACATGGTATTGCCAATTTACGTGGCGAATTACTGCCTTTATTTGATCTTAACTATTTCCTCTATGGCCGCCCTACTAAAGTGAGCAGGCGTAGTCGTATTGTGGTTAACAATCATCCATCTATCTACTCAGGATTACTCCTTGATGAAGTCTTCGGTTTAAAGYATTTTCCTGAAAAACCAGAAGCCTACCACGACAACTCTGACAGCATTCTTTCCGACTATATTACCGGCCAGATTCATCAACAAGATACACAATGGGATGTGTTTAGCTTTAGCAAACTCGTCTCTGACCTACGCTTCCTCAATGCCGCAGCGTAACACCTTGATTTTAGGACTTTCTTTATGAATTCAACAAGCAAACTCTTTTTCAAATCCTTGGTTTCTAATAAAGGTAATACCGCTTTATTTATATCGGCCGTTATCTTTTTACTATTCACTATTGCTGGAATTGGCTTAATTACCACCGATATGTACCAGCAATTTTATAATGATAAACAGCTATTTGCTATTGCCACCGTTGCCAGTCTATTTATTACTATTGGCCTATTTTTAAGGCTTAGCTACCTTCCTTTAAAAGAAATTAGCGTTTCATTAGAAGACATGGAAATACAAAATCGTCATAACCAAGATGCTATTTTACAATTACTCGATGAGATGGGTGATTTAGCCGATGGTGATTTAACCACATCAGCGACGGTAACCGAAGATATCACTGGCGCGATTGCTGACTCGATTAACTACACTATCGAAGCCTTACGTGACATTGTAGAAAATATTAACTCCACTACCGTCCAAGTATCCTCTGCAGCGCAAGAAACCCAAGCAACGGCAATACATTTAACCGATGCCAGTGCTCATCAAACGCAACAAATCACCGAGGTAAGTACTTCAATTAGCTCTATGGCCTCATCGATTGAACAAGTATCTCAAAATGCTAGCCAATCATCCGATGTAGCGCGACAGTCAGTACAACTTGCTACAGATGGTAGCGCAGCGGTGAAAAAATCTATCGAAGGTATGGACACCATCCGAGAGCATATTCAAGAAACCTCTAAACGTATTAAACGTCTAGGTGAAAGCTCACAAGAAATCGGAGATATAGTTGAATTAATCAATGATATCGCCGARCAAACCAATATCTTATCACTGAATGCCGCTATTCAAGCGACTATGGCCGGTGAAGCAGGTCGAGGTTTTGCGGTTGTTGCCGATGAGGTTCAACGACTTGCTGAGCGCTCTAGTAACGCGACCAAGCAAATTGATGCTTTAGTGAGAACAATCCAAAGTGATACTAGTGAAGCGATTATTTCAATGGAACAAAGCACATCAGGGGTAGTATTAGGAGCTCAATTAGCACAGGATGCGGGAACGTCTCTTGAGCAAATTGAGGCGGTATCGAATCAATTAGCCGACTTAATCAATAATATCTCTGATGCAGCTAAACAACAGGCTCAAGCGGCCAGTAGTACGTCTGATAGTATGAATGTTATCCAAGAAATTGCGATGCAAACATCAACAGGCACCAATGAAAGCGCAGAGTCTATCGGTCGATTATTAGATTTAACCGATGAGCTTCGCAAATCAGTTTCTGGTTTCACTCTACCATCATAAGACAAGGTAATTTTAAGATGTCTTTTATCTTTTTTAATACCTTTATTACTGCTCTGGAGTAACGAATGGCACGGACAATTAGTGGTAACTATGATGCGCTTGCTTGGGTTCAAGATGAAGTCCAGCTCTCGCTTGATAGTGCGCTTAAATCCTTAACGCTCTATATTGACGAGTCGAGTAACAGTTCAGCATTAGATGCCTGTATTACTCAACTGTATCAAACTAATGGCACCGTTGAGATGCTCAACCTTCAGGGTGCTAGCTTATTAGCCAATGAAATGATGGCATCAGCGAAGTCACTACATACCTCCAATGAACAGGATGTTCAGGACAGTCTGTTAAAAAGTTTATTATTATTATCTAACTACCTCAAACTACTTTCTACTCAATTACAAGATCACCCTCTACGCCTCATTAATTCTATTAATGAACTACGCATTGCTCGAGGAGATACAGAGCTTAAAAATCGTGAATTATTCACGCCTATTTTGTCAGTTCAATTACCGGAATCTATCGCGCCTAACCCGCTTAAAAAGTCGCCAAAGATCTCTGTCGCAGAAAATAAACTAAGTCCTATTTATCAAGTGTCACTGCTTAATTGGTTTAAAGAAAGTGATATAGAACACCTTAATCGAATGGGCAAGATTGTTCATTATCTTCGTCTTATTAGTGTCGAAGAATACTCAGTTACCTTATGGTGGTCGGCTTCAGCTGTGATTGAGTCATTGTTAGATAAAGGCTTAGTCTTAACTCAACATATAAAATTGAAACTTACCCAATTAAGCAAACCAATTGAGTTATTTACCCAGCAAAGTGAACAACAGTTACATACGGCATTTCCCACTGAGCTGCTACATGAACTATTGCTAATTGTTTCTCGCTCAACTAGCAAAGGTAAACACGCCACTCTATTAAAAAATGTATTTGAATTAAACTTTTTTAATGTCTCCCAACACCAAAAAATATATAATTTTGGTGGTGATGCTTTAATCGATGTACATTCAGAGTTACTGGATGAATTACAACAAATAAAAGATGCGGTTGATCAATTTGATCGCCAATCAGATGCCTCATTAGAATCACTTAAACTATTACCATCTCAATTAAGCAATATCGCTAATACACTACAGCTGTTAGCGGAAAACTCAGCCAGCATTGGTATACTCCATCAGCAAGTTGAGATCTTCTCGGTATTATCAGAGCAACAACAAACACCTGAGCAGCCACAGCTAACAGCCTTAGCCGATGACCTTCTTCAAATAGAAGGTCATTTGAGAAATATTCATATTAATACTGACAAATCTGATGAAGATATTCAAAATCAGAACGCCGTATTAACGGAGTGCTTGATCGAGCTTACAGAGATAAGAGAATCATTCTCTCTCATCGCTGAACAACCTGAACATACAGAGGGTCAGCTTGGAGGAATCGTATCCAAATTTGAACTTATTTCTGCCGGTTTATTTATAACAAATCTACCGAGTATCGCTCGTTTGTTGACTGATACTCAAAGTCAATTAACCACTATACAAGAAAATTCTAGTTCGATTTCAACCCAGGAACTTACTTGGTTTGCTGAAATAATCTCTTCTTGCGAACTCTATTTAGAGGGTATTAAAAATGGCGGTTCACCACAACCTGATCTGCTGATTAATGCTCAAAATATCTTAATTAATTTTGAAGATAGTTCTTCATTAGAAACAGTTTTGGAGCTTGATGAGAATCAAAGCCCAACAGTAGAAATAGCATTAAAACTTGATGTTACCACTGTTGAAGTAAATTCAGATCCTAGTAATTCTACGCTAACTAAAACCGACGTTGAACGCTATATTAGAGAGAAAAACTCATCAGTAAAAACCACCACTGTTGAACAGGGCATTAATGAACAAAATTCGTCTTCAAATATAACAGGGGTCGAGCGTTATATTCAGGCACAAGTTAGCCTCGCTACAGACAATTCTTTCTCCATACACGATGATCCTGCTGAAGATGAAGAATTGTCAGAGGATGGAATTGACCCTGAAATTGCTGATATCTTTATTGAAGAAGCTGAAGAAGTACTCGCTGAATTAGTGTTATTAACACCACAATGGCAACAAGATTACGATGAAGAAATATTATCCGTAATTCGCCGCCACTACCACACCCTCAAGGGAAGTGGCCATATGGCAGGTGCTCATGTAATTGCCGATTTGTCTTGGTCGGTCGAAAACTTACTCAATAATGTACTCAAGAACAAAGTAGATATTTCCTCTGCTGTTACCCAGTTACTCATTGACTCCCAATTAATTTTGCCAGAATTTATCGCACGTTTTGTCGATAGAAACTTAGACCAAACAGACGATCTTAAAGCATTAATTAATACGGCAGAAATGCTCTTAGTTAATCCTGTAGATGAAAGTAAGACTCCTGATAGCATTGAAGTCGCACATGATGATGCTCCCATCGATCTAGACTTAGTTACCTCAGACACTGAAGAAGAAGATGATGATGACGAACTTCAGCAAATCTTTAATCAAGAAGCCTCTCTACATATTAATAAATTGCAGAGTATTTTAGTTAAAGCCATTCTGCCATTCCATCTTGATAAAGAATTACTTCGTGCAGCTCACTCGCTAAAAGGCTGCGCTAATATAGCCCAGGTCATGCCAGTTGCAGCTATCGCGACACAATTAGACACGACCCTACGCTTACTTTACGAGCAAAATAACGAGATTGCTTCTGCTGAGTTGTCGACACTAAGTACCGTTGTGGAACAATTAAAGCACTATATTGACAGTTTAACTGACAAACAGCCGGCAGATGATTTCGATATTCTGCCCCTACTTGATCTGTTAACCCAAATAACACCAGACTATATTGCTAGTCCTTCTGAGGATAATCAAGATAAACGGATAGATCCTGAGGTATTGGTTGTATTCTTAGAAGAAACTGACGAATTATTAGAGCAATATGGTGAACAATTAGCACAACTCCAACAGCAGAGTGACAATGAAGAGTACCATGCTGCAATTCATCAAACGCTCAAGGTCTTAACAGATAATGCTAGTTACTCTGACCTTAATGTATTAGCCGATCTATACCAATTGTTAGACAGATTAATTAGTTGTCCTGATCTAAATAACCCAGAGATTTCAAGCCTACTTGAACAAGGCTATGAACATGTAAATCAGC
The DNA here is from genome assembly GCA_002402245.1 of Gammaproteobacteria bacterium. GTDB lineage: Bacteria > Pseudomonadota > Gammaproteobacteria > Nitrosococcales > Methylophagaceae. The sequence continues at coordinate 27,854 of NVVP01000010.1, read as the reverse complement.
AAGTAGAAGATCTCATCCAAAATACCTCTGTCAGTAATATTGAACAGTTTACCCAACAAGTTGAACAACAGCTTAACCCACCAAAAGAAAAGCCAGTTCAAGTTGAACGTTATCCCATCCCAATGGATGAGCCTGAATTAATTGAGGCATTTACAGAAGAATTAGAAGAGCTGTTAGAATCAAGTGGTGTAGCCATTAAACAATGGCAAGCAGATCCAAGTGCTAATCAGGCTTCAACACAATTACAACGTGACTTGCACACTATTAAAGGCGGTTCTCGTCTAACCGATCTCAAACCAATTTCAGATCTGACTCATCAAACAGAATCACTTGTTTTTATGATTGTCGATCAAAAACAAGCGCCTACCGAACAATTTTATGAGCTATTACAACGCTCACAAGATCATTTGGCCGACATGCAAGAAGACTTAGCTAAAAATGAGCCGCTCACTTTTGCTACTGCTTTGTTAAATGATATTGCCAGCTTCACCGGCCAAGCCGCACCAGTCGCGATTTATCAAAAACCTGTGGATGACAGTAACATCGAAAAAGTCGCAGTAGCGACAGGTAATGAACAAATCAGAGTGCGTGCCGATTTATTAGACTTCCTGACTAATTTCACCGGTGAAGTAAGTATTTCTCGTGATCGTGTTGGCCAACAAAATACAGCTATACATCAACAATTACTCGAAATGGACTCGACTGTAAATCGTCTGCAAGAGCAGTTGCGTAAACTAGAAATAGAAACAGAAACTCAGATTTTATTCCGTTATGAAGATGAATCTATCGATCGAGACTCTGAGTTTGACCCTCTTGAGTTTGACCGTTTCTCCATGATCCAACAGCTTTCTAGAAGTTTGACTGAAAGTGTCAGCGATATGCATGAAATAACCCAGTCCATAAACCATATTGTCCGCGATTCTGACTCAATATTACTGCAACAATCACGTTTAAGTGCCGATTTAGAGCAAGGCTTAATGAGCTCGCGCCTATTACCTTTCACAGGCTTAGTTCCTCGTTTTGAGCGTATTGTACGCCAAGTTAATACCGACTTAGAAAAACAATCAACACTGACCGTTCATGGCGCAGAGCATGAGTTAGATAGAACGATTCTTGACCGTATTGTCGCGCCTCTTGAACATATCCTCCGGAATGCAATTGCTCACGGTATAGAATTACCGGAACAACGTCGTCAACTCGGAAAGGAAGAGACTGGTCAACTCACCCTGTCTATTAGCCGTGAAGGTTCTGAAGTGCTGATTTCCTTAGCGGATGATGGCCTAGGGATTGATATTGATAAAGTACGTAAGAAAGCACTAGAGCAAAATTTAATTGCTCCAGACCATACGCCTTCTGATGAAGATCTTATTCAGCTAATCCTAAGCTCAGGTTTTAGTACTTCTGATAGTGTTTCTCAAATTTCAGGCCGTGGTGTCGGCATGGATGTGGTGAATAATGAAATTCGGGCGCTGAAAGGACGGCTTTCAATCCAGTCCACCGAAGGCAAGGGAACTACTTTCCACATTAGACTGCCTATGACTTTATCGATCATGCAAGCCTTAATGGTAAGTAGCCATGATCGTCCATTTGCAATTCCACTTAGTGCTGTTCATGCTGGTACGCGCGCTACAGTTAAAGACATTACCGCCTTACTTGAACAAGGTGATGATGCTCGTTTTGAATCCAATGGTGAGTATTATCAATTCTTATCATTAGCTCAGTTACTCGAACAGTCTCAAATCTTGCCTGATGACTTAAACAGCCAATTACCCATCCTATTGTTTAGATATGGTGATATGCATATTGCATTATTAGTGGATGAAATTAACAGTAACCGTGAGATTGTACTTAAATCAATGGGGGAACAATTAGATCATATTGACTCCATTACCGGAGCCACTATTTTAGGTGATGGTCAGGTTGTCTTCGTACTTGATATTCCCGCTCTAGCAACATCAAAACAAGGCACGATAAAAGAAGACCTTGAAGATGATATCGACTTTGATAGGACCCCTATTGCAATGGTGGTTGATGACTCAATTACTATGCGTAAAGTCTCAAGTAATTTACTCAAACGTCATGGTTTTGATGTCTTGACTGCCCGAGATGGTATTGATGCCGTAGCTCAACTTAATGAACAAACGCCTGATATCATCTTACTTGATGTTGAAATGCCGCGGATGGATGGTTTTGAGTTCGCCACATTAGTTAGAAATGTTGAACAATATAAAAACCTACCGATCATTATGATTACCTCTCGTACTGGTGATAAACATCGTGATAGAGCATTAAAAATTGGCGTAGATGACTATTTAGGTAAACCTTATCAAGAAGCTGATTTGCTTAGTTCAATGCAGAAACTATTGGGTAATACATTCCCAAGCTCGATGAAATAATTAGGAAAAGAAAATGGCTGAGAATACAACTGATTTCATTCCATGTATGTTGGTCCCACTAAAAGACCATTACCTACTACTGCCTAACTCAACTATTGCTGAAGTAATACCCATGCCTAGGGTCAGTGAAGTCAGTGACAAAGCAGAATTCTGGGTAGGCTTGTGCAAATGGCATGATTTACAAGTTCCGGTTATTGATCTTGAAAGCTTAGTCAGCAATTCAAAAAGTGACAGCGAGCAGGCTCATAAATTATGTGTACTTTATGGCATTAACGACAGTGTTGCGATGAATGTTTATGCCTTACCTTGTTACGGCGTGCCACAATTAATACACATTAATGAGTCCGCCTTAACATTGGCAGCTGATGAAGAAGAGTCTGAGTTTTTACATTATCAAATTAAGATAGGCAATAAAGTCGCCTATATTCCTAATTTAGATAAAATTGAAGCAAGCATAGAACAGTAATTTAAAATGATAATTCGCCTCGTACTCTTAGTTCTCAGTTATAGCTTAATTGCCTTACCCTCATTAAGCTATGCAGCGGATACTAAAACCGATCTGGCAAAGCAGCGTATTACTTTCCAACAGGCACAAAAAGCTCTTAAAACCAACCAAACAACCCAGTTTAAAAAACTGTATTCCAAGCTCAATGATTACCCTTTACAACCTTATCTAAGCTACCTACATTTACGTCATCGCTTAAGTCATGTTGATGATGCCACCATTACTCAGTTCTTAACTAAAAACCCTGATGCCTTCTACTCAGACAGATTAAGAAACAGCTGGCTTAACCGACTAGCAAAAGAAAAAAAATGGCCCAGCTATTTAACTCATTATCAACTGCCACAGTCTCTCTCTCGCCAATGCTTACGATTACAAGCACTTATTGCGACAGGTAAAGGCGATGATGCTTTAGCTGATACTCAAGCACTTTGGTTAGTGCCGATCTCACAGCATAAAAACTGTGATCCCGCGTTTAAATATTGGCAATCAAAAAAAAAATTAACCGATGAACTTAGGGAAAAAAGAATTTTTCTGGCTTTAAAGGCAAGTCAATTTAGTCTAGCGACTTATCTGGCCAAATCATTATCATCAGATGACGTCTCATCCACAACAAAAATGATATCCCAGTGGAAACAAGCTCATCATTCGCCAGCACTGTTTCTAAAAGGCTCTAAGACATTAGACGACACCGCTGTAAACCGAGATATCCTTCAGCATGCGATTAAACGTCTTTCTCGTAAGTCAGCCCAAAGCGCATTTACCGCTTGGCAACCACTACAAACACAATTTCAGTTTACTGCAGAAACGAATACCTTAATTCGTAGTTATATTGGTAAACGAGCAGCCTTAAACCATAATAATAAAGCCCTATCATTTTTTGCTGATGATTCTGCAGAACCTTGGCGGGTACGCGCTGCCTTATGGAAGCAAGACTGGCCTGAAGTGCAGAAATCTATTTTAAACTTAAGCACGGATGAGCAACATGAATCTCGCTGGCAATATTGGCTAGGAAGAAGTCAGGCCGAGCAAGGTAAGCAAGCCGCTGCTGATAGTACCTTCCAAGGTTTAATTATGGACCGTGATTATTACAGTTTTTTGTCGGCAGATAAGTTAGGCCAACAATATCAAATGAATCACAATCCTATCGTGGTAGCCGAGTCAGCACTCAAAGAATTTTCACAGCGTCCAGCTATGTTACGACTGTATGAGTTTCACACTTTAAACATGAAACTCGAAGCCCGTCGCCAAGCTTATAAACTGATGCAAACCTTGTCACCAAGGGAGTTACAACTTCTAGCAACTCTTACTCATAAATGGGGCTGGCATAATCAAACTATCGCCCTACTCGGCAAAGCTAAATATTGGGATGCACTCGATCTACGTTTCCCCGTGCTTTTTGATACTGAAATGGCCGCCGCCAGTAAACTACATAATATTGATACTTCTTGGTTACTTGGTGTCGCTCGGCAAGAGAGTGCATTTAACCCTCGTGCTAGATCACATGTTGGTGCGCGAGGCTTGATGCAATTAATGCCTGCCACTGCGACCCTTGTGGCTCGCTTAATCAATAAGCCCATTAATAATATGTCTGAACTCTATGACCCAGCACGTAATATTCAGTTAGGTAGTACCTACTTAAATAAGATGTATCACGAAAAACAATCTAATCCCGTATTAGCCACCGCATCTTATAATGCAGGGCCCCACCGTATAGCACGTTGGTTACCTAAAAAAGACTTAGCTGCTGATATTTGGGTGGAAAATATTCCTTATACGGAAACACGCCGCTACACTCGCAGAGTATTAAGTTACTCCGCTATTTTTGATTACCAACGCAAACAAACTATCACTCCTCTATCAGACAGAATGCCTGCAGTACGCGCCAAAACGCCGTAAACTAGCAGTATGAAAATATATCTTGTCGGTGGCGCGGTGCGTGACCAATTATTAAACCTGCCCATTAAAGACCGTGATTGGGTGGTGGTCGGCAGCAATCCTGAACAAATGGAAAGTCAGGGTTATCAAACTGTGGGCAAAGACTTTCCCGTATTCTTACATCCCCAAACACATGAAGAATATGCGCTTGCGCGTACAGAACGAAAAACAGCACCTGGTTATAAAGGTTTTGTGGTGCATGCCGCGGAAGATGTCACCTTAGAACAAGATCTGGCCCGGCGGGATCTCACCATTAATGCTATTGCCCAAGCAGAAGACGGTAGTTTGATAGATCCATACAATGGTCAACAGGACATTAAAGATAAAGTCTTACGCCATGTCTCCCCTGCCTTTGTTGAAGATCCTGTTCGTGTATTACGTATTGCACGCTTTGCAGCACGCTTTGGCTTTACTATCGCTGATGAAACCAAGCAATTAATCAAACAAATGGTTGAGGCAAAAGAGCTCGACCACCTTGTAGCTGAACGTGTCTGGCAAGAGCTAGAAAAATCCTTAGCCTCTCCACAGCCTTCCCTGTTCTTTATGGCATTACGTGATGTAGGCGCTCTATCAATATTGTTCCCTGAAGTGGACGATTTATTTGGTGTACCACAAGTGGCCAAATGGCATCCAGAAATCGACACGGGAATTCATGTGATGATGGTCATAGATCAAGCTGCAAAATTGAGTCAAGAAATTACCGTTCGTTTTGCTGCACTGTGCCATGACTTGGGTAAGGGTAATACTCCCACAGATATATTACCGCAGCATATTGGTCATGAAATGCGTAGTGTCAAATTAACTAAAATACTATGTAAACGCTTACGCGTGCCTAAAGACATTGAATCACTCGCCTTAAAAGTAGCTGAATTCCACACCCATGTTCATCTACTTTTTGAACTGAAGGCGACTACTATTCTCAAGGTGATTGAAGGACTTGATGGCTTACGTCGGCCTGAACGGTTTGAGCACTATTTACTCGCAGGTGAAGCTGACTCGCGTGGTCGTACCGGTTATGAAGATAAAGAAGTGCCTGAAATTGCTGTATTTAAGGCCTGTTTAGCTGCGGCACAAACAGTAACGGCAAAACCATTTGTCGAGCAAGGCATCGAAGGACCCGCCATCGCCCAAGCTATGCGAGACCAACGTATTAATGTTATTAAACAAGTCATGAAAGAACACAGTCACTAGTTCCTGTCGTATAATCACTTACTTTAAATTATTAACCTCTCAAGGATATCCCCATGAGCGACTCAGTTTCTGCCAATTGGACCAGCGTTAATGCTGCTTGCCAACCTTTAGTTGAAAACCTAGTAGAGAATGCACAAGCATTACAACTTGAAGTCTCCGCGCTAAGTAACGGCACGCGTATTATTGATGCGGGTATTAAATGTGTCGGTGGCTTAGAAGCTGGACGTTTAATTGGTGAAATCTGTATGGGTGGATTGGGTACGGTCACATTGGGAACAAATAGTGGTTTCGATAACTGGCCTTGGTCAGTCAATGTGCATGCAAAAACACCTGTGCTTAGTTGCCTTGGTAGTCAATATGCCGGCTGGAGTTTATCTCATGAAAAATTCTTCGCACTAGGCTCTGGTCCCGGTCGCGCATTAGCAGGAAAAGAAGCCGTCTTAAAAGAGTTTGGCTATAAAGATGAAGCCGACAGAACCTGCATCGTATTAGAAGTAGACTCTTTCCCACCTCTTGAAGTTGCTGAAAAAGTAGCTAAAGACTGCGGTATCAAACCAGAAAACCTAACCTTTATATTGACGCCTACTTCAAGCCTTGCCGGTGTAATGCAAATTGCTGCTCGTGTACTTGAAGTCGCTATGCATAAAGCGCATGAATTACATTTCCCTATGGATAAAATCATTGATGGTTTTGGTATTACACCTGTAGCACCTCCTGGTGGCGATTTCATGACCGGTATGGGTCGTACTAATGATGCGATTCTTTATGGCGGCATGGTGCACTTATTTGTCAATTCAACCGATGATGAAGCACAAGATCTTGCTGAAAAATTACCGAGTAACACCTCATCTGATTATGGCCGTCCTTTTGGTGAAATATTCAAATCATAWGACTTTGACTTCTTTAAAGTTGATCCTATGTTATTCAGYCCTGCRAAAGTGATTGTAACCAATGCAAATACAGGTAAAAGCTTTACTGCTGGTGAATTAAATAAAGACTTATTAACCACTTCGTTTGGACTTTAATTAACACTCTTAATGGCGTAGCTTTCTGGCTACGTCATTAATTTATTCTAAATACATCTTATCCCTATCTATGTCTCAAGCTAACATCGTTATTTTCAATGATACTCATGGCTGGCACAGTGAACAGTTAGTCGATGCACTCAGTAAACTCAATATTACTGCCCAACTAACCGATCTTGCTGATTGCACCATTGATCTCGACCACCCTACCGGATTAATTATTCCCGGTTTCGAACAGCAACTGCCCGATGCCGCGATGGTTCGAGGCATTGCACCCGGAACATTAGAACAAATTACCTTAAGAATGGATGTTCTGCACACCTTAGCAGAACTAAATGTTCCTGTTTTTAACTCCGCCAGTGCCATCGAGCATACTGTCGATAAAGCACGTACATCATTAAGACTTCACCTAGCCGGTATTCCAACACCTAAAACATGGGCCTGTGAAAATATCAACCTGGCCAGAAATATTGCCCAACGGCAGTTTTCACAACAAAAAGAATTGGTAGTCAAACCTCTGTTTGGCTGTCAGGGAAAAGGTATTGAAAAAATAAACTCGCTAGACCAGTTGGATCAACTAAACGTCGTCGGTGATGCATTCTATATGCAAGAATATATCATTCCCTTTGAGCCAGAACACTGGCAAGATTGGCGTTTAATGGTGATTGATGGCCATGTCTGTGCCGCGATGTCTCGTCGTTCTCAACATTGGATCACCAACTTTGCTCAAGGTGCAGAATGTTTTTCTACTCCTGTTACCGATGAAATGGAACAATTGGCAATTGCCGCTACTGATGCCGTTCAGGCTGATTATGCCGGCGTTGATTTGATTCGAACTCAAGATGGCAGCTATACCGTATTAGAAGTGAATAGCGTGCCCGCCTGGAAAGGCCTGTATCAAGCAACAGGAATTAATACTGCTGATTACTTAGCCAAAGCATTAGCTACTCGTATAGCATCATCAAAGCGTCGCCAGTGCCATGTTAAGTAAGCAGCAAATACAAAAGTGTATTATTTGGGCTTGCGAACAGGAAGTTCTGGCTCCCAAACCCGGTAATGTCAATGGCTATAATGATGGCCACAATATGCAAGTCCAAGACTTCATTAAAAGCGCCCATGCGATTGCTCCCGCCCTCACCACTGAGGGAGCGTCTGTTGGCCACCGTATTTTATTGGCAATGCAAGCAACGCAACAAGTCGTCAACTGTAATACTAACTTAGGCATCGTATTACTATTTTCTCCTTTATGCGTGGCTATTGAACAGTGTGATAATTTCCAACAACTCGATAAATTTCTTCGCCACACACTAAATAACCTCACCATTGAAGATGCTGAAGATGCTTATCAGGCCATCCGTTTAGCCCATGCAGGCGGACTTGGCCAGGTCGAAAAACAAGATATAAGTCAGCAACCAACTATTACCTTATTAGAGGCGATGAGAACGGCTAAAGACCGAGATACAATTGCAGCACAATACCTGAATAACTACCGTGAAATAATTGAAATAGGTCTAGAAAATTTGACAATTTCAATTAATTCTGGGGAAAGTGTTGAATGGGCCACAACTTTCGCGTATCTTTGTCTTCTATCAGACATTGAAGACACCTTAATTCATCGTAAACAAGGTGCAAAGACAGCTAGAATTGTAAGTGAAAAAGCGACGTATATTTTAGACAAACATTCTAAAAACAATATGTTAAAAGAACTTTCAACCGAACTGGAGATGTGGGATAAAGAATTAAAGGGGGATGCCATCAACCCGGGGACAACCGCTGATTTGACCGCAAGCACATTATTACTGCGAGCATTTCAAGATGCATTCAACTTAACCGTATTTCGGCGCGAATAAGCTTAATTTAAAGTTTATTCCCTCTGAGCAGGACACATACGTTCCTTGACTTACGTATAGCTCTCCTTCTATATTTGTTGGTGAGTATAAAAGGGCCTTTTATAAATTTTGGAACAGGAAAATATAACATGACAGTTATCGACCGTGTACTTGTAGGTGAGTCTTTAGTAATTGAAGATGGTGATTTAGACAACGTAGCTCACATCGACTTATTGATGGGCCCTCGTGGTTCAGCAGCAGAAGATGCATTTTGTCGCACAATGACAGACCAAAAAGCAGGCGTTAACGGCTTACTAGCCGTTGTTGCACCTAACTTAATGGTTAAGCCAGCTACAGTAATGTTTAACAAAGTTACTATCAAAAACATGAAGCAAGCCATTCAAATGTTTGGCCCAGCACAACGTGGTGTTGCCATGGCTGTTGCTGAGTGTGTTGAAAATGGAACAATCCCTATGGCTGAAGCTGATGATAGCTTCATCTGTGTTGGTGTTTTCATCTCTCCAACTGCTGATAGTGACCAGAAGATCCAAGACTGGAACTACCGTGCAACTAAAGAATCAATTGAACGTGCAGTTGCTCGTGAGCCAAAAGCGGCTGACGTTGTTGCACAATACAAAGCAAGCTCGCATCCTTTTGCAGCAAGCTAAGCTTTAGTTTGATTTAAAGCGCACCGAAAAGCCATTCTCTCGCAAGGGGGAATGGTTTTTTTATATCTGTCATAAATGAATTTAACCACACTCCCCTCACGCCTTATAACATTGAGCTTGTTATTCTCCCGTCATGTAAAGCACTGGCAATTAACACCTGATTAATTCCTTGTTGCTGCAATTGTGCAAGATCGTGCTGATTTCTCACCCCTCCCGCGGCAATCAAACGACTTACCGATGTCTGTTGCTGTAATTGCTTTAATAGCGTTATATCCGGACCTTGTTGTGCGCCAACACGATCAATATTCATCACAATAATCCGTTCAGACCAATACACCTGCTGCAACAACTGCGTATTACCTAAAAATTGCCCTTGTTTAAAGTCTAAAGATAAAATACTTTTATCCTTAACCTCAGCCGTTTTAAGCCATTCTATTTCTTGTAAGCTCTCAGAGCCTATTACTGCTTTAATATTGGAGTAAGTCATCAAATACTGCCATTCAGCCTGATCTTTAATGCCCATATCTAAGAAAAACTGTACCCCTGGATAGCGTGCTGATAATTCTGCATATAAATCGGTATTTTTCTCCCCCTTTTCTATTGCATCTAAATCGGCAATATAGATTGTTGAAAAGGAATAAAAGCGTAGAAGATCAGCTACAAGTTGGATAGGCTCGTGACTTGAACTGAGTACCGATTCTAATAAAGGATAATTATCTCGGTTTCCGCCTTGAGCGTGAACAACATTCCCCCCCATTATGTCGATGACAGGTATAATTTCCACCTAATTCCCCCAGATCTCATTTAATGAAACTATTTGTTTACGAACATATCACTAGCGGTGCACTCATTGATGAGTCGCTACCGGATAGCTTGGCACATGAAGGTAATCAAATGCTATTGGCCATTATTGGTGATTTTACTCAATTAGCAAATCTTGAACTGACTATTCTACGTGATGTCCGATTGCAATCACTCTCTGAATTTAATCATCACTGCGATATCATCAAGGATACTGCTTCTTTTCAAGATAAATATGCACAAGCAGTCAATCAAGCTGATTTTATTTTGTTAATTGCACCTGAAACAAATAACATATTGAGTAACTTACAGCGTGATCTTCATGATGCTAAAGCCACGGTACTAGGCTGTAAAATTCAAGCAACGGCACTCTGTAGTGATAAATACCATTGCTATAAAACCCTTATTTCATCCTCTATAAACACACCTGAAACACTCATGGCAAGTGACTTCTCTGCCACTAGTTTTGATGCTGATAATGGCTATATTGTTAAACCTTATGATGGTGCAGGCTGTATTGACACCCAGTCTATTACCAACAAACACAACTTACTTTATTGGCTTGCTAATTCTGAACCAGATATATTAAACCCGCTTATTATTCAAGCTAAGAAACTAGGTGAAAGCCTCAGTCTCAGCTTGTTATATTCAGAACAGGATGTAGTTGTACTGGCTATTAATCAGCAGCATATTAAGCAACAACAGGGTGAAATTCATTTCACTGGCAGTACCGTAAATGCTGATATAAGCAATATCTTTTCTCTATCACAAGCCTATACTCTTGCAATGGAAGTACACCAAGCTATTGCTGGCTTATGGGGCTTGGTGGGAATAGATATAATAGTAAATGATTCCGAAGTAAGCGTTATTGATATCAATCCACGCGTGACTTCATCCTATATTGGCTTGCATCAATCCATAGGCTTAAACCCAGCAGAGTTATTACTAACAATGAATAATCAAAGTATCGCCGATTTGCCTGTTATCACCCAACGTCTACCCATTGAGGTGTCATTATGAGCTCTCTAATTAGTGGTTGGGATATTGGCGGTGCTCATATAAAAGTAGCTCGTTCCACAGCCGAAGGCGAGTTACTCGATATTATCCAAGTAGCCTGTCCTCTTTGGCTGGGTATCGATCAACTTGAACGGGCTATTGAAACCATTTTCTCTCGTCTCAATAACCAACATGATATTACTGCCATTACCATGACAGGCGAGCTTGTTGATATATTCGCTAATCGCCAAGCCGGTGTAGCGGGTATTATCGCTTGCCTCAAACAGTATATTAATGAAGATAATATACGTATTTATGGTGCTGAAGCAGGCTGGTTAACGCCAACACAAGCAGAGCAACAGTGGCAATGTGTCGCTTCTCGAAATTGGCAGGCAAGTGCAAGCTTAATAAGCCAGCACTGTCCCGCGGGCTTATTTGTCGATATTGGCAGTACCACCAGCGATATTATTCCTTTTGCAAATAACACTATCATCACTCAAGGTTATAGTGATCTGCATCGTCAAAGCAGTCGACAACTACTCTATACCGGCGCGATTAGAACACCGCTAATTGCATTAACTCAAACAGCTCCCTTTAATGGGTCTTTAGTTAGCCTTGCAGCAGAAGTATTTGCCACTAGCGCAGATTGTTGGCTACTACTTAATCAGCTAGATCCTTCGAGCATTCAAGATAATAGTGCAGATGGAAAACCTTGGGCCCCACAGGACTGTGCCAGCCGGATTGCCCGCTTATTAGGCACGGATGCAACTGAAGCCGAACTAAGTCAATGGCAACAATTAGCTCAATGGTTTGCCGAACAACAAATTAATCAAGTGACGAATGCTATGTTGCAAGTGCTATCAGCCTGCAATGAAATTCCTACTGATGCCCCTATTATTGGTGCAGGTGTCGGCCGCTTTATTGTCAAACTATGTGCTCAACGATTAAACCGTCCCTATCAAGATTTTGATAATATTCTATCTTTAAATAGCACTGAAGCATCCGATCATGCACCTGCCGTTGCAGTCGCTCTTTTAGCCAAGTCAAAGTTGCCGTAAAATAAAGCCAATGAGTCAAATTATACTTCCACCATTACATCACGAACTGCCTTACCATCGTGATAGTTCACTCTATTTTGAAGCTATTCGCCAAAAAGAGTGGCCGATATTTTTAGACAGCGCCCAAGTGTCACCCGAGACTGGTCGTTATGATATTCAAGCTGCTGCGCCGTATATCACTCTAACAACCGTAGGTAAGAATACATTGATCACTCAAGCTGGAGACTCAGAACTGTCTGATGATGATCCCTTCAGCCTTTTACAAGCCATATTGAAAGAAAATACCCCTGCTCAAACAAGTGACCTGCCTTTTTGTGGTGGTGCCTTAGGTTATTTTGCTTATGACTTAGGTCGACTGATTGAATCCATTCCTTGCCAGAGTCTTGATGCAGAGCATATTCCCGACATGATTATGGGTGTTTATGATTGGGCGATTGTCACTGACCATCAACTGCAACGCTGCTGGTTAGCCAGTTATGCAATGAATCCTGACACCCATAATGAATGGGATGATCTGGTATCACTTTTGAGTAATATCAACAGCGAAAAAGAGCCGACAAGCTTTAAAGTCACTGGCGATCTAACTTGCAACCTAAACCGGCAACAATACCAAATAGCATTTGATAAAATTCAACACTATATTCATGAAGGTGATTGCTATCAGGTTAACCTAGCCAAGCGTTTTGAAATAACTGCAGAAGGCGATCCTTGGTTTGCTTACCAATTACTTCGCCAACAGAATTCAGCGCCTTTCTCCTGTTATTTTTCTACCCCACATGTCAGTATTTTAAGTTCATCGCCTGAACGCCTGCTCAAGGTTGATGATAACTATGTGGAAACCAAGCCAATTAAAGGCACTCGCCCTCGAGATTTAACCGATCCTGTTCGTGATAAAGCATTGGCTGATGAACTTCAAGCCAGTGAAAAAGATCAGGCTGAGAACCTAATGATTGTCGATCTATTACGTAATGATATAGGCAAAGTCTGCGTGCCTGGTTCAATCTCTGTTCCTAAACCTTTTGAGTTAGAATCATTTGCTACGGTGCATCATTTAGTCAGCACCATTACAGGGACTTTAGCGGCCGATCATGATGCTGTCTCACTCATTCGAGCCTGCTTCCCTGGCGGATCAATTACTGGCGCACCCAAATTACGTTCAATGGAGATCATTGAGGAACTTGAGCCTAATCGACGTGGTATTTATTGTGGCAGCATTGCTTATATCGGTTTTGATGGCAAGATGGATAGTAATATCACCATTCGTACTTTAATTTACAGTGATAATAGCCTTCGATTTTGGGCTGGAGGCGGTATTGTGGCCGACTCTAATGTTGATGATGAATTTCAAGAAATAGATGATAAAGCCGCGGCCATATTCAAGTTATTAGACCAGTTAAAATAATGCGTCCATTAATTATTAAGCTGGGTGGTAGTTTATACGCTAAGCCTGAGCTTAAACATTGGCTAGATGCTTTAACTGAGTATTCAAAGCAACAAGATATTATTATTGTACCTGGTGGCGGTCCCTTTGCTGATCAAGTTCGCACAGCACAAACAGCTCATCACTTTAGTGATAAAACAGCACATCATATGGCCATTTTTGCCATGAAACAGTTTGCTTTATTATTAAATGACTTGGCTGTAGAAAGTAGCCTTTTTGATAGTGATAGGCCCTTAATTAAAACACCCTATTCTATTTGGTTGCCTAACGACAGTTTATTAAACCAGTCATCATTGAAGCATAGCTGGGACCTGACTTCTGATAGCCTTGCCCTTTGGTTAGCCTCACACTTAAATGCCGAGCAGTTAGTGTTAATAAAATGCACCGATATAAACTCGAACTCTATTATCCAGCTAAGTAAAGACGCTGTTTTAGATGCTGAGTTTGCTAATTTGTTCAAACAGTACTCTATTCCTACCAAGATTGTTCGCCATCAACAATATGCCGATATTCCAGCTGCACTTGCTCAAGCCACATTACTACAACTATGACCTCAATTACTGAACTCATTAGCTTATTACAATCATTAGAAAAAAAGCGTGAGCATAATGATGCAGCTGAACTAATCAATAACTTATTKMGYGMRSGKGMWSGRCAKCNASSAGGCCACATGGGCCGCACATATGACTCCGGCAATTGACCCACCCGCCTTATTAGGCCAATTACTATCAGGTTTACATTCGGGTAACTTACTTTCCGCTGAACTCTACCCTCAACTTGCTGAAATTGAATCACAACTTATAAGCTGGTTTTGCCAGTTATTTAAGCAACCCTTTGGTCACTTCACCCATGGCAGTAGTTATGCCAACCTAGAAGCCTTATGGTATGCACGAGAGTATAAGCAGCATTCAAGTCTTATTGTTTATGGATCTAATGCAAGTCATTACTCCATTATCAAGGCCTGTCATATTTTAGGCTTAGAGTTTCACCCCATCGCCAGTAATTCGGATGGACAGATAGATATTGATGCTCTTAACACCGCTTGCCAAAAACAAGCACCTATTGCTATTGTGGCTACTGCAGGGACCTCTTCTTGTGGTGCTGTAGATCCATTACAATCCTGTATTGACATTGCGCATCGATTTAATAGCTGGTGTCATATTGATGCGGCATGGGGAGGTGCACTCGCTTTATTAAAAAATCATCCTGATTTAAGCGGTATTGAACAAGCRGACTCGCTTTGCTTTGATCCACATAAAGCCTTAGGACTACCTAAACCGGCTGGGGTATTAGTTTATAAAAAGGCGCTTGATCGCTTTGATGCCATTGATACAGACTATTTAACTCAGGCTCCCAAACAGACGTTGGCAGGGTCTTATGGCGGCGAGCTATTTTTAGCCTTGTGGTGTGAATTATTATTCAACCAAGATGACTTAACACCCAAGCTGACACAACGTTTACAGCAAGCAAAAGAATTTGCCCTCATCCTCAAAGAAAAAACCAATTGGACTGTTTGGCATTCAGAAACAGGGATTGTTTGTTTTAAACCTAATGAAGATGRTGATTTATCTCCACTTGAACAACAAGGTATTTTCTCAACATCAAAAATTGCCGGCCAAGATGTTTATCGAGCTGTATTTGCAAGCCATTTAAGTGATGCAAAAATGCTATTTTCTAGCCTTATTCCTTATCTTTAATCTGCTTTTGCACACTATCAAAACGCCGTAACCATGACGGTAGTGTATTTAAAGGTTCAGCCCATTGTTTACTTGCATCTAATGCCAGTTGCTTATTGCTATACACACCATAAATAAGTGCATACCAAATACGACCATTTCTCATACTCTGAAACTCAGCCACATCGCCAGAAAGTGAGTACTTATTAATAAACTCTGCCACTTCATCATGCTGCCATGAGCCCATTAATTGGAAGGTATAGTCTGTGGTATTCTGCTGTTTAATCCAATCTTGTTGATGGATAGCCTCCTTTTCTGTAACGGTAGATTCAGGCTTACTATCAACTTCTAGTACAGGTTCTAATTTCTCTGCTACTTCTACTTCAGCTTTAACTGTATTTTCAATAGTGTCTGCTTGTGATAATTCAGTTACTAAGGAGGTCAACTCATTTCTCTCCGCCTCATCCAAACTAGTCACTTTATCTTCATCGGCATCGATCGTGACTAACTCTTCTTCTTCAGCCAATGGAGTAATTTTTTCAGTTATAAGCTCAGGCTCAATCGCCATAAAAAATGTATTTATTTTATCTTGAAATATCAGTAGAAATACTAGTGAAGCAATCAACAGTCCTACTGAAAACCACTTTAATATGGCCATTATATTAACGCTTAAGTTCAGCCCTTTCTGAGGGCTAATGCCTAATAATTGCTGATGTGCTAGTTGATTAATTAAAGCAGGGCAGCCCTGCGTCTCACGGTAAAAACGCTTTAATATTTTTTCATTAAAGACGGCTTCTCCTTGGTAACCCGCAGTCAGCAATCGCTGCATAATATAAACAGGTAATTCTTGCTCTGTCAGTCTGGGCAAATCAACTCGTTGCAATCGACCGTGTAAATCAGTTAATTCTGGAAATTTTCGACTTGATGATAAGACTGCTTGTAATAAAAAGTCTTCATCCTCTTGCCAGGAAAGGTAGTCAATTAACTTGGCCCGTGCATCATCTGATAATAAATCTGCATCATCTACTAATAACACTGATTTTATATTTAAGTCTTTTAAACGCCGGAGCTTATTTTTAAGCAAATTATCTGCTTGTTGGTTTTCACTGTCATCAATCGCAAAAGCACGTAAGCATTTTTCGGTAAGCTCCGTCGCAGTTAATGCTTGCGTAGCATCAATTCGACATAGCCTTAGGTCGTCTCCCGCACTCACTTGTAATTGAGTCAATAAGGTACTTTTACCCATACCTTTATTGGCAAAAATACAGGCAACCTTATCGCTTGCTCGAACTAAGTGGTATAGCAAATTAAGTCGCTGCTCAATTTGTTCACCTTTAAAATAAAACTGGGACTCAACGGTTAAATTGAACGGTGCTGATTTTAATGCTAACCGCGTGATGTAATTCGGTTCAGCAGAAGAATTAGCAAGTGTATTCATGATATTAAGTATTTATGACTCAAAAACCGACAATGTTTCTGCCAGTTTATCAGCAGAATAATCATCACTAATCACTGCTTTACCGATTTTTTTCAGTAAAACAAAACGAATTTTTCCTTCTTGCACTTTTTTATCCACAGACATTAATGACATAAAGCGTTCTGCAGTCATGCCTTTAGGTACTGTTACTGGTAAACCTAAGGCAATTAGAGCATTACGGATGCGGTCAACATCAGTCAGTTCCAGCCAGCCCATCCGCTGCGAAAGATCGGCTGCCATCAACATACCTACAGAGACGCCCTCTCCATGCAGGAAATTACCATAGCCCATGCCTGTTTCAATTGCATGACCAAATGTATGCCCAAGGTTTAATAGTGCTCTTACGCCCTGTTCATGCTCATCTTGGGCCACCAAATCTACTTTATCCTGACATGAGCGTTCAATAGCCTCTGCTAATACGGCTTGATCACGTTGTAATAATGCTCCGCTATTTTGTTCCAGCCATTCAAAAAAGTCCAAGTCATTAATTAGACCGTATTTAATGACCTCGGCAAGCCCAGAAGATAGCTGTCTATCTTCTAATGTATTCAAGGTTAGAGTATCTGCAATAACACATTTAGGCTGATAAAATGCCCCTATCATATTCTTGCCAAGCGGATGATTAACAGCTGTTTTCCCTCCAACAGAAGAATCAACTTGGGAGAGCAATGTCGTCGGGATTTGAATGAAATCAACACCTCGCTGATAACTCGCAGCAGCAAAGCCAGTCATATCACCAATGACACCACCACCTAATGCTATCAACGTCGCTTTGCGTGAAAACCGTTCAGTTAATAATTTATCAAATATCTGATTCAATATTTCCAGCGTTTTAAATTCTTCGCCATCAGGCAAAATCACCGCTGCACAACGATGATCTTTTAATGAATCTTCCACCTGCTGCAAATAAAGAGGGGCCACAGTGCTATTAGTAACAATTAACACTTCCTTACCTTGAATATGCTGAGTCAGTAAGTCTGCTTGCGATAATAAGTCTTTACCAATATAGATTGGGTAGCTGCGATCAGCCAATGGCACATCTAGTGTTTTCATCATAGGGAAACTATTGTCCAACCGTTTCTAGCTGTTTAATCATTTCTGCCACCGCATGTGAAATTGACTGTTCACCAGTACGTAACTCAATATCCGCGACACTTTGATAAAGCGGGGCTCGTTGCTCTAACAAGTTTATGATTTGTTGTTTAGGATCATCTGTTTGTAATAATGGACGACTGCTATCTTTGGCCATTCTTCGGAATAATTGCTCTGCTGAAGCGGACAGGTAAACGACATTACCTCGCGTACGCAATAATCGGCGACTATCGTCGGATAATATTGCTCCGCCTCCCGTCGCTAAAACAATATTCTTTAACTTCGTTAGGTCATCAATGACTTTCTTTTCTCGCTCACGAAAACCGGCTTCACCTTCTCGTTCAAAAATCCACGAAATCGATACGCCTGTTCGTTTTTCAATTTCTTTGTCACTATCGTAAAAATCACGTCCTAACGCTTTAGCTAACTGCCTGCCAACAGTAGACTTTCCTGCGCCCATAGGACCGACTAGAAACACATTTCCTCGTACCACGTATTATTAATCCTTAGATTATTATAGTAAAAAGCCGGTCTTTAATTCAAGACCGGCTTTCATTTCACCCTATTATACTAAGACTAGCTTTAAAAATTTAAACTATCTTTAATAATTTTAGGCGTAACAAAAATGAGCAGCTCTTTCTTATCATCTTTCTTGCTATTCGTTTTAAATAAAAATCCCACATAAGGTAAATCACCAAAGAATGGAACGCGTGTACTACTAGTCGTCTTAGTTTGTTCATAAATTCCACCTAAAACTACCGTCTCACCATTATCTACTAATACCTGCGTTTTAATTTTTCTTGTATCAATACTTGGGATACCCTGAAATTCCTGGCCAACAGCATCTTTATTAATCTCCAAATCCATCACAATTCGATCATCCGGGGTAATTTGTGGCGTCACTTCCAATTTCAATACAGCCTTTTTAAATGATACTGAGGTTGAACCACTTGAACTCGCTTCCTGATAAGGAATTTCCGTTCCTTGTTCAATCAATGCTGTTTTTTGATTCGATGTAATCACTCGAGGACTGGAAATAATTTCACCTTGCCCTTCTGTTTGCATCGCTGATAATTCTAGTTCTAGAATTGCACCAAGTGGTAATTTAGCTAAAGCTAGTGCAAAAGTTCCCGCCGCACCCGCTGCAGGTAAATTCACATTCAGAGAATCACCTAAAATTGTTCCAGGGCTGACACCATCCCCTGTTGAATCAAGTGTTAAGTCACTTAAGCTAGATGAAGTTGCCGCACCCAATGTATTACTTTCTGCCGTAGCACCGAACCTTACCCCCAAGTTTTTAGCAAAATCATTATTAGCAATGACAATACGTGACTCAATTAAAACCTGGCGAATAGGGATATCTAATTTTTCAATTAATTTACGTATTTGAACCAATTGATTAGCTGTATCTCGCAATAATAATGAATTGGTTCGCTCGTCAACCGTAGCCGAGCCACGGCTTGACAAAAACCCTGCAACCCCAGCCCCCGACTCATCCCCCGAACCACTGCTCAATAGGGATACTAAATCGGTAGCTTTAGCAAAGTTAATTTCAATAATCTCAGAATATAAAGGCTCTAATTCAACCAGTTGTTTCTGTGCAGCCAATTCTTGTTTTTCTCGAGCAGCAATCTCTGATGCGGGTGCAATTAACATTACATTACCATTTTGGCGCATGGCCAAGCCTTTGGTTTTTAATATAATGTCTAACGCTTGGTCCCACGGTACATTTTTTAAACGTAAGGTTAAGTTACCTTGGACTGTATCACTAGTAACCAAATTCATCCCTGTGAAATCAGCTAATAATTGTAAAACCGCTCTTACTTCAATATTTTGAAAGTTTAATGATAGTTGTTCGCCTTGATAACCAAATTCATCTTTCTGAGCTTCTTTTAATGCCTCTGTAATCGGCTTAATCTCGATCACTAACATATTGCCCGATTGATATGACAAATGCTCAAACTTACCTTTTGTCGTCAAGGTAAGGCTGGTTGTATTTCCTTTTTGTACCGCGTCAATCATATTTACAGGAGTGGCAAAATCGATCACATCTAAACGTCGGCGTAAATTATCAGGCAAGCTAACTCCGACTAAATCAACCACAACCGTATCTCGCTGCTGGTGTACATCAACAGGTACATTATCGTTATTAAGCGATATCATTAAGCGCGCTTGGCCATCTTCTCCGCGGCGAAACTGAATATCTTCTACTGCAAAGTCTCCTTTACTTGTAACCACTTCTTTTTGAATACCACCTTCAATGGTAATTAAAGTCACAGCACCCTTTTGCTCAATGCTATAAGGTACTTTCTGGTCTAAATTAACCACCACCCGAGTACGAGAACCCGCTTCAATAATCGAAATACTATCTGTTGCGCCAATATTAACGGTTTCTCGTTTTTTATCTGATTTATTACTCACATTGGCAAAGTCTAAAACAATTCTAGCCGGGTCATCAATAGAAAAAGTATTGGGCTGTTCAACTGACTCGGAAAATGTCAGCGCTATTTGCACCTTATCTCCTGGCAAGGTTGAATAGTCTAAGGATTTTAATTCTGCTGCCATCGAACTATTACTAATAAATAGAACCATTCCTAGTAATAAATATTTCATAAACATTTTAATGCGAGTTGTTATTAACATTGTATTTTCCACCATCTGTTTCATCATATTTCTATTGTTACGAATCATAGTCTCTCTACTTCTATTAGTTGATATTGATAATAGAAAGAGAATTATCACGTTCGATATAGCCTGATTCTCCATCAGACACAATTTCTTTTAATGTAATTTCAGTATCAGAAACGGCTAAAATCTGACCTTCATTCAGCCCCATATAATCGCCTATTTTTACTCGATGAATAACGCCTTCTGGAGCGCGGACTAATGCCCACATATACTCCTGCTGCAATGTACCCACTAGCTGAAGAGAAGATAGTTCATAGGTTTCTAATATTTCTTTTAGTCGTGTTTTATCTGGATGAATACCATTATCAAAAACTTCTTTCTCATCCTCTATCACTGCAGGTAAATTCACCACTGTTTTAATAAACGGATTACGTAGTTCTGCCGCCGAGTATAAAAATTTTTCATATGCTTTTATAGTAGGCAATCCTTGAATGCCTGCCATCTTCTGAGATTGAACTTTAGCCACATGCTCTGCCAAATCCTCTTTTTCTTGGCCACAGCCCGTGAGAAAAAAAGAGCCCAATACAATCACTAAACCTATTCTATTAAATCTAGTCATCATCACTGCCCCTCGTCAAAGTAACGATATGTTTTGGCAGTTAATTCCATTGTCATTTCTTCTGACCCCTTACCTAACGGTACTAATTTGAAATTATGCATGGTGACAATACGGGGTAATGAAGCAACAGTACTGACAAACTCACCAAATTGATGGAATTTCCCTGTTACCCTAATTTGGATAGGAAGCTCTGCATAAAAATCTATTGGCCGTTCATTACCTGGTTTAAATAATTGAAACTCGAGACCATTGGCAAGGCCCGAACGAGAGACATCAATTAATAAATCAGCTACTTCACTTTTTCGCGGCAATTTTTTCAGCATAGAAGAGAAGAGTACTTTCATCTCTTTCATTTGTATTTTGTATGCTTCTAAGTTTACCGCTTTAGCATATTTTACTTGGTAGGTCTTTTTTAACGATTCTTCTTTCGCTTCTTCCACTGCTAATGCAGCTTCTTTATCTTTAATAAAAAGATAATAGCCTCCAGCCCATACCAGAACACATAGCAATAGAATAGCAACTGCTTTGACTCCTACAGGCCATTCTCCACTTTCATTAAAATCTAATTCATTTAAAGATGACAAATCCATTATTACAGCTCCCCATCTTCCGTTATTAATTTTGATTGTTTCATTTTCAAAGTAAAATTTCGGATCGCATCATCTGCTGTTGAAGTCCGTTGAATAATATTTAGTTGGGGATCTTCAAACTGATCATTTTTTTCAATTTCCCTCATAAATACAGAAACCCGTGCATTGGATTGAGCCACACCATTTAAAGTGATCATTTCACCATCACGGCTAATCATCTCCAGATGAATACCTTCGGGAACACTGCGCACTAACGCATCAAATACCTTTACAATTTTAGGCCGACTGGTCTGCAGTCGTTGAATTACATCCATTCTGGCTACTAATTTTTCACGCTCAGCATCCAATGTTTTTATCTCTGCTATTTTCCGGTCCAACTTCGCTACTTCGGTAGTTAAAAATGAATTTCGTGCTCGTTGCTTGTCTAGCTGGCCATTAGCATAAGAAATAACCGAAAATAAAATAATCGCAGCAAAAATAAAGCCAGCAACTAATGCTGTGATAAATTGTTGTTGTCGCTCTTGTCGCCGTTCTTCACGCCAAGGTAATAAATTAATTGTTGCCATAATTAAGAAAAGTTCCTTATTGCAAGTCCACAGGCAATTAACATTGAAGGTGCATCTCGGTTTAATGCACTAATTGAGACCTTGGAACTCAAGCTCATATCTACAAATGGATTTGCAATGGTTGTCGTCGTATTGGTTTCGCTTTCAATTAAACTATCAACACCTTGAATTGAAGCACAGCCCCCAGCCAAGAGGATATGGTCGATAGAATGATACTGTGTCGATGTTGAAAAAAAGAACTGTAAGGCGCGGGTTACTGTGGCAACCATCAACTGCTTAAATGGATCAAGCACTTTAGGACCATAATCATCGGGCAAATTATTTTCTTTTTTAGCTTGTCCCGCTTCTTGTGAAGACATACCGTAATGCTGAGAAATATTATCCGTCAACATTTTCCCGCCAAACGCTTGCTCGCGCGTGAAAACAATTTTTCCATCAACTAAAACATGTAATGTCGTCACTGTTGCACCGATATCAACTACGGCTACCGTTAGCCCTTGGCCATTAAGCGGAAGCTGTGATGTTAAGAATGGAAATGCATTTTCGATAGTATATGCTTCGACATCCACTACCTTAGGTTTTAATCCTGCCATTTCAATCACATCGGTGCGTGCATCGACATTCTCACTACGTGATGCAGCTAATAACACATCAACCGCATTCTCATCGGATTCAGAAGGGCCTAGTATTTCAAAGTCTAAACGTACTTCTTCTATAGGGTAAGGAATGTGGCTCTCAGCATCAAGTAGGATTTGCTCTTCCATTTCCCGCTCTGATAAATCAGCAGGGTAAGAAAGTACCTTAGTAATCGTTGCATTTGCAGGTACTGCTACAGCAGTATCTTTTGCTTTACTACCCGATTGTTTCAACGCTCGTCGAATCGCACTGGCCACGTCTTCTTTATTTTCAATGCCACTATCAACTACAGCATTTTCAGATAAAGGTTCTACCGCATAAGACTCAACAATATATTTATCACCTTTCTTGCTTAACTCCAGCACTTTAACTACTGATGAGCTGATATCTATTCCTAAAAGTGATTGACTGCTTTTTCCAAACATATACTGCCTCAACTGCCATTAATTAAAAACTTACTCATTAAAGTTAAAGTACTTTCTCAAGACTATAAAACATATTATGTCAAAATACAATATTGTAATCTGCTTTAATTCTCATTTATGAGAAATAAAGCCCAATCAATCATTTAAGTTGTGAAATCTCACCTAATATATATACTATCTATACAAGCACACTAAACAAATTTTAAACTATCTTCCGCCCTAAGAACGTTAAGAGTATTCAAAAAAATTCATTATGCTTCATTTTATTCGTCGTCTATTCAAGTTTGCCATTTTTTGTTTCCTGTTATTAACCACGATGATTGTCGTCGGTTACTTCTTTCTTGCTCCCCAGCTCCCTGATATTAAAAACCTAAAAGAAACTCAGCTTCAAGTTCCTTTACGTATTTTTAGTTCTGAAGGAAAGTTAATCGCAGAGTTCGGTAAAAAACGGCGAATTCCTATTGTATATAATGATGTCCCCTCCACGCTTATCGATGCGATTCTAGCCTCAGAAGATGATCGTTTTTTTGAACATCCGGGAGTTGATTACCAAGGTATCCTTCGCGCAGTCTACTCATTAGTCACCACAGGTGTTAGAGCTCAAGGTGGTAGCACTATTACTATGCAGGTTGCTCGTAATTTTTTCTTAACCCGAGAAAAAACCTATACACGTAAGTTAAATGAAATTATTTTATCGCTGCAAATTGAACAAGAACTCACTAAAGAAGAAATTCTCACCTTATACCTAAATAAAATTTACCTAGGTAACCGCGCTTACGGTATTGCTGCTGCTGCAAAAGTCTATTACGGCAAGTCATTAGATGAGCTGACACTCCCCCAGTTTGCGATGATTGCAGGTCTCCCAAAAGCACCTTCAAAATTTAACCCTATCGTCAATCCAGAACGAGCACAGCTACGTCGAGATTACGTGCTACGTCGAATGCATGAATTAGGCAAAATCAGTTTAGAAGAGTTTAAGACCGCACTGCAAGCGCCTATTACTTCCAGCTATCATCAGCGAAGCGTTGAAGTGTATGCCCCTTATATTGCTGAAATGGTACGAAAACAGCTTACCAAGGAATACGGCGAAGAGGCTTATAATATGGGCCTCAATGTGTACACCACTATTCGCGGACAACATCAACAGGCCGCTAATGATGCCTTACAAACTGCATTACTAGCCTATGACAAACGACATGGTTTCCGTGGCCCTATTAGTCAGGTAGCACTTACCGAGCTAATGACTGTAGATGATTATAAACAAATACTCACGAATTTTAGTGCCATCGGGCCATTACAACCCAGCCTGGTTATAAAGAGTAGTAAAGAAGAAGCAACTGTCTTTATTAAAGGTTACGGATTAATCGACCTCACTCTTGACTCCTTTTCATGGGCAAGAAAACAATATAGTACCAACCGCCGAGGTAAAGCCATTAAAGCTATTACTGATGTGGTCACTACTGGCGATCAAATCTATTTACATCAAGTCGACGATAAGTGGGTCTTAGCTCAACTTCCTGAAGTTCAGGGCGCCATGGTGGCAGTATCACCTCATGATGGTGCCGTCACCGCACTTAATGGTGGCTTTGAATACTTTCAAAATAAGTTTAACCGCGTCACCCAATCACGTCGTCAGCCTGGCTCAGGCTTTAAACCTTTTCTTTACTCAGCCGCGTTAGAAAAAGGCTATACCGCAGCCACGATCATTAATGATGCGCCTGTCGTATCTGATAATAATGCAGATGATGTATGGCGACCTGAAAACTACAGCGGTAAGTTTTATGGCCCTACTCGATTACGTGTTGCGCTCACCTATTCTCGTAACTTAGTCTCTATTCGAATTTTAAGAGACATTGGCGCCAAGTATGTAATTGATTACGCCAAAAGATTTGGTTTTGATACTAGCCAAATGCCCCAAAGTTTATCGCTTGCCCTTGGTAGCGGTAGTGCAGCCCCATGGGATATGGCTCGTGCTTATTCAGCTCTCGCCAATGGAGGATATAAAGTCGAACCTTATGTCATCCAACGAATTGAAGATGCCTCAGGCAGTATCATCATGCAAGCAGAACCTATCACCGTATGTGAAACCTGCCTGCAAAATACACCTACAATGGGAATTGTTCCTGCACAACGCATTATGACTCCACAGAATAATTTCATTATGAATAGCTTATTACGTGATGTTGTTCGTTATGGTACTGGTCGCAAAGCGATGAGCTTAGGTAGAAATGATCTGGCAGGAAAAACAGGCACAACCAATGATCAAGTAGACGCTTGGTTTAATGGTTTTCACCCTGAACTTGTGGCAATTAGCTGGGTAGGATTTGATTCACCTAGATCACTGGGCCATTATGAAACAGGTGGCAAAGCGGCATTACCCATGTGGATGGACTTTATGAAAGTGGCCCTTGCAGATATGCCTGATACGCCATTACAACGGCCTGCAAACATGGTTACGGTTAGAATAGATCCTGATACAGGCTTGCTAGCAGGCCCTGATACACAAAAGCCTCGCTCTGAAACATTTAGAACTAGATTTGTACCAACTGAAGTAACACCGCCGACCCAACTTTTCTCTGGTGGTGGTGACGGCGATTCAGCACCGGTTGATTTATTCTGATTATTTGGCTGAGCTAAGCTGAGATAATTTTGGGGTTCAATTATTTTCAAGAGTTGCCCCCCAAATACAATCTCATTTGAGGTCAATAATACGCTGATAAATAGCTTCGCTTATTCAACTTCAGCTCCAGATAGTTTTAACTTCACCGAGTCAAAGCTATCCACATGAACATCAATTTTTCTACCCAAATAAACAAGTACTTCTCTTGCCCCAGCGCTTGAAGCAAGCGCTAACAATACACGCACTTCAATCTCGGTTAAACCACCTTCTATTTTCTCTAACTGGTGCATAACAACCCTAGGAGCCGGCTTCTGATCTTCCCCCGCTTTAACGGACACCAAAACCTAACTAAAGATGAGGTGTCTCATGCCCAAGTACAACAATCCAAGACGAACTTGGAAGTATTCAAATGAGTTCAAAATCAATGCTGTTCAACTGAGTTTTGTTGTCGGCATCACTATAAAATCAGTTGCCGAAACAATCGACATTCACCCATTTATGCTGTCACGATGGCGAAAAGAATATCGTGAAGGAATAATTGTGGCTGATAAACGCAAAAAAGTAGCGGGCCAATCGTCAGCCAAAAAACAGCTCACCAAAGAACAAAAGCTTGAGCGAGAAAATAAACAGCTCAAGGAGGAGCTGTACGTGCTAAAAAAGTGGCAACGGTTTCTTGCCGAGGAACATCAGGACGATATCGATTCATCGAAAAACTCAGAGCAGAAATAGATGTTGTTGTTTTATTACGTTTATTGGGTGTGTCTAAAAGTGGTTATTATGATTGGAGAAACCGTCAGCCGAGTGCTCGTGAAATTGAAGATGGTGAATTGAAGGTTAAAATTCAGCAAATATTCACTGACAACAAGGGACGATACGGTAGCCCTCGTATTTTTATGGCGCTAAAAAAGCAAGATTACACTATAGGTAAAAAGCGTGTAGAACGCTTATACCGTAAGCTTGGTCTTCTCGCTAGAGTGAAGCGTGTCACTACCAATTCTGCTGCTTATAAACGTTTCCTCGTTACCGGTGAAAATTTACGCCCTGATGGTAATGTGCCAATAGCAATTAATAAAGTATGGGTTGCAGACGTCACTTACTTAAAGGTGAAGGGAGTATGGCGCTATTTATCAGTGATAATGGATCTCTATTCACGACGCATTATTAGCTGGAGTTTAGATAAAAATCGAACAATGGAAGTGACTAAGCGTACGTTACAAAATGCGATTAAAAAGAGAAAGCCACAAGAGAGCCTAATGCTACATACAGATAGAGGTGTTGAATATCGCGGACAAGTCTATCAAAAGGTATTGAAACAAAACGGGATAGTTCATAGCTTGAGCCGAGCAGGAAAGTGTACGGACAATGCTCACATGGAGTCATTTTTTCATTCGATGAAAGCAGAAGTAATTCGTGGTAATGTTTTTAAAAGTGATGCACAGTTACGTGGAGTACTTGGCAATTATATTAACAAATACTACAATGCGAAGAGACTGCACTCAGGGATAAACTATTGTTCACCGATGGAATATGAAGCCCTGGCAGCGTAAAACTAAATGTGTCCGTTTTATCGGGGGAAGATCATTCAGTCGAGACTGATGAACCTGCCGAATACCATGCTGAATGATCTTTTCAGCAAGCCCAAAATCAGCAATCAATGTTCTTAGATGTTTAAAAGGATTT
>NVVP01000009.1 GCA_002402245.1 Gammaproteobacteria bacterium | reverse complement strand
ACAAAGCCTTAGATTTTATGTTTGATAGCGTTAAACAAATCTGTGCCGAGGCTGACCAATTATGATGGTCACATTCATTTCCCAATGTGAGAAAAAAGCGTTAAAAAAAACACGAAGAGTGCTCGATGCCTTTGCCAATAGAATTGGTAGTAATACATGGCAAACCGTTATTACCGAAGAAGGTTTAATCGCAGTAAAAAAACTACTACGCAAAACAGCGAGTAAAAATACAGCCGTGAGCTGTTTTTGGATCAGAAGTCGTTCTAGAACGGAGCTAGTTTGGGTGGTAGGGCAGAGAAATAAGTTTAATGCTGAGGGGATTGTGCCGGTTAATAGTACCAGCAAGGAATTAATGAAAGAGAATTCCTTTTTTAACAATATAGAACAAATAGCACTGTTTTCTGGTATTGCTGGGCTATTTCATGATGTAGGTAAAGCTAACTCCCTTTTTCAAAATAAATTAGATCCTGATACTTCTGGGAAGTTTTATGAACCGTATCGTCATGAATGGGTGTCGCTAAGAATATTTCAGGCTTTTGTAAATAATAAAACGGACAAAGAATGGTTACACGCATTAGTTAATATTGATAATAGCGCAGAAGAGCAAGTATTAAAAAATCTTGTTTCACTAAGAGATGGAATTGATGATAATCCGCCAAATCCATTTAAATTATTCCCTCCTATTGCCAAACTGATTGCTTGGTTAATTGTTTCACATCATAAATTACCTCAATACCCTAAAAATGGAGATAATCCGCCATCATTTGAAAATATGGGTGAATGGTTAAATGAAAGTTTTGAAGCTTGTTGGAATTCACCTCAATGTATTAATGACGATTGGCAAAAAAGTGATATAGAACAAAATTGGCTCTTTCCACATGGTACGCCATTTAAAAGTGCTCATTGGCAAACAGAAGTAAGCATACTCGCTAAAAAAGCATTGTGTTGTGAAGGAATGTTCGTGCAACCTTGGTTTGATCAACATTTTACCGCACATATTTCACGTTTATCGCTAATGTTATCGGATCATTATTACTCATCACAAGTTAATACCACGCCGCAATGGCAAGATAGAAATTACCATGCTCATGCCAATACTGATAAAGATGAGCAAGGTCAAAAATATTTAAAGCAAAAATTAGATGAGCACAATATTGCGGTAGGAATTAATGCTTATGAGTTTGCGCTATCCTTGCCTAAATTAAAAAAATATTTACCCGGATTAAAAGTAAATAAAGCGCTAACGGCAAAGATCCCCAGTAATTATCAATTAGACTTTGGTTGGCAAGAAAGGGCATATGATTTAGCAAAATCAATTAAAGATGATACCAAAAATCATGGTTTTTTTGGTGTTTGCCAATCATCAACAGGTAAAGGTAAAACATTGGGTAATGCCCGTATTATGTACGGACTTGCGGATGAAGACGAATGTCGATTTAGTGTCGCTTTAGGTTTAAGGACATTAACCTTACAAACAGCAGATACACTTAAAGATAAACTAAAAATTAATAATGATGAACTTGCTTTGCTTATTGGATCTCAAGCGGTAAAAGATTTACATCAACAATCACAGGATCTAGAAATAAGTGAACAACAAAGCTTAGGCAGTGAGTCGGCAGAGTCATTATTAAAAGATCAAATAACACTGATTGAAAGCTTACCTGAATATACCGGAGCGKGYKCTAAATGGTTTGAGCATGAYCCTAAAATWTTAAAACTTMTACARKCTCCSGTWTTAGTKAGYACTATCGACTATTTAATGCCYGCTAATGAAGGTATTCGYGGTGGTCGKCAAATAGCACCTATGCTTAGGTTRTTAACSTCTGATTTAGTSCTTGATGAACCWGAYGATTTTGGTYTGGAMGATYTACCYGCKTTRTGYCGTTTAGTTAATTGGGCTGGAATGTTAGGGAGTCGAGTACTTTTATCGACAGCAACTATTTCTCCATCACTTGCGAGTGCATTATTTTCAGCTTATCAAAAAGGAAGAAAACACTATACGCAAGTAAATGGTGAACTTGGTGAAACCACAAAAATTTGTTGTGCATGGTTTGATGAGTTTAAAAAACCTCAATCGACGCTGATATCAAATGTTGATGCTTATGAAAGCACTCATAATTATTTTGTTGATAAACGTATAAAAAACCTAAAAAAGAATAACGCACCGCTAAGAAAAGCCAAAATAATTTTAATTAAACGTAATGACGAACAAAAACCGACAGAGTGCATCGCATCTGTTATTCAAGGGTCTATAGCGATATTACATCAAGAGCATGCGATAGATGTTGCTGATAAAAAAGTGTCTATTGGTTTAGTACGTATAGCAAACATAGATCCTTTAGTACAAATATCGAAAATATTATTAGAAAAATCGGCACCAGAAAACACCATCATTCACTATTGTGTTTATCACAGTCAATTTCCTTTATTACAGCGTTCTAACATTGAAAAACAGCTAGACGGTGCTTTATCTCGTCATAGTGAATCTGATTGGTTAAATAAATCAGGTATTCCTGAGTTGATAAAAAAACATCCAGAGAAGCATCATGTTTTTGTGGTATTGGCGACGGCGGTGGCTGAAGTTGGACGAGACCATGATTATGATTGGGCGGTGGTTGAACCAAGTTCTATGCGTTCAATTATACAACTAGCAGGGCGAATTCAGCGGCATAGAAAGCAAGTACCGGCAAGTGAAAATATCCACATTTTATCCAAAAACTTTAAGGGCATAAAAGGCGGTAGTCCTTGCTTTGAAAAACCGGGATTTGAAACCCACAAACTCCAATATTTTTCTTCTGATCTAAATGATCTTGTAAGTAAAAATGAATTTAATGAAATTAACGCCATTGCAAGAATTAAATCCCCAACAGGTTTTGTAACCCAAGGTAGTCCTCCGCGCTTTGAGTCTTTTAATGAATTAGAACACTTATCGCAAATATTAAGGCTGGTAGGTAGTAAAAACGAACAGAATCACGCTGCTCAATGGTGGAACAATGAGGTGACTTGGTGCGGTGAGTTACAACGCTTACAACCCTTTAGAAAATCTGAATTGAATGATGAATATAACCTTATGTTTACTCGAACAGGCAAGGTTATTTGGCAAAAGAAAATAGCGCAAACATCACCTGCACAATATCAAAATACTACGGACATAACACAGCAAGAAGAGACCGTTAATTTGGCCGTTGGTAATCGGTTTTGGCATAACTTTAATCTAGGCAATGAGATAGATACGTTAGTTAAAAAAAGGGAGCAAAGTCAAGAGTGGGTGTTAAGACGATTTACTCATTTATCACTTAGACAATTAGACGATAACTCAGCTGAGCAATGGCAATATCACATGGTTCTTGGTGTATATAAAACTTTAAAAAAGGATGAATATAAAAATGATTAGCGAGGATGTTTCGAAAGCATTATCTGGAGGCATTATTGAATATATTAATAATCGCCGTGATAAAAAAGAAGAGGTTTTTTTAAAAGATAAGCCTAAAAAAAATAAACAAGGTGTGATTACCAATGGCGCTATTAATACTAGAGTATTAGTTATTATAAAAACACTTAGTCAAAATAAAACTGATATTTCTAGTTTAGAAAAATCAAAGAAAACGAAAGAACAGACTGCGTTAGTGTTTCAACAAGATAAATATAATCAGTTATTATCATTTGTTGATGAAGACGTTATTAATACTCAATTATTTGATGTTAAAAATGAATACCACGAATTTTTATTAAAAAATGGAAGTGAACATGAGCCAGCTGTCTGGTTAACTCAGTGGTCAATTAAAGCTAAAGATATTAGTTTTGCTACGCATGTTGGTAAACTTACTCATTCTAGTAGTAAAAGTTCAAGTATTCTTGATGTAACGGCAGAAAAGAATGAAAGTTATTTAACAACTAATAGCTTAAATCATATAGAAGTAGATACTGCTTCATCGAATGCAGCGTCACTACCTATTGCAGATATTTTAAAAATAACGGCTAGCGGTATTAGTATATTAGATTGTCTTAAAAGCAATGATTACTCATTGTTTGATAACCTCACTAATGATAAATCTCTAATTAATGAATGGTGTGAGCAATTAAAGCAAGCTTATGATAGTTCAAAAAAACAAAGCTACTTCCTTTCCAAACAAACTTATTTTCCAATTGAAGATAATCAATATCACTTATTATTACCACTAACGTCATCCTCTTTAGTCCATGAATTACATTTAGAACACAAAAAATATTGGGATAAAGATCAAGAAGTAGCCAGAGAACAAAAATATAACAAAAAACACTCAGCAACGGTGACGCGCACATACCCAAATAAAGCTTATTTACATGTAACAGGTTCGAACCATTCTAATGCCTCTTCATTAAATGGAAAACGCGGCGGCAGAATATCATTATTACCGACAATGCCACCACAGTGGCAGTCAAACTCCCCATCATATAATAATAAATCTGAAATATTTGATAGGACATTAGCTTTTGAATTAAAAAATGTACTTGAGG
Source organism: Gammaproteobacteria bacterium (assembly GCA_002402245.1). Classification (GTDB taxonomy): domain Bacteria; phylum Pseudomonadota; class Gammaproteobacteria; order Nitrosococcales; family Methylophagaceae. The sequence continues at coordinate 48,878 of NVVP01000009.1, read as the reverse complement.
ATCTAAGGAGGTATTTGCAGTTAATTAAAAACAAAGAATTAAGCATTAGTGAGCCTAAACGAAATGCGGCAGTTATAAAAAAATTGCAGGCGATTAGTAATTATTTCTTTAATTATATTGAAGCAATTAATAGTAATACCGCTAACTCAAATTGGACGTGTGAAAGTAAGTTGCCCGTTGAACAACAACTCTTATTTGAACCTTGTCGAAATGATGAGGTTGCTATTGCAATAAAAGCGAATAAAAAATGGATGAAAACACTCAGTCGAAGTTATGGCCGTTGGTTAAGTAAACAGCTGGAACAAAAAAACAAACTAACATTGTCACCAATTCATGAAGCTCTGTGGGCTGATGCTTTTTTAATTGAACTACGAGAGTTTATCGCTATAAAAGAGGTGACATTATGAGTCAATATTTAGTACTCAGCCATATAACGATACAAAATGCTAATTCAATTGCTGGCTTAACGTGGGGCTTCCCTGCTATCACCCACTTTTTAGGATTTACGCACGCCTTAAACCGGAAAATATCTAACCATTTTGACGGTAACTATGATGTCGAATTAACGGGTTGTGGAGTGGTATCACACAGTATTTACAATAAAGTATATCAATCGAAGCAATCGGCTGATTTTGAATTTTTACAAAGCAAAAAACCACCTGTATTAGCTAAGCATAAAAGTGCATCACCACCGATTATTGAAGAAGGAACAATGAACTTAACCGTTAGCTTAGTGATTGAATTAAAACAATCACTAACATTAACGACGGAAAAGATAAAAGAATTAGAACAAAAAATACAGAACTTATGTTATCGAATGCGTATTGCTGGCGGAACAATATTGAATATTAAAAACATTAAGTTTTTAGCCGCGAGTACAGAGAAACAGCATACAGATTTACTTAGGAAAGTTAAAAAATTGACCATGCCTGGGTTTGTTTTATTTGATCGTAATGAATATTTACAACAGCACTATCAAACGTTATTAGTTAAATACAAAGCAGATGAGTCTAATAAAGTGCAGCCTCAAATAATTGATGCATGGCTGGATTTTTCAGCACTTAAATATAAGGCGATACCATTGCTAGGTGGAGGGCAATCAGAGGCGGTTGAAAGTACAGCTGCTAAGTGGGAATACCTTGCCAAGCCTAATTCAGGGTATTTGGTTCCACTGATGACTGGCTATAAAGCGATTAGTGAAGTTTATGCGCCAAAGCAAGTACAAAATACCCGAGATGAAACAACTCCTTCACGTTTTGTTGAAGCCATACATTCTGTTGGCGAATGGAAAAGTATACACAGTATAAAAATTGTCAAAAATATTATTTGGCGCTATGTCCATGATGAACAATGGTATTTATGCAAACAAAATAACAGTAATGAATCAAATGAAAGTTCTGATATTAAAGATAATTCAATAGAACAAACTCAAACACTCAATTTAACTGAAGCACTTAACATTTTTTAAGGAAAAATCATGACAACTTTAACTTTACCAAGCGTATTAGCATTTGATCGTAAGCTAGAGCCTTCGGATGCACTTATGTATTCAGGGAACTGGGAAAATATAAATACTAATAAAGAGTGGCAGGCGATAGAGCTTTTTGACCGCCGTAATCGAGCAGTAAAAAGTAACTTTAAACAAGAAATACTTGATGATGAAGATGAGTTACAAAAACAAATAGCCGAAGCCAACCTTGCTTGGGGGGATGATGCTGGGCTAAATCATGAGCATGACACTTTAAAATTAAGCTTCACTCTACGAATTATAAATGGCTTAAATCAACCGTCAGTATGTAATAAAGTGGAATTTGAAAGTGTGTATCGTGAAAAAATAGCAAGTTATGTGGAATCTGGCATTGAAGAACTTGCTAACCGCTACGCATATAATATCGCTAATGGTCGTTTTTTATGGCGCAATCGAGTTGGCTCTCAAAAAGTTAAAATCACTGTTAATCACTCAAGTTTAAGTGAGCCATTAATATTTGATGCTTATGATCATTCTTTAAAAAATACTAGCTCAGAACATAAATCGGTAATGATACTTGCCCAGTTGATTCAAAAAGGATTAGCAACGGATGAAAGTGTTCTACTTACTATTGATGCATATTCTAATCTTGGTAAAGGGCAACGGATTTGGCCATCGCAAGAAATGGTTTTAAATTCAGTAAAAGGTGAAAAAAGTCGTCATTTATTTTCATTAAATGGTATTGCGGCTATGCATTGTGAAAAAATAGGTAATGCTTTACGTACCATTGATGATTGGTATCCACAGTTTTCTGAAACTCAATCACCGATTGCTATAGAAGCATATGGCTCGGTTACTCAACGAGGTGTCGCTTATCGCTCAACAAAAAATGATTTTAAAAGTTTATTACTAAAATGGTTAAATGCAGAAGGAAACGATGGCATTACCGAGGATGATAAACACTTTGTCGTAGCTATGTTGATTCGTGGCGGTGTATTTGGTGAAGGTGAAAGTTAAGGGGGCGGGATGAAATACTATCTAGACATAACTATATTGCCAGATGCAGAAGCTAATTTAGGCTTCCTCTGGCACAAGGTTTACCAACAAATACATATTGCCTTGGTTGAAAATAAAATTGCCGATAATCAATCAGCTATAGGACTTTCTATCCCTAAATACACAATATATGAACGCGGTAATAAAGATTTTCCTTTAGGTAATAAACTGAGGGTGTTAGCACCAACTGAAGAGCAGCTACAAAAACTTGATATAGAAAAGTGGCTAAGTCGTTTAACTGATTATAGCCATGTTACCTCAATAAAAATGGTACCTAAGTCAGTAAMTAAATTTGTTTATTTTAAGCGAAAACAAGTKAACAATAATATTGAACGTCTAGCACGTAGACGAGCTAAACGACACAATGAGTCATATGAAAAAGCACTTCAATATTTTGAAGGTTTTAACGAGGAACGAACTGGGCTTCCATTTTTAAATATAAATAGTTTATCTCAAGGTAATAATTTTAAATTTTTTATAGAGMAAMAAKTTGTTGAAAARCCACAAYATGGTGATTTTACTTGTTATGGMTTTAGTTGTKCTGATRMKGATARACAAGCCACCGTCCCATGGTTTTAAGTTGATTGCAGCCACATTGTAGCAATCTGCTACAATGTGGCTTGATTATAGTTTTTATAGGGATTTGGAATATGGCAAAATCAGCATCTCCAATTCGCTTGCAGGCAGAATTAATGCAAGTGGCAGAATCGACGGGCAAGCGTTTTCACCGTAGCACGGCGGAACAGATTGAATATTGGGCAGATCTTGGTCGTTCGGTATCATCAACACTTGATCCTGACGTATTGTTGTCAGTGATATCGGGATTAACCGTGTTAAAAACGGAGCCGGTTTTTAGCGCTCCTATTAATCCTGAACGTGTTTTCCAAACACTAGATAATGATCGGGAATCAGAATTATTACAAACCAGCGTAACCGCAGCTAAGTTCCGTTATCAAGCATCGGCTAAGCATCCAAGCTATTTAGAGAAAATTGATCTAAATGGCAATGTTATGACGGGCAAGTTTGAAAATGGACAGTTTATTATTGCCAAGGATCTTAATTCTTGAAACAAGATAAGCAACTTTGGCTGCTTGCAGGGGGCAATGGTGCAGGCAAAAGTACATTCTATCGAACTCAGCTTGAGCCTTTAGGCTTGCCCTTTGTTAATGCTGATATTTTGGCGAAGAAGTTGTATTTAGAACAAGCTGAAAACAAGAGCTATGAAGCAGCTAAAATTGCTGAATCCATGAGAATGGAGTTATTGCAACAAGGACGCACATTTTGTTTTGAAACCGTGTTTTCACATCCATCAAAAATTGATTTTATTGCGTTAGCTAAATCGATGGGATATGAAATTGTATTAGTATTTGTTCATTTAGAAAACATAGCACTCAATCAAGCACGTGTTGCACAACGAGTAAGTGAAGGAGGGCATTCTGTACCAGCAGATAAAGTGAGTAGCCGAGTTCCTAGGGTTTTACAAAATATTCAGCAGGTTTTGCCATTATGCGATCATTGTTACCTATTAGATAATTCACGCTTAGACAATCCTTTTCAGCGAGTTACAGAGATTCATAATGGCTTGATATCACTTAAAGTATCACCATTGCCTGAATGGGCTGAAAAAGTTCTGGTTGATTATTTAATTTAAGACCAAATATTCAATTTACCCTAAAAATTTCACGTTCTTTAACAATATAGAAAAATCAATAAGTTATGACAAGCTGAAATTTCATAGGTATTTTATCTAAAAAACACCTAATTGCTTGTTGTAACTATTTTTTTGTACTTTATACTATTGTTCACTGCCGAACAGGCAGCTTAGAAAGCTGGACAGTAAAGCTAAAATAAGAAATAACGGTTCACTGCCGAACAGGCAGCTTAGAAAACAACGAGCTACTTGTGATGTTTTGGTTATTTGTTCACTGCCGAACAGGCAGCTTAGAAAATTTCCTTCTTTAACCGTAATTTTTAACGATGGTTCACTGCCGAACAGGCAGCTTAGAAAGCTGAATGGCAATTAGTGAAGTAATAGGAGTTGTTCACTGCCGAACAGGCAGCTTAGAAACGACCAACTTAAACGACCATTAACCGTATCACGTTCACTGCCGAACAGGCAGCTTAGAAACATTGAAGGGTGGGGCGCTTCTTTTGCTGACACGTTCACTGCCGAACAGGCAGCTTAGAAATTTATCCGATGTGACTATTTACGAGCAAAAACGTTCACTGCCGAACAGGCAGCTTAGAAACATTAAAAACATGGTTAACAGTTTAATGAGAAGTTCACTGCCGAACAGGCAGCTTAGAAAGCCACTGCTGCTTGGAGGCGTATAATTAGGGTGTTCACTGCCGAACAGGCAGCTTAGAAAACTGTGAAGGATTTCTGGGGACTGCAGTGATTGTTCACTGCCGAACAGGCAGCTTAGAAAGATATAAATATCTTCGCTTGAATTATTTAAAAGTTCACTGCCGAACAGGCAGCTTAGAAATTGTTATTTGTAAGCGTCTTGATAGACTTCAAGTTCACTGCCGAACAGGCAGCTTAGAAACAGTAAAGAACCACCTACAATTACTGTTGCGCCGTTCACTGCCGAACAGGCAGCTTAGAAAAGAATGTTGAGATTGTCGATAAGCAGGTGAAAGTTCACTGCCGAACAGGCAGCTTAGAAAATCACCATCACCATCACCGTCGCCGGTTCCTTGTTCACTGCCGAACAGGCAGCTTAGAAAGTATAGTTCATATAGTTAGTCGATGGAATATCGTTCACTGCCGAACAGGCAGCTTAGAAAGTAAAAGGTAAGAATGGAAAGCCCGGCAAACAGTTCACTGCCGAACAGGCAGCTTAGAAATAAATCAGCCGCATTTAAATAAGCCGAAAAATGTTCACTGCCGAACAGGCAGCTTAGAAATTGTTGAGCTGCTTGGTAACTGAGCCGTAGCTGTTCACTGCCGAACAGGCAGCTTAGAAATTCCATTTAATATTATCAGCTACATGCTCTAAGTTCACTGCCGAACAGGCAGCTTAGAAACCTCACTTGGGGGGTAAATATTACTTATTCATGTTCACTGCCGAACAGGCAGCTTAGAAATCGCCAAAACCCAATTGCTTGCATTAGTAGTTGTTCACTGCCGAACAGGCAGCTTAGAAAGTTAGTAGCGGGGTTTTTGTTTTAAACTTAGAGTTCACTGCCGAACAGGCAGCTTAGAAAGTCAAAGATAGCTGAAATAACGTGTGCTTGATGTTCACTGCCGAACAGGCAGCTTAGAAAATGATGAAGCTGTTCTACCTTCATAGTTTCTGGTTCACTGCCGAACAGGCAGCTTAGAAAATGAACGTATCTCATCACCTGTGATTAATCCGGTTCACTGCCGAACAGGCAGCTTAGAAAGTGTCGCTGAAGTATTGAGTGAGGATGACTTAGTTCACTGCCGAACAGGCAGCTTAGAAAAGAACTAAAAGCGGGTTCTAGTTATGAAAGCTGTTCACTGCCGAACAGGCAGCTTAGAAATTTGCGTTGGGCATTTGGTTTTGCTCGTCGATGTTCACTGCCGAACAGGCAGCTTAGAAAGTGACAATACAGAGCGTCTAATCTCTAATGCTGTTCACTGCCGAACAGGCAGCTTAGAAAGCCTTCTAAAATCCCAGACCATAAAGCTAATGGTTCACTGCCGAACAGGCAGCTTAGAAACATTGATGGCCGCACTCGCATTCGCATATTTTTGTTCACTGCCGAACAGGCAGCTTAGAAATAAGCCCAAAAGCTCATGAAATGTAGGCGGGTGTTCACTGCCGAACAGGCAGCTTAGAAAACAGGTGGTCGTTTTAAATGGCGTGGCGCACCGTTCACTGCCGAACAGGCAGCTTAGAAACATCAGTCATATCAACCCCTTTATTATTTAACGTTCACTGCCGAACAGGCAGCTTAGAAATGATTAATTGATTGTGATTTACTAGCGCGTTGGTTCACTGCCGAACAGGCAGCTTAGAAATAATAAATGAATCGCGTCTATATCTGTGCCAAGTTCACTGCCGAACAGGCAGCTTAGAAAGGTATCAACTAGTGATAGCGGGCCTTATTCTTGTTCACTGCCGAACAGGCAGCTTAGAAAATTATCGGGTGATATTTACTCACCAGCGGACAGTTCACTGCCGAACAGGCAGCTTAGAAACGAACAATAACTAGTGAGTGTTCTTGCTGATTGTTCACTGCCGAACAGGCAGCTTAGAAAATCTCAATAGATTTTAAGCTCGGAATGTATTTGTTCACTGCCGAACAGGCAGCTTAGAAATCCTCGTAAATATCTACGCCGTCTTTATCTTTGTTCACTGCCGAACAGGCAGCTTAGAAATTCTGATTCGGGCGAGGCGGTGACTTTAATTGGTTCACTGCCGAACAGGCAGCTTAGAAATATCATGCCGTGTTTATTCACAATCTCAAGAGGTTCACTGCCGAACAGGCAGCTTAGAAAGTTCTGGTCTAACTCTGCTAGATAGGGAGTTAGTTCACTGCCGAACAGGCAGCTTAGAAATTCATAAAGGCTCGCAAGTCTACATTGAAGGTGTTCACTGCCGAACAGGCAGCTTAGAAAAGTTATATTCATTTCTTGGCCTATTATCCCAGGTTCACTGCCGAACAGGCAGCTTAGAAAAGAAAGATGCCCACGGAGATGTTTAATAAAACGTTCACTGCCGAACAGGCAGCTTAGAAAGAGCAACGAAGCGGGCCAAGATGATATAAATGGTTCACTGCCGAACAGGCAGCTTAGAAAACGGAGATGTTTAATAAAACTATAGAGAATGAGTTCACTGCCGAACAGGCAGCTTAGAAATCATGAGAAGAGCATATTTATTGATTCGTACTGTTCACTGCCGAACAGGCAGCTTAGAAATGCTAAAGCATCCATATTTACTTTACACGCTAGTTCACTGCCGAACAGGCAGCTTAGAAAATTGAGTGTGCCCACTAATATATGCCTTGCGAGTTCACTGCCGAACAGGCAGCTTAGAAACAATGCTGGGCCACGGTCGTATTTATGATTTAGTTCACTGCCGAACAGGCAGCTTAGAAAGGCTGAAAAAGAACATACAAACTCTGCCGCACGTTCACTGCCGAACAGGCAGCTTAGAAAAAATGCATGTCGAACAGTGCGTGTGCAGCATGGTTCACTGCCGAACAGGCAGCTTAGAAATTGCGAATATGACCAAAACTGTATAGTCGATAGTTCACTGCCGAACAGGCAGCTTAGAAAAGCATAAAGGAGCAAAATCAAACTTATGGCCCGTTCACTGCCGAACAGGCAGCTTAGAAAGTATATAGTTTGCTTTACGCCTTGATTATTATGTTCACTGCCGAACAGGCAGCTTAGAAATTTGAAAGGCACTGTCTCACCCACTTTATCAGGTTCACTGCCGAACAGGCAGCTTAGAAATGACGGTGTGATTGTGCTCGGCTATTTAAGTCGTTCACTGCCGAACAGGCAGCTTAGAAAAGTCATAAAAAGAATTGAACACGGTGAGATGCGTTCACTGCCGAACAGGCAGCTTAGAAAATTGAGTGTGCCCACTAATATATGCCTTGCGAGTTCACTGCCGAACAGGCAGCTTAGAAAAATCGACGACATCGCCCATAATTGCATGCTGAGTTCACTGCCGAACAGGCAGCTTAGAAATAGAGACAAGATACTGGGCTATGAGAGCGCAAGTTCACTGCCGAACAGGCAGCTTAGAAAATCCGTTTACTATTCTCATTATCTACCCCAATGTTCACTGCCGAACAGGCAGCTTAGAAATGTAGATTCTGATTCCACTCCTGCTTCTGTTTGTTCACTGCCGAACAGGCAGCTTAGAAAAGATGAAAAAGTAATAGGGGTACTTAAACTCCGTTCACTGCCGAACAGGCAGCTTAGAAATCTGGCATCATCTCTATCTCCGCTTTAATAACGTTCACTGCCGAACAGGCAGCTTAGAAATACAACGGCCATAATGGTTGATTTCGGCCTTGGTTCACTGCCGAACAGGCAGCTTAGAAAAGAATCACCCTCTAAAGCATCAATCTCAGCGTGTTCACTGCCGAACAGGCAGCTTAGAAAAGTAAAAAAAGGCAAGGAATAAGAAAGTAAAAGTTCACTGCCGAACAGGCAGCTTAGAAATTCACCAGGGTTTTTTCTCGAGAGCTTAAATTGTTCACTGCCGAACAGGCAGCTTAGAAAGGCTGAGTTGATAGCTCAATTGTTTTAGATAAGTTCACTGCCGAACAGGCAGCTTAGAAACAAGAAAATATGGGGACAAGATACAGCAAGAAGTTCACTGCCGAACAGGCAGCTTAGAAAAAACGTTGAAATATCAGCAAGACAAATTAACCGTTCACTGCCGAACAGGCAGCTTAGAAAATTAGATTGTCCTCGCGTGTTTAATGTGGTCAGTTCACTGCCGAACAGGCAGCTTAGAAACTTGAAATAGCTAAAGCCTCAGACTTAATAATGTTCACTGCCGAACAGGCAGCTTAGAAAAATTTTCTTAGCGATTTGGGTTCCACCCCAATGTTCACTGCCGAACAGGCAGCTTAGAAATCAACATATCGCTGATTGGCGAGACAGACAATGTTCACTGCCGAACAGGCAGCTTAGAAAAAAGTCAGGCTTAATAGTTCTTATGCGCGCCGTTCACTGCCTCACAGGTAGCGTACAGCTTAAAATAGTTAAATCTTATGCGTTTCTAAAGCATAACCATGTTGTTGATAGAATTGGTAGCGTTGTCGACCTGTGGTTTTAATGGTGATGTCGTCATTAATAAATTCGGCAACGCGATTAAAGCTACTAAAAAAAGCGGGTTGTTCTGCTGCGAGATTAATAAGTAAGTCCATTAGTCGTGGAGGTTTACTATCATGGCCAACTAAGATGGTATTGTCGGGCTGAGAGGCTTCTTCTGCAAGTTGGTGCGGAATAAAACTATCGGCTCGAAAAGACCACAAGCAGTTATTGAGTTGCTGGGTTTGTTCGGCATTTTCGGTGTGAACAAAGATATGTTGACCTTGTTTGTAGGCTTTCTCAATTAATCGGCAGGCAAATACCTGCCGATCATGTTCTACTGAGCCTTTTAATATATAAAAGCTTATACGCGTCATATTGGTTTATTTTTTAGTTTCAATATGGTTAAGTAGGAATTGGACCAGTAGAGGAACTGGACGGCCTGTTGCACCTTTGTCTTTACCACTAACCCACGCTGTTCCGGCAATATCAAGATGTGCCCAGGTGAAATTCTCAGTGAATCGAGATAGGAAACAAGCAGCGGTAATACTACCGGCTCCTTTTCCACCGATATTGGCAATATCAGCAAAATTACTATCTAGTTGTGGTTGGTAATCATCCCAGATTGGTAGTTGCCATGCACGATCATGACTGTCATTACCCGCTTTTAATAATGCATCAGCAAGATCTTGATCGTTAGCCATTAACCCGGTTGTTTGATGACCTAATGCAACAATTACAGCGCCGGTTAAAGTAGCAATATCGATAACCACTTCTGGATTGAAACGTTCGCTGTAAGTTAGTGCATCACACAGGATTAAGCGACCTTCAGCATCGGTGTTGAGGATTTCAATAGTCTTACCGGCCATACTAGTCACGATATCGCCCGGTTTATTGGCATCACCGTCTGGCATGTTTTCTGAGCTAGGTACAACACCCACTACATTAATAGGCAGGTTTAGTTCTGCAATGGCAGAGATTGTGCCAAATACACTGGCGGAACCACACATATCGTATTTCATTTCATCCATGCCAGAAGCTGGTTTTAATGAGATACCACCGGCGTCAAAGGTAAGACCTTTACCTACAAGTACAACGGGGCGATCATCGCCTGCACCTTGGTAGTTCATCACGATGAGTTTAGCTTCTTCGCGGCTACCACGTGATACGGACAGTAATGAGCTCATACCCAATGTTTCCATTTCGGCTTCATCAAGAATAGTCGTGGTGACTGATTCAAAACGTTGACCAAGCTCGACCGCCTGATTAGCTAGGTAAGTAGGTGTACATACATTACCTGGTAGGTTACTCAGTTCGCGCGCTAGGTTCATACCGGTCGCAATTGCTTGGCCAAGTTCAGTGGCTGATTGTGTATCACCATCTTGGTCAAAGAAGCCAAGTTGAGTTAAAGGCTTATTAACCGCTTTAACATCGCTTTTTGTTGCAGTGTATTTATACAGTGCTGATTCAGCTGTAATAATAGTTTGGCGCGTTTTCCACGTTGCCGAACGATCTTTAACATTGATTTCAGATAAATAGCTGCTAGCAGTATCAGCACCGGAATCATTGAGTACCTTGGTGATAGCACTAATAGCAGAGTTAAAGTCTTTCTCTGTTGTTTTATCTTGTTTCCCGCAACCCACTAGTAGCACGCGTGGACTAGTAATATTTTCAACATCTTGTAATAACAATGTTTGACCCGCTTTGCCTTCTATATCACCACGAGCAATAACTTTTTCAAGATAGCCATTGCTTTGATCGTTAATGATTTTGGCACTTGGGCTGAGTTGACCTTGGTCAAAAACAGCGACGATGACACAATCAGATTGTTGTGTTGAAGCGGGTGTAGTTGTAACAAAATAGTGCATTAATTGCTCCTAGGCATAGAGATGATTTAGACTGCTCTGTCTGTAGATTCTCTATTCTAAACTAAGACCGCTTAATAATGCCTGTTATTCGTCAGTTTTTTAATTCTTTTATGCCTGTAATCGATCGTTATATTTTACGTGAGTTCATTTTGAACTTATTAGCGGTGACCAGTATTTTATGGCTTATTTTTGTAGCGACACGCTTTGCTCGCTATTTAGCGCAGGCGGCAGTCGGTAATTTGCCAAGTGAAGTTATCTTTACCTTATTGGGCTACAGCTCGCTCGGCTCGCTTTCTTTATTATTACCTATGGGTACATTCTTAGCGGTTATTTTGGCCTTAGGTCGAATGAATGCGGATAGTGAGTTAACGGTAATGTACGCTTGCGGAATATCTACTCGTCGCATCGTGCGTAATGTGGTGTTGTTTTCAGGTTCAATAGCCGTGATGGTGGCAGTATTATCATTAGTGATTGTGCCCAATGCGCTGTCGGGTAAATATGAATTAGAACAAAAAGCCAAAATGTCAGCAGATACCAGTGGTTTAATTTCAGGTAACTTTAAAGAGAGTCAAAATGGTGATTGGACCTTTTATTCAGAAGGTTTAACTGATAATAAACAGAAGATGAAAGGCGTGTTTATTGAAATTCACAAAACCGAACGTCCGCTTATTTTTCGAGCGAATACCGGGCGATTTGAAGTCGATGTAGAAACCGGTAATAAATACCTTATCTTAGAAGATGGCTTTCGTTATGAAGGTCAAGCTGGCGATCAAGACTTTATTATTTCGCAGTATGAGACACATAGCCTATTAATTGAAAAAGGCGAGAAAAAACAGCTGCGCTTACGGCATAAGGCTTTACCGACTTCATTCTTGTTAGAACGAGGTAATAAGTCTGATTTAGCCGAAGTTATATGGCGTTCATCAGCGGCAGTTATGACGCTTATTTTAAGTTTGTTTGCGATAGTGTTTGCTAATACAGGGCCGAGGAAGGGCCGTTATGCAGGCTTATTCCCGGCGATACTGACTTATATTATATATAGCAATTTATTGGGCGTAACGCGCGCCTGGATATCGAAAGATATTATTTCACTTTGGTTGGGTGCGGTATGGGTGCATGTCTTGATGTTATTAGTRTTATTTTTATTACTTAATGCTCAGACAATACGCCGATATTTATCTAGAAAACAAAAAAATAAACAGGCAGCGGCATAATGAGTATTTTACAGCGTTATATCGCAAGCACTATTTTATCCAGCACATTAATGGTGCTTTTAGTTCTACTCGGTTTATATACGTTTATGGACTTTATTACCGAACTGGATGATTTAGGGCGGGGCCAATATCAGCTAAAAAACATTGCACAATACATTTTATTATCAATGCCAAAGCGTATTTATGAACTACTGCCGATTGCCGCTTTATTAGGCAGTGTATTGGGTTTAGGTAGTTTAGCGAGCCAAAGCGAATTAGTCGCGATGAGGGCGGCAGGTATCTCTATTCAGCAGATCAATAAATCAGTAATGGTGGTGGCACTGTGTTTGATGGTGTTAGCGGTATTTATTGGTGAAGTAGTGCGACCACCGGCAGAACAAGCGGCTCGTGAAATTCAGTCAATGGCAAAAACAGGCACCATTGGCAGTCGATCTGAACATGGTTTTTGGACTCGAGATGGCCTACATTTTAATCATATAGATCAAATATTACCGGATGGTCGTTTTTCAGGCATTTCTATTTATGAATTTGATGATGAGCATCACCTACGTATTTTAACCAAAGCAAAAGAAGCTATTTATAAAGATAAAGTGTGGATCTTAAGTGATGTGGTACAAAGCACTATTGATGAAAAGGGCGTTAAAGTCCGCACCGTTAATCATGCCAAATGGAAGTCACAGTTAAATCCCGGCATGGTTAATATTGTAGTGGTGCCACCTGAGTTCTTACCTGTCTGGGGCTTATTAGAATACATTAACTATTTGGATGATAACTTCCAGGCGGTTGAAAAATATCGAATGGCGTTTTGGATGAAGATAATGATGCCGCTTAGTTCGGCTGTGATGGTATTTTTAGCCGTGCCTTTTGTGTTTGGTCCATTACGATCATCATCCATCGGTGGGCGTATAGTGATGGGCTCATTGGTCGGTATTGGCTTTCACCTGTTTAATCAAAGCTTCCAGCATATAGGGTTAGTATTTGGTGTGCTACCTTGGCTATCAGCAGCTTTACCCACGGTGACCTTTGCCATATTGGGCTGGTATTTGATGAAGCGCTTACATTAGCTTTAAATGTGATTGAGAGAGAAGGCCTGATGAAGCTTAACGTTAAATACTCAAATAACAGCTAATAAAAAAGACAAGGTTCTGAGTTTACTCATATCTGTAAATTGTTACCTGAGTAAGATACGGGCTTACTAAAACTTCACCGCCATTACGCCAATATCAAACTCATGAAATAGTGGACACACAACATCAACTAGAAAGGCTTGGCGGCTTTGTGGAGTTGATAGCTGATTTTAGAAGCCCCCTTGATATTTTATTGTGTTGACAAGACAATTTAGTTGGGCGAAGCTTAGACCTCATTTGCCACTAATTTTATTCTCTATTTGGCCTTAATCTACTTAGTCTAAGTTAGATCGTTTTTTATATTATTAATTATTTCAGTAAGATAAAAACTTATTGTGGAAATTCGACCAGAATTAGAAGGTGACCTACTTAATAATTGTTATAAGGAAGGCCACTGGCCTTATAACATATGCTGTTACATTTACAGCGAGTTAAGTTCGATACTTATAGATTAAGTACCAAAAGTCCCTTTTAGGTGAAGTGCTAAATACAGATATATTCGTATTCATCGTTTTATAATCAATAAAAAATATAGAAAAGTTTCGGATAATTGGAACAGTTCTCAAGACAAGTAGCGATTACTAATGGAGTAAGTATGACAAGTCGTGGTTCACAATGGAGACGCTGGGAGCCTCACATCCATACTCCAGGTACAATTCTTAATAACCAGTTTAAGGGGGATAATGCATGGGAGCAATATTTAACCACTCTTGAAAATAGCAGCCCGAAAATTGAAGCTATTGCAGTTACTGATTACTATTTGACTAACACATATGAACAAGTTCAAAATTATAAGAGTTCAGGAAGACTGACAGAAGTAAATTTGATATTTCCAAATATTGAACTTCGACTAGACGTGGCTGCTAAGTCTGGTTTCGTTAATTTACACCTTCTCGTCAGTCCTGAAGATCCTGAGCATGTCTCAGAAATACAAAGAATTCTTACTCGTCTCCAATTTCAAGCACACGGTGACATATTTGATTGCACTAGGCCTGAGCTGATTCGACTAGGAAGACGTTCAGATACAAGTATAACTAATGATCATGCTGCGCTAAAACACGGTGCTACTCAATTTAAAGTTAGTTTCGCACAATTGAGAGATGTCTACCAACAGAGTGATTGGGCTAAGAAGAATATCCTTATTGCTGTAGCTGGAGGAGCAACAGATGGTACATCAGGAATCCGCCAAGCTGCTGATGCAACTATACGACAAGAAATCGAGAAATTTGCTCATATAATTTTCTCAAGTAGTGCAGCGCAAAGAGAGTTTTGGCTAGGTCAACGTACCGTTTCCATCGATGATTTAAGAGGACGTTATGATGGCTGCAAACCTTGTCTTCATGGTTGTGATGCTCATACAGTAAAATCAGTAGGTAATCCAACCGAAGATAGATTTTCTTGGATTAAAGGTGGATTGGAATTCGATTCTCTTCGTCAAGCTTGTATAGACCCAGCAGGTCGCGCATTTGTGGGAGCATTACCTCCCCCCTCCGCTATATCATCTCAAGTTATCTCTAGTGTGCATATAGATAATGCGCCTTGGGCACAAACATCAGATATATTTCTTAATACCGGTCTTATTGCAGTGATTGGTGCTCGTGGTTCAGGTAAAACGGCGCTTGCTGATATGATTGCTGCAGGATGTGATGCTATTTCATCAAGTTCTTGGAGCTCAGAAAATAATACTAGTCCCTCTTTCTTGGCTCGGGCAAAAGAATACCTCGGTGGTGCAAAAGTTAAATTATCATGGGGAGGTGGCGACGAATCAACTCGTGCACTTAATGGGCAGGATGCTAATGGACAGTTCTCCTACCCAAGAGCCAGATATTTATCTCAGCAGTTTGTTGAAGAACTGTGCTCTTCTAGTGGTATCTCAGACGGTCTTATTAATGAAATCGAAAGGGTAATATTGGAGTCCCATTCAGTCGACAAACGAAATGGCGCGATTAATTTTTCTGAGTTTAGAGAGAGCCGAACAAGCAGATTTCGACAAGCGCGTAATCGAGAAGCAGAAGCAATCGCTGATATTTCATACCGGATTGCTACTGAGCTAGAGAAAGAGTGTTTGGTAAAAATGTTATCGAATCAAATAACTCAGAAGAAAACTTTGATTCAAAACTACAATGGGGATTTAGCAAAGCTCCTTTTAAAGGGAACTGAAGTACAGGCCAAGCGCCATGCCGAGCTTAGCCAAGCAGTTCAGCATGTGAGAGGACAGGTTCAAGCTTTTACGAATCAGCGCCAAACTTTTGTAGCGATGCAAGACGAAGTAATTAGTACTCGTATAACTAAGGCCCCCGAACTGCTTCGCCAAGCTAGGGAGCGTCATAATTTAAGTGGTTTAGACGATACTCAGTGGAATGATTTTCTTCTTATACATAAAGGAAATGTAGACAAGAGTCTCGTCGATTATATTGCATGGGCTGACAACCATATCACTGAGCTTAACGGACAACCTATAGAACAAGGAGAACCTAACACTTCATTCATTGCAGATGGTGTTGATCTCAATACGCTAGGTTTGACAACAATCATTGCAGAAATGACGAGGTTAGAAGCATTTCTCAGTGCCGATAAAATAGTTCGAGATAAATATACCGCTCTTTCAAAACGAATTGAGCAGGAAAACGCGGCTCTTAAAGTTCTTGAGGAAAAGCTTACAGATGCTTCCGGTGCTATAGCGCGAAGAAAAATTCTTCAAAATGAACGCGATAATGCATACAAAAGAATATTTGAAGCCATCATTAATGAGCAGAACACGCTTGCTGAATTATATGAGCCATTGATGCAACGTCTTTCAAACTCTTCCGGTACTTTAGGAAAACTTGGTTTTTATGTACGGCGTATTGTGGATGTAGAGAACTGGGGTACTTTTGCAGAGGAGAATCTTCTAGATCGCCGTAAAGCTGGCCCTTTTAATGGGCGAGGATCTTTAACATCCATCGCAGATAAAATGCTTAGAGTTGCATGGGAAAGTGGTAGTGCAAAGGAAATACAGGCAGCTATAGCTAGCTTTATATCTTCATATCACGAGGATATTTTTACTCATGCACCTTTCAACCCTCAGCAACATGTTGAATATAAGGAGTGGTTAAATAAGTTTGCTCAATGGCTGTATGGAACGAGTCACATCTCTATTCAATACGAAATTTCATATGATGAAACAGACATTAGAAAGCTATCACCAGGAACACGCGGAATAGTTCTACTGCTTCTTTACCTTGCCTTAGATGAAAATGATGACCGACCTCTAATCATTGACCAGCCAGAAGAAAATCTAGATCCTAAATCTGTAAATGATGAGCTCGTACCATTGTTTATTGCAGCTAAATCTAAGCGCCAAGTTATTATTGTTACACATAATGCTAATCTCGTTATTAATACTGATGCAGATCAAATTATTATT
The DNA here is from genome assembly GCA_002402245.1 of Gammaproteobacteria bacterium. GTDB lineage: Bacteria > Pseudomonadota > Gammaproteobacteria > Nitrosococcales > Methylophagaceae. Next base: position 31,991 of record NVVP01000009.1, on the reverse strand, counting down.
GCAGAGGTAGGAGCTCATCAAGCCGATGGGCTTCCTCCGATAACATATCGTGCAGGAGGGCTCGAAAATGCTTCTATTAGAAAATCAGTGCGCGATATTTTAGAAGGCGGAGAGTTAGCATTCCAGGAAAGAGCAAGGCGCCTTAGAGTTAGGCTCGAACGGTAGATCGAGCCAGTAAATGTAACAAGGAAATCAAGTCGGATTCGTAATAGTTGGCACGTTCCGCTTCACTCCATTTTAGCCAACTATTACTCACCGCTTATTGCGGCGTTAAGTGTAAAGGTAAAATATGGCTTAACCTCTTGCTCGAGATGTTCTGAACAATTTAAATTGAGAATAACTTCGAAAGAATCACAGAATAATCTGAGGCAATTAGAGTCAGAAGAGAGTGTTTTGTGCTTAGGTTGTTTTAAATCGCTTAGGGAGTACGATGTAGTTAAAGTCATAACTGAAGTCAAAGAACAACCAAAAATAGAAATCGGTGATATTGGAACTATTTTATTAATATTTAACAATGGTGAAGCTTTTGAAGTTGAGAATATTTTAAATAATGGAGATACAAAGTGGCAATCAACATTAACTCGAAAACAAATTAAATGGGTAAAAGCATCGGAGTAATTTACACATAATCAAGTCAATCAACTACGTGCCTTTGGCGCCGGATGTAGCAAAGCTGCGCTGGCTATTGAGGCGTTCGAATTGAAAAAGGAGAGTTTAAGATGGCTAGTATAAAATTTATTGGCCCAGTATTTTTGGCAGATGGAAAATCTGGAGATAACGGGATACTAGATGAAATTACAGACAAAAAATCACTGAAGGAGTTTGATGGCTTCAGCTACGATGGTGTAGACAACTTATTCTCTACGTGGATTGCTGATCATGATGATCCTCTTTTAAATGAAGTAGCTTTTTCCGGTGGCTTAATGTCATTTGAGTACTTGGAAAATTCAGATTCACTTACTGGGATAATTGAGTACACCACTGATAAAGACCTAAGTAATGAGCAGGTTGCAGCATTAAAAGATTACACTATTGGTCAATTGCTTGATGGTATAGGCTCTAACTTCGAGCAAGAACGATTATGCAAGGGGGGGCATTGTCCAATGATTAATGCAGAGGAGATTGAAGTTGCTAAACTCAGCTAATACGCAAAGCCAACATTGTCCATGCAAAAAAATGCATGGACTGGACTAGATTCTGCGTCGCCAGCCATTGCTTTGAGCGTTATACGAAATTAAAATAGAGTGATGAAATGGATATAAAGAAAGAAGGCTATAGGTTTGCTCAAGAAGTATATTCTGGTAAATGGAATCATGTTGGTGGACTTGATAATAAAAGTGGTTGCCCAGCGTTTGTAGAAGAGCTTCAATCTCGATGTCCAGGTCATACTGAAAATCAGTACAAAGACGCGCTATCAAATGGTTTTTATGCTGCAAAATAAATTGCCAATATCATTACTGCTCCTTCCTTTTCTTTAACTGGCACCAAAATCTAACTAAAGATGAGTTGTCTATTGCTCGCGTATAACAAAACAATCCGAGACGAACTTGAAAAGGTTCAAATGACTTTAAAAATTCAGTTCAACTAATCATCACTATTAAATCGGTTGCAGAAAGACTCGATATTCACCCGTTTATGCTGTCACGATGGCGAAAATAATATTGAAAACCCAAGTAAATAAGCTGCTACCAGTGTAATTGCGTGGAGTTTTATTTAAAGGGTAAGTAATAGTAAACCCTGACATGGTTACTATTACGGTCATCATCCATCGGTGAGCTTTAATGTAATTGAGAGGGAAGGCGGAACGAAGCTTACTTAGAAAACTCAAATTTTAGGCAATAAAAAAGGCTAGATATTTCTATCTAGCCTTTAGTATATGGCGTCCCCAAGGGGGTTCGAACCCCTGTTACCGCCGTGAAAGGGCAGTGTCCTAGGCCTCTAGACGATGGGGACCTAAAACTGGTTGAGCATAATTAATGTTTAATGAGCTGTTACTCTCATCACCTTATCAATTAAAAGGTTTTAAAATAAGAAAGGTTAGTGTTTTACCACTAACCTTTAGTATATGGCGTCCCCAAGGGGGTTCGAACCCCTGTTACCGCCGTGAAAGGGCAGTGTCCTAGGCCTCTAGACGATGGGGACCTAAAACTGTTTCTTTTTCGAGTTCTGGTGGAGCTAGACGGGATCGAACCGTCGACCTCTTCACTGCCAGCGAAGCGCTCTCCCAGCTGAGCTATAGCCCCTCGAAAGGAAGCGCATATAATAAGGATTTGACCTTTACCTGTCAATGAAATAGTTAAATTAATTTAACTGGCCTGTTGTTGGGGCACGGAGAATTACTTTTTATAGGGATAGGGTGTAAAGCTGATTAGCCTCTAAGCTATTGATGCATCAAGCTCATTGATAAAAATAAGGCCCTTTGAATGGTTGGAGTTTGATGAATTCTTATTTATATGAGATAAATTGGTTATTATTTTAATTCAGACAGATTGAATTATTAACGTAGCTTACAAGCTTGAGGCCGTACATGCGCAAACTGATTATTTTTTCTGCTATTACTTTAGTTCATTTAAGTACGACTGCAATGGCGGGATCAGCTCCTCAACAATGTGAGTTTGATAATACCGGCTTCTTAGTTGTTAAGCCTGATTTAGAGGCTGGCGTTACCGATATCCAAGCTGATAGTGTGCAGATAGTCGATGAAGGCACGTCTATTTTTAGCGGTGATGTTGAAGTGTTACGTGATGGGCAAGAATTGAAATCGCAGCGGGCTACTTATAATAGATTATCAGGCGAGCTTACCGCCCAAGGTGATGTTCAAATTCGTGATAGCGGCATGATTCTCAATGGCCAAAATGCTGAATGGTCATTAGAAAATGATTCTGGAACCTTAATTGATGCGGAGTATCGTCTGCGTGAAGGGCATCTTCGAGGTAAAGCTGGGCAAGTTCATCGTGATGGGGTTCGTAGCACTAATTTAAATGATGCTACTTATACCAGCTGTGCACCTGGTGATGAAACCTGGTTGTTGCAAGCGGCTAATGTCAACCTAGACCATGTTAAGCAGGTGGGTGTGGCACGAGATGTAGTGGTACGTATCGCAGATATCCCTGTTTTTTATACCCCCTATATTAGTTTCCCTTTAACCGATGAACGTAAATCAGGTTTATTAGTGCCTTCTTTTGGTAGTAGTGATAAAACCGGTTTTGATATTCAAACCCCATATTACTGGAATATCTCACCAGATAAAGATGCTACGATTACACCGAGGTATATGTCTGATCGAGGCTTGATGTTAAGCGGCGAGTTTCGCTATTTAGGCTCGCAGTATGAAGGTAAGCTTGATGCTGGATTTTTAGCCAGTGATAGTATGAAAAAAGAGGGTGATGCTTTAAACCCTTATTATAAAGAAAATAGGAAGCATTTTTCTTGGCAACATGAGGGCGATTTGTCATCTCGCTGGTATACAAATATTGACTATAACTATGTCTCTGATAAAGCCTATTTAGAAGACTTTGGTTCAAATTTAAGTTTAGCCAGTACCAGTTATTTAGATAGAAAGTTTGAATTATCCTACGGTGCTGACTATTGGGATTTTGTTGGTCGTTTGCAAGGTTACCAAGTATTAGACAATGTGACTAAGCCTTATCAACGTTTGCCTCAATTGCGACTTAACGGCAGTCTTCCTGATCAGGCATTCGGGCTGACATACGGTTTAACAGCCGAATATGTGGCCTTCGATCATGATACAAAAGTATCAGGGCAACGTTTTGATTTACAGCCTGCTGTTAGTTTACCGTTACGATCGTCATCAGCTTTTTTAACACCGCGCATTGCATTACATCATACTCAATACGATCTTGATGCTAATGGTACAAGTTTAGTTGATTCAAGCCCAAGCAGAACGTTACCTATCTCAAGTATAGATAGTGGCTTATTTTTTGAGCGTGAATTAAATTTTGCTGATACGGGCTATATCCATACTTTAGAACCTCGCGCATTCTATTTGTATGTGCCGGAAAGAGATCAAACTGATATTCCTATTTTTGATACTAGTTTGCGTACATTTGGAATGGGGCAGTTATTTAGTTATGACCGCTTCTCTGCTGCTGATAGAATTGGCGATACTAATCAATTAACTTTGGCTGTGACATCGCGAATTATTAATCAGCAAACAGGTAAAGAAAGCCTACGTGTCAGCCTGGGACAGATTCATTATTTTAGTGACCGTGATGTCAGTATTACTAATACTAAGGAAACACGTTCTAATTCTGATATGGTAGTCGAAGTTATTGCTGCCATGAGTAAAGAGTGGACTGCACGTGGAGAAATGCAATGGAATACTGCTGAGGGAACTAATAGCATGTCAGCGGTATCTGTTAGATATCGTGGAGAGAATGGTAGCTTGCTTAATGTATCTCATCGCTACCGACGTGATGGTGAGTTAAATACTGTCACAGGATTAGAACAAGTAGATTTATCTACCCGTGTTCCTTTCAATGATAAATTTAGCTTTGTTGGCCGTTGGTATCATTCTTTAAGTGATAACCGTACATTAGAAACGTTGGCCGGTATTGAATATGATAGTTGCTGTTGGGCAACGCGAGTGGTGGTAAGAGACTATGTAAATAGCATTACCGATCAAGACCGTAACTTGGGCATCTTTTTCCAAGTTGAGTTAAAAGGTCTGGGCGGCTTTGGCCAAAAAACAGAAGCATTATTAGATAAAAATATATTAGGCTACGGTTCTTAATAGTTTATCGAATAAGGTTTTATTTTAATCGGGTTTTTATCTAGCAGTACGTGAATATCACTGCTATTCCTTTTCCCCGTATAATATCGTTTATAACATTCATTTTTTGTTGGAATATTCATGATTAGAATTTTGTTTTGTGCTTTATTAATGGCGAATACTGCTGCGTGGGCAGAGCCGTTAGATAGGATTATTGCTGTTGTTAATAATGACATCGTATTAGAAAGCGAGTTGATGGAGATGGAACGTACCGTTCGTCAGCAATTACGCCAAAGAGAAGCTAATGTCCCGCCTTCAGATATTTTACGTAAGCAAGTACTGGAACGCTTAATCATTCAACGTGTACAAACACAAGAAGCGTCAAATCTTGGTATCCGTGTTGGYGATGATGCWTTRAATKCTGCWCTTCGMCAAATTKCYTCTAATAATGAACTGACATTACGCCAATTTAGAGATGCGCTATTACAAGATGGTATAGATTTTGTTGATTTTCGTGAATCGATTCGTGAAGAAATGATTATTAGTCGTCTACGTAAAAGCCAAGTAGAAGATAAAATTGTGATTTCTGATCGTGAAGTTGATAATTTTATTGCGACACAAAGTGTGCAAGGTGGAATACAAATCGCTTTTCAYTTRKCACATATYTTAGTSGCTGTTCCTGARGCTGCAGAYCCWGAAMAAGTTCAGCAAGCMCAAGAMAARCTAGCAMARATACATRAGTTATTAGCCGAAGGWATGGCTTTTTCTGAAGTCGCTGCGGGTTATTCTGATNGGCAAAATGCATTAGATGGTGGTGATTTAGGTTGGCGGAAGCAAGGAGAACTACCTTCTTTATTCGCAACCGTAGTTCCAAGTCTAGCTGAAGGTGAAGTAAGTAAACCATTACGCAGTGGTAGTGGTTTCCACCTTGTATCACTTATCGAAAAGAAAAGTGAAGAAACTCATTTGGTTAAACAAACATTAGCCAGCCATATTCTAATAAAAACGAATGAATTAACCACTGATGAAGCTGCTAAAAAGAGATTGTCGACATTATTAGAACGGGTACGTAATGGCGATGACTTTGCAGAATTAGCACGGGCACACTCGGATGATACCGGCTCTGCAATTGAAGGCGGTAGCTTAAGCTGGAGTAGTCCTGGCGCAATGGTACCTGAGTTTGAAGAGCAAATGGATGGCTTAGCCGCTGGTGAAGTGAGCGAAGTATTCCAAAGTCGTTTTGGTTGGCATATCATTAAAGTATATGAGCGCCGTGAACAAAATATGGCTGAAGAATATAAACGTACTAAAGCACGTGCAACGATCAAACAGCGTAAATCAGCTGAGAATTATGAAACATGGTTGAGAGCGCTACGAGATGAATCTTATGTTGAGTATCGAGACCTTTGACTTCATGCGCACGAATAGTTCTAACATCAGGTGAACCCGCAGGAATAGGTCCGGATTTATGTATTGCTTTATTACAAAAACAACAACAGGCTGACATTATAGTTTTAGTTGATCCTGATTTGATTACGCAACGCGCAAAACAATTAGGCGTGTCGATTCAATTAGAGTTAGCTGACTTATCTAAACCTGCCAGTGTAGCTGAGCAAGGTATATTACGTTATTTACCGATTCCTTTGGCCCAGCCGGTTGAAACTGGCGTACTAAATAGCAAAAACTCAGCATATGTTCTCGACTTATTACAGCAGGCATTAGAGGGCTGTTTATCAGGTCAATTCGATGCGGTAGTGACTGCACCTGTTCATAAAGGTGTTATTAATCAGGCTGATGTTGATTTCACCGGACATACGGAATTTTTTGCGGATGGTGCAGGCGTTGATAAAGTAGTGATGATGTTAGCCACATCAGAGTTACGCGTGGCATTAGCAACAACTCACTTGCCCCTTAAGGATGTCAGCGAAGCAATAACGAAAACATCACTAACACAGGTGATGAATATCATTATGGCGAGTATGAAAGAGCAATTTGCAATACCTGCACCTAGAGTCGCTGTATGCGGTTTGAATCCTCATGCAGGAGAAGGTGGGTATTTAGGAAGAGAAGAAATTGATGTGATTACTCCTGTTATAGAGAAATTTCAAACGACAGAAGCAGCAATATCAGGTCCTTGGCCTGCTGATACGGTATTTGTGAAAGAAAGATTAAGTGAGTTTGATGTGGTGTTAGCGATGTATCATGATCAAGGTTTACCCGTATTAAAGCACCAAGGCTTCGGTAAAGCGGTTAATATTACATTAGGCTTACCTTTTATACGCACCTCGGTAGATCATGGCACAGCGCTTGATTTAGCGGGCAGCGGTAAAGCATCGGTAACAAGCTTACAATCGGCCATTGATATGGCTAATACTATGGTTAAGAGTCATTCAAAATGAGTAAATTTCACACTCCAAAAGCACGAAAGCGCTTCGGTCAGAACTTTCTAATAGATCAATCAGTAATTGATGATATTGTCGGCGCAGTCGATCCGAAACCTGGCGAGCATTTAGTTGAAATCGGTCCCGGTAGAGCAGCCATTACGGAGCCTTTATTACAACAAGGTGATCAACTTGATGTAATTGAGTTAGATCGTGACTTAATTCCCTTATTAGAAGCAAAGCTGTCGAACTATCCACATTTGACGATTCACCAAGCTGATGCGTTGAGTTTTAACTATAAAACGCTCGTTAAAAGTGATGAAAAGCTGCGCGTTTTGGGTAATTTACCTTACAACATCACTACGCCGTTACTGTTCCATTTATTAGAGCAGTCGGAGATTATTGAAGATATGTGCTTTATGCTACAGCGTGAAGTAGTGGAACGAATTTGTGCGCAACCGGGTGGCAAGCAATATGGCCGCTTAACGATTATGGTTCAGTATCAATGCCAGGCTGAGTTATTGTTTCTTGTGCCACCTGAAGCATTTGATCCTATTCCTAAGGTTGAGTCGGCAATTATTTATTTAAAGCCATTGTCAGAAAGAGTCGGTGGCAATGTACCGATTAAATCGTTAGCTAGAATTGTGACTCAAGCCTTTTCTCAAAGGCGGAAAACTATCGCTAACACCTTGAAAAAGGTAGTTTCCCAGGAAATTATCACACAAGTGGGTATTAAGCTTGACCAGCGACCAGAAACTATTTCTGTTGAACAGTATGTATCGCTTACACAGGCGTGGTTAGCTGCATCTAAGGGATAAAGATTCATTAATAAGTATGAGCGTTAAAAAGCCATATTAATCGCTAGTAAGGCTTAAATAAAAACAAAGGGTGGATTAAATCATGGGTTTTGTCTTGACACGCCGTTTTTGCTGTAGTTATATACTCATTCCCCAATAGGGCAGTTAGCTGTTCGTCGGTAGGGATGATGACTAATAAATATTAACAAGACTGAGGAATTATATTGTGAATAAATCTGAATTGATCGATGCTGTTGCAGCTGCTGCGGATATTTCTAAAGCAAAAGCAGCTCTAGCTGTAGATGGCGTAACAAGTGCTGTAACAGGTGCGTTAAGTAGTGGTGACCAAGTTACTCTAGTTGGTTTTGGTACATTCTCTGTTCGTGACCGTGCTGCACGCACAGGCCGTAACCCACGTACAGGCGAAGAAATTCAAATCAAAGCAGCAAAAATTCCTGCATTTAAAGCTGGTAAAGCTTTAAAAGATGCTGTAAACTAGTTTTTTTTCTTGGGGTGTTTAGCTCAGTTGGGAGAGCATCGCCCTTACAAGGCGAGGGTCGGGGGTTCGAGCCCCTCAACACCCACCAAGAAATGGAGCGGTAGTTCAGCTGGTTAGAATGCTGGCCTGTCACGCCGGAGGTCGCGGGTTCGAGTCCCGTCCGCTCCGCCAGATATTGAAAGGCGCATTTATTTTTTAAATGCGCCTTTTTTTTTGCATTTTTTAAGTGCTGTAATTATTTTTTTCATGTAGGTTTTCTATCTATGTTGCATTTCATTCGTGAACGCGCTCAAGGTTGGGTTGCTTGGTTTATTGTAGGTTTAATAACAATTCCTTTTGCTTTATGGGGAGTTAACTCCTATATAACAGCTCCTTCAGATAATATCATTGCAACTGTGAATGGTGAATCAATTAAACAGGGTGAGTATCAACGATCTTTACAGAGTTATCGCGATCAAATGAGAGCAAGAATGGGCGATGCTTTTGATCCATCATTATTTGATTCAATGACAGTTAAAGAAAGTATTTTAGATGAGCTAATTAATAAGAAACTATTATTATCAGCTGGTTTTGACCTAGGTCAACGTGTCAGCAATGACCAATTAAATAGAATGATTCAATCGACTCCAGCATTCCAAAAAGACGGGCAGTTTGATTCTGAACGTTATGCAATCATGTTAGCTAGAATAGGCTTAACCCCTGAGCGTTATGAAAGTGAACTACGCATGGATTCAGCAATACAAGAGCTGACTGCGAATGTAAAACAATCAACGCTAGTTTCTGATGCCGCAGTGAATAACTTATTACGCTTAGAAAATCAGCAAAGAGAAATCGCTTATGGCGTGATCCCTGCACTTGCATTAGTAGACACTATTTCAGTTGAAGCGGGCGAGATTGAAACTTATTATGATGAACATACCGTCAACTACCTGTCTCCAGAGCGTGTCACGGTTGATTATGTTGAATTATCAATTGACGAGCTAAGCAAAGCCATTGAAGTAACTGATGCTGACTTGCAAAGTTTTTATGTTGATAATGAAGAATTATTTTTTGGTCCTGAGCAACGAAAAGCAAGCCATATATTAATAGAAGGCGATGACGTTGCTGCTCGTGCAACGTTAGAACAGATAAAAACTAGATTGGCACAAGGTGAACTTTTTGCTGATTTAGCCATTGAGTTGTCGCAAGATGTCGGTTCAGCTAAACAAGGCGGAGACGTAGGTTTCTTTCAACGTGATGTAATGGACGTTGCATTTGAAAAGGCTGCTTTTTCACTTGTTAATGAGGGTGATGTTAGTGACATTGTCAAAACAGAGTTTGGACATCATTTAATTCAATTAACGGCTGTTACATCAGCAAAAGGAAAGGGCTTTGTTGAAGTAAAATCTGAAGTTGAGTCACTTTACCGTAATCAGCAAGCAGAAAATGAGTTTTTTGAAAAAGCGGATCAATTAGCAAATTTAAGCTTTGAAAATCCTGATGATTTAGATATAACGGCTGAAGAATTAAACTTAGAAGTTAAAACGTCAACAAGCTTTTTGAGACAAGGTAATACATCAGGCTCAGGCATCGCTGCGAATAGAAAAATAGTAATGGCAGCCTTTAGTGAAGATGTATTAGTTAATAATTTAAATAGTGCGGTAATTGAATTAGGCAAAACACATTTAGTGGTATTGCATAAAAATAAACATACCCCAGCAAGTCAATTACCGTTTGAGTCTGTTTCTCCTGCAATTATGGAGCAGCTACGCTTTGAAAAAGCGATAGCATTAGCAACAGAGCAAGGTGATGCTATTTTAGAAAGAATGAAAGTGGGTGAAAATCCAATGATGTTATTTGCTGAGAATAATTGGAATGAAGCCGTATTTTATAGCCGTGATAGTGATGAATTAAGCCAGCAGGTGCTTGAGCGTGTATTTTCCATGGCAAAACCTAGTGTAAATGAAGCTGAATACTTAAGCTTTATCGCGACAAATGGTAATTATATTGCTGTGAAGTTAAGCGCGATACGTGATGGTCAAAATGATGCAACAGATGAGCAACGTGATGGCTTGGCTTCTCATTTAGCGCGTACTTACAGTGATAGTGAGTTACAAGCGTTTATTGAAAGTGTGAGAGATGAAGCCACGGTTGAAGTATTTAATAAATACCTTTAATTAAAGCTAGTTAATTGCTACCAATAAAAAAGGCGCCTAAATGGCGCCTTTTTTATTATCACCATGATGGTGATTACCAAGCTGATGTTTAGCCTGTAATACCGACGATATTAAAGCCGCTATCAACATAGGTTATTTCACCTGTGATACCTGAGGCGAGGTCTGAGCATAGGAAGGCAGCAACATTACCCACTTCATCAATAGTTACATTTCGACGTAGTGGCGAAGCTGCAGCACCTTGAGTTAATTTTTTACCAAAATCGGCAATGCCGGCTGATGCTAATGTTTTAATTGGTCCGGCAGAAATAGCATTAACACGAATACCTTCTGGGCCAAGAGAAAGCGCCATATAACGAACGCTCGCTTCTAAACTTGCCTTGGCAATACCCATTACATTGTAGTTATCAATAGCACGTTCAGCACCTAAGTAACTTAATGTTAATAATGAACCATTACGCTCAGCCATCATTTTTCTGCCTGCTTTTGCAAGGGCTGCAAAACTATAGGCACTGATATCGTGTGCAATAGCAAAACCTTCACGGTTAACACTGCTGACATAATCACCTTGTAACTGTTCACGTGGTGCAAATGCAACGGCATGGATAATAGTGTCAAGCCCATCCCAATGTTTAGATAACTGTTCAAACACATTTTCTATTTGTTCATCACTTGCTACATCACATGGGAACAGTAATGCGGGATCTGAGCCACATTCAACCGCAATTTTTTCGACACGTGATTTTAATTTTTCTGTTTGATAAGTAAATGCAATCTCAGCACCTTCGCGCGCCATAGCAAGCGCAATGCCAGATGCGATTGAACGAGCGCTAGCCACACCTACGATTAAAACACGCTTTCCTTGTAAAAAACCCATAAGAGGACTCCTAAAATATGATGAAATAAACGCTATAAACTACCTTAGTTTAATCGTTTCTGAAAGAGGCAGCCTGTTTGATAAGCCGTTATAATATGATTTATCTAATCTAACTGTATTTAAGGTGTTTATGCGATATTGTTCGTATTTTTATATCATGGTGTGCGTAATGTTGTCTGGCTGTGACGTAGCTGTACTTAATTCACCTTACTCTGATGATGAAAGTAATATTTCAACCCTATATAGTTCATTTTCGCTGCGGCCGAAACATTTAGACCCGGCACGTTCATATGGCTCTAATGAAGTGGTTATTACCGGCCAAGTCTATGAGCCACCTTTCCAATATCATTATTTGAAACGGCCTTATAGCTTAATCCCCCTAACAGCTGAAAAAATGCCGACAGTTAAGTATTTCAATACAGATAATGAAATAGTGACAGTCAATGATAGTAATATTGCCTATAGCACTTATGACATTAGTATTAAGCCGGGTATTTATTATCAACCTCATCCCGCTTTTATGAAAACATCTAAAGGGGATTATAGCTATCATCAACTGAGTGTGGCAGAGGCTGAAGAAATTAAAACGATTGCTGATTTTAAACAGCAAGGCACCCGAGAACTTATTGCGGCTGATTATGTTTATCAAATTAAACGTTTAGCTCATCCTGAACTACATTCACCTATTATCGGTTTGATGGTTAACTATATTGTCGGCTTAGGTGACTATGCAAAACAATTACGCACTCTTCAGCAGCAAGATAGTGGGGTAGATTTATTGAAGCATGATATTTCGGGCGTTAAAATAGTTGATCGCTACACGTATCAAATTAAAGTGAATGGCAAGTATCCTCAACTAAAATACTGGTTAGCCATGCCTTTCTTTTCTCCTGTTCCTTGGGAGGCGGATGTATTTTACGATCAGAAAGTATTGATCGATAAAAATATTAGCTTAGATCTATATCCTGTTGGTACAGGACCTTATCAACTCACCGAAAATAATCCAAACTTAAGAATGGTACTTGAAAAAAACCCCAATTATCATCAGGATTTCTATCCTAAAGAAGGCGAGCAAGGTGACGAATTACAAGGGCTATTACAAGATGCAGGTAAACAATTACCCCTTATAGATAAAGTGGTATTTACCCTAGAAAAAGAAAGCATTTCATATTGGAATAAATTTCTTCAAGGTTATTATGATATTAGCGGTATAAGTTCAGATAGTTTCGATCAGGCTATTCAAATGGCAGATTCAGGAGCTCTTGGTTTAAGTGATGCGATGAAAGAAAAAGGTATTCAATTAAAAACAACAGTAGAAGCATCAATGTTCTACACGGGCTTTAATATGAATGATCCGGTTGTAGGTGGCTATGATGAACATAAAAAATCATTGAGGCTGGCTATTTCAATCACGGTAGATCAAGAAGAATATATATCTATCTTTATGAATGGTAGAGGAATAGCAGCTCAAGGACCTATTCCACCAGGGATATATGGTTATAGTAATGATGAAAATAACTTTAATACTCAGGTATACAATTGGGACAATGGCACGGCAGTAAGAAAATCAATTACTGAGGCAAAGAAATTACTTACCTTAGCGGGTTACCCAGAAGGGCGTTCGGCTACAACAGGTGAGCCATTGATTCTTTATTTTGATACTACGGGTAGTGGTCCAGGTTCAAAAGCGCGTTTTGATTGGATTCGAAAGCAATTTCAAAAAATAGATATTCAGCTTGTTATTCGTGAAACTGATTACAACCGCTTTCAAGATAAAATAAAAACAGGTCAGGCCCAGATTTTCCAATGGGGCTGGAATGCAGATTACCCTGATCCGGAAAACTTCCTATTTTTACTTTATGGGCCGAATAGTAAGCAGTTRTCTGGAGGAGAAAATAGTGCAAACTATAGCAATGACCGCTTTGATTTTTTATTCGAACAGATGAGACTGATGCCTGATGGTGAAGAGCGCTTAGTGATTATCAATGAAATGCTAGATATTCTACGCCAAGACTCGCCTTGGATATGGGGCTTTCRCCCAAAGAACTTTGCTCTTTATCATTCATGGAATAGCAATATTAAACCTAATTTAATGGCAAATAACACCTTGAAATACCGTAAGATTGATACCTCATTACGAGAAAGCTTACAGAATGAGTGGWATAAGCCGATAATATGGCCACTGTTGATTGTCATAATTGCTGGTATTTTATTAGTATTACCTGCTTGGCTGATGTATCTTCGTAAAAAGAATCTTAAAATTAGTGAATACTATCAGTAAATAGCAGATTTTTTGGTCGGCTTTGGGTAGAATTAGCCGAGCTATTAGAAATATAGTCTTAAAATATATGAACTCCTAAGGAGATGGAAGAGTGGATTTAGCTACTTTAATTNGTTTGTTAGTCGCATGGGCATTAATCATCGGAACAATTGCGACCGGATCAGGCGCATTGGTCTTTATTAATATCCCTTCGCTAGTTATTGTTCTTGGGGGAACGATTGCCGTAGTGATGATGCGATATACCCTAGGGCAAATGATAGGTTCTATCAAAGTGGCTATGAAAGCATTTATGCCTAAAGCTGAATCATCAGAAGATTTAATTAATACCGTAGTTGAGTTAGCAACAATAGCGAGAAAAGAAGGGCTATTAGCCTTAGAAGGCCAAGAAATAACAAATCCTGTATTAGCTACTGGGGTGCGAATGTTAGTAGATGGCCATGAATCTGCCGTGGTGAGAAAAGCGCTTTCTACCGAAATGACTGAAACTGTTAATCGTCATAAAGTAGGTCAAGACATATTCAAGCAAGCCGGTGATGCTGGGCCAGCAATGGGTATGATCGGTACTTTGATCGGTTTGGTACAAATGCTGGCTAATATGTCAGATCCAAAATCAATTGGCCCTGCCATGGCTGTGGCACTATTGACAACGTTATACGGTGCAATGTTAGCCAATATGTTTGCATTACCTATATCAGATAAGTTGAAATTACGTAGTGCAGAAGAACAAATGAATAAAAACATTATTCTGCAAAGTGTTTTAGGCATTCAAGAAGGACAAAATCCCAAAGTATTAGAAGAATTATTGCGAAACTATTTAGCACCATCAAAACGTGGAAGTAGTGATGATGCCGCTGCTGAATAAGAACATATACAGTTTAGGATTAAATTGATATGAGTGAAGAAGTAGAAGAGGAACATGATTGTGATTGTCCCCCTGAAGGCTTACCTGCCTATATGGGAACATTTGCAGATTTAATGTCATTGTTAATGTGCTTTTTTGTATTATTACTTTCCTTTGCTGAAATGGATGCGCTGAAATACAAAATGGTGGTGAAATCATTAGATAAAGCATTTGGTGTTCAAAGAGAAGTCCCCGCTAATGAAATTCCTAAAGGTACTAGTATAATAGCGCAAGAATTTAGCCCAGGCGAACCTCGGCCAACACCGTTAAAAGCGGTTAAGCAAGATACGATGGATGACACCAAAGATGTATTAAAAGTTAAAATGGATGCTGAAGATGTGGCTAAGAAACAGGCAGAGGAAATAGCCGAAGAAGCTATAAAATTTAAAGAGTCACTAAAAGAAGAAATTAAAGCAGGCTTAATTGATGTTGAAACCCAGTTAAACCGAATTGTGATTCGTATCCGTGAAAAAGGTTCATTCCCATCAGGTGATGCGAAGATGAATGTTAACTTTAGACCGATTATTAATAAAATTAAAAATGTGTTGCTTAAAACAGATGGACAAATTGCTGTTGCAGGCCATACCGATAATATTCCTATTAATACCCCTCGTTATCGATCTAATTGGGAGTTATCAACATCACGGGCAACATCGGTTGTACATGAATTGTTGAGAAGTGGTCAAATGAAACCTACCCGATTTGTATTAGAAGGTTATGCTGATACCCAACCTTTGACTACCAATGATACGGCAGAAAATCGAGCTAGAAATAGACGGGTTGAAATTGTGGTATTGAAATCCACCGTGATTGATGAAGTAACAAAATCAATTCAAGAGCTTAATTTGGGTAATGATTCTGTAGAGAGTGAAATTAGTCCCATTAATTAAAATGATGAAGGTTGTATAATGAAATTATTTAAACTAGCAGTTGTACTATTAGCCGCGTGTTGTTCAAATTCACTCTTAGCAAGTGAATGGGTGATTGATAGTAATCAGTCAGAATTGAATTTCATTTCAATTAAAAAGACGCATATTGCTGAAGTTCATCAATTTACTCAGCTAACAGGAGAGCTTAACTCAGAAGGTAAATTTACATTTAATAWYKWNTTAKYNAKTKTGGATACTCACAATCCAGTGCGTGATATTAGAATGAAGGAATTTCTATTTGATATTGCTTCTTTCCCCTCTGCTACAGTCACTTCAACAATAGATGTTGAAGATATTCTATCCATTGCCGAAGGCGCGAGTGCCAGATTAACTGTTGATGCAACGCTTGAGCTGCACGGACAAACTAAACCATTAGTATTAGATGTGATTGTTACCCGTTTAGTGGGTGCAAAACTATCTGTGACAAGCACAAAACCTGTGATTTTAAATGTGGGAGATTTTGCATTAATGGATGGAATAGAAAAATTACGAGATTTAGCTAAGCTACCAAGCATCAGTAAAACCGTGCTTGTTAGCTTTTATATCACACTCAATTTAAAGAAATAAGTAAAGCGAACAATTATTCATGCAAGTATTTTCAGTAGAAAAAGGTATTGTGATCCCATTAGATAGACCTAATGTTGATACTGATGCCATTATTCCAAAACAATTTTTAAAATCGATTCAACGCAGTGGCTTTGGCCCTAACTTATTCGATGAATGGCGTTATATGGATCTGGGTGAACCAGGTAAAAGCTGTGAAGGCCGTCCACTTAATCAGGACTTTGTGTTAAACCAAGCCCGCTATCAAGGTGGCAGCATTTTATTAGCACGTGAAAACTTTGGCTGTGGTTCGAGTCGAGAGCATGCGGTATGGGCACTCGATGACTTTGGCATTCGTGTGGTCATTGCACCTAGTTTTGCAGATATCTTCTTTAGTAATACCAGTAAGAATGGCATATTAGCCATCAAATTAACGGAAGAAGATGTAGATACGTTATTTGAACAGGTTTTAGCTGTAGAGGGCTATCAGCTAACAGTAGACTTGGCCGAGCAAAAAGTTATCTTGCCGAATGGTAATGAGTTAAGTTTTGATATTGATTCTTTCAAAAAGCATTCTCTGTTGAATGGCTTAGATGATATTGCTTTGACCTTACAGTACAAACAAGATATTGATAATTATGAGAAAGAAAAGATAAAGACAAGTCCTTGGCTTTTTTGATTAATTAGCAGATAAAAATATAATTTAATTTTAGTAATGTGAAGAAAAAATGACAATAAAAATTGCAGTATTAGCCGGCGATGGCATCGGTCCAGAGATTGTGAATGAAGCAATCAAAGTGTTAAATGTAGTAACAGAAGGTTTAGATATTGAACTGAGCTATGGTTTGATYGGTGGTGCCGCTTATGATGAGACTGGCACACCRTTACCTGAAAARACRATYGAAATATCAAAACAAGCTGAYGCCATTTTATTRGGTGCAGTCGGYGGTTATAARTGGGAATCACTTGATATTAGTGTTCGCCCAGAAAAAGGYTTRTTAGGAATWCGYAGYGAGTTAAATTTATTCGCTAACTTACGYCCAGCAATTTTATATCCTCARCTAGCAGAYGCTTCAACATTAAAAGCAGAAGTAGTRGCAGGTCTTGATCTTATGATTGTKCGCGAATTAACSGGTGGYATTTACTTTGGCCAACCTCGCGGYATTCGYAYMYTAGAAAATGGYGAGAAAGAAGGYTTTAATACCTTGGTTTATAAAGAAAGTGAAATAAACCGCATTGGTAAAGTCGCTTTTGATATTGCTCAAAAGCGTCAAGGACGTTTATGTTCRGTGGAYAAGGCYAATGTACTAGAAAGTACAGAGTTATGGCGTGAAACAATGACAACATTATCTAATGAATATAGTGATGTTGAATTGAGCCATATGTATGTTGATAATGCCGCTATGCAGCTAGTTAGAGCGCCTAAACAATTTGATGTGATGGTTACAACCAATATGTTTGGTGATATTTTGTCGGATTGTGCATCAATGTTAACGGGATCAATTGGTATGTTACCTTCTGCTTCTTTAGATGAAAGCGGTAAAGGTATGTATGAGCCTATCCATGGTTCAGCACCTGATATTGCAGGCAAAGACATTGCCAACCCATTAGCCACTATTTTGTCAGTATCAATGATGCTGCGTTATACCTTAGACCAAGCGGCAATGGCTGATCGCATAGAAAGTGCGGTAAGCAAAGTATTAGACCAAGGTTTAAGAACAGCAGATATTTATTCAGAAGGCATGACCAAAGTCGGTACTGTCGAGATGGGTGATGCAGTCGTAGCTGCACTGTAAGTGATACAAAAGAGATAAGGTGATAAAAACGTGAGTAAAAAAATAGATGTCGCAGTAGTCGGCGCTACAGGTGCCGTGGGCGAAACAATGTTGGAAATTTTACATCAACGTAAATTTCCCGTGGGCAATGTATATGCATTAGCGAGCAAACGTTCGGCTGGCAGTACAGTGAGCTTTGGTAATAAATCATTGATTGTTGAAGATCTGGCTACATTTGACTTTTCTAAAGTACAAATTGGCTTGTTTTCACCCGGTGCAAGTGTGTCTCGAGAATATGCACCTATCGCGGCTGAAGCTGGTTGTGTGGTTATCGATAACACATCAGAATTTCGTTACGATGATGATATTCCTTTAATCGTACCTGAAGTTAATCCTGATGCGATTGCCGGCTATAAAAATAGAGGCATTATTGCTAATCCAAATTGCTCTACGATTCAAATGCTAGTAGCAATGAAACCCATACATGATGCAGTAGGTATTACGCGTGTGAATGTGTGTACCTATCAAGCTGTTTCAGGTACAGGTAAACCTGCGATGGATGAGTTAGCCAAACAAACAGCGGCATTATTAAATGGCCGCACGGTTGAAAGTAGCGTTTATCCAAAGCAAATTTCATTTAATGTATTGCCTCATATTGATGTGTTTGAAGATAATGGCTATACCAGAGAAGAAATGAAAATGGTGTGGGAAACTAAAAAAATCATGGGTGATGATTCTATTTTAGTTAATCCAACAGCGGTACGTGTACCTGTTTTCTTTGGTCACTCAGAAGCATTGCATATTGAAACACGTGACAAAATAACAGCAGCAGAAGCTAAAAAGTTATTATCAGAGTCTCCAGGTATTGTGGTGGTGGATGAACATGAAGATGGTGGTTATCCAACAGCGGTTACTGAAGCATCAGGAACAGATCCCGTTTATATTGGCCGAATTAGAGAAGATATTTCGACTGAGAAGGGCATAAACTTGTGGGTGGTTGCTGATAATGTACGTAAAGGTGCAGCATTAAATAGTGTACAAATAGCAGAGTTATTGGTTGAAAAATACCTGTAATAGTTAGAATTGGGAAGTTAAGTAACGAATTTAAGTGGAGTCAGGAATGAAAGTGAGCACATTTGCAAGTTCAGCTGTACTAGGAGCACTAGGACTATTAGTCCCGCTCCATTTATCTGCGTTCGGATTAGGAACGATTGAGCTTGACTCCGCTCTAAATGAACCTTTGCAAGCTGAAATAGCCGTGACTGCATTACGTGGTGATGAAGGCGATAACCTACAAGTTAAATTAGCTTCCAATAAAGAGTTTAATAAAGCAGGATTAAAACGTAGCTTTTTTCTAACACAACTTACTTTTGAGATTGTTGAGCGATCGGGTAAAACGGTTATCCTTGTTACGTCTCCATCAGCTGTAAAAGAGCCTTTTCTAGACTTCCTGGTTATTGCCTCAACCGGTAATGGTCGTTTAATTCGTGAATATACGCTACTACTTGATCCACCTAAAAGTGTATTTAACCGTCCTGAAAAACGCATGCAAAAAACGGTGGCAACAGCGAAACCTAAAGCTAAAACACAAACATATGTGCCTCAGCAACAGGCCGAGCCTGAACCCTCATACCGTTATTCAAATATAAGCAATGATGGTACTTATGGGCCAACCACTGACAGAGATACACTATGGTCTTTGGCTAAAGAGCTTAAACCTTCAAGTGAAATATCACTAAATCAGATGATGATGGCAATGCTCAATGCCAACAAAAGTGCATTTATAAATCAAAATATCAATGCATTAAAAACAGGCTATACACTAACCATTCCCACATCGGCAGAGATTAATTCGCTGTCAAAATCAGCAGCAAGCTATGCTGTTTCTGAACAAAATAAAGCGTGGGCTGAGCGTAATAATCAGATTGCTAATAGCAGCTCAGAGCAACAACCAACAGATGTTAATTCATCGGCTACAGAGGGTGAAAACACGCTAAACGCTGAACTGGAATCCACTGAAAGTATGACTGATGGACAGTTAAAACTAGTCGTGCCAAATAACGATGATATTAAAAATGAGGGCGAATTATCACTCTCAGGTGATGCCGGTTTAAAAGCGGTTAGTGAACAACTCACCTTAGCTCAAGAAACGATTGAGACTCAAGCTCAAGAAAATGTCGATATTAAATCTCGCATGAATATGATGGAGGAGCAATTACAAACATTGCGCCGTTTAATCTCATTAAAAGATGCTGATTTAGCTAAATTCCAAAGTGACTTAAACTCTGACTCAATTGCGGCAGAAGAATTAACTAAGCTTGCAGAAGTTGAAAAGGAATTAACTGAGCTAATAGAAGTTGAAGAATTAAAATCAGTTGATGAGTTAGAGTCACTAGGTGATAGTTCAATTGAATGGGCTGAGAATGATGCCGTTAGTTCTAATCAATTACCCCTTATATCTGATGAGCAAGACACTGAGATAACTACGCCTGTAGAAGCAGAAGATGCTGCTGTCTCTCACGAAGATGGAGTGGCTGCTTATTTCGCTGGCATTGATGGTAGTGAAGCTGCAACTGATGTAGAACTTGAGCCAAATAGCGAAGAAAGTGACGTTGTTGAAGATGAACTCGACACTGATATTGAGCTAAGTGATGCTGATGCAACAATAGACACAGTGACAATGCCTTACGATTTAGATCCAGAACATCAATCTGGCACGGGTATTGTTTCAACCATAAAATCATTCTATTCACAGCATAAAACAGAAAGTCTTGCTGGAGGACTTATTTTATTACTGGGCTTAATTTGGTTAAGTGTTCGAGGTCGTAAACAAGATGATGACTTTAACTGGGATGAAAGTGATACCCAAGAAAATGAGCCTGTAGTCCAAGACGTAAGCCAAAGTGATTCTGAAAATGAAAGCGAAGAAAATGTAACTGCTGCTGTGACTGAGAACGCAGAACCAGGTTTAACCGGTGTTGAACGTTATATTCAGTCTTTGGACAACATTGATGAAGTCGAAGTTATAAATGAAGCACCAGTAGAAGATGACTTCATTGATTTAACTAAGTTAGACGTAGCCTCAATGGAAGTTGAAGAACTCGATGCTGATTCTGACGAATTATTAGAATTCAACTTAGATACTAAAGAGCCAGAAAAAGAAGCGGTTGTTGATCCAGAGCCAGATACTCGCGATGAAGATGAAGGCTTAGCCTTTGAATTACCTGAACTGACTGAAGAGCTTAAGGTTGGAGAACCAGAAGCGGTAGAAGCAGAAGAAGAAAATGATGATGACTTATTGGCATTCGAGCTTGATGTAGACTCAAATGACGACACTAGTTTAGATAACGATACGGAAGAAGATATATTAGATATCTCTGAACATCTTGCCGATGATGATGCGCTAGACTTTACTGATGTACTTGATGAACCAGTTGCCGCTGATGAAGAAATTAAATTACCAGAAGCTGACCTTGAGTTGCCAGCAATAGACGAAGTCGAGCTAGAAACTGAAGAGGCTGAAGTAGAAGTTGCCGAGTTAAATCTAGATAATACCATCGAAATTCCAAGCTTGTCGTCTTCTGATGGCCAAGTTGAAGATGATGAACTAGAGTTTGATTTAGGCGACTTTGATGAAATCGATGAAGCTGAAACAAAATTAGATCTTGCCGCTGCTTATATTGATATGGGWGATCCGGAAGGCGCTAGAAATATCTTAAATGAAGTATTGAAAGACGGTGAAGAAGCACAAAAAACACGTGCTCAAGATTTATTAAATGACTTATCTTAAGGGAACTGAGTGAAGATAGCGTTAGGCGTTGAATATAATGGAACGGATTTTTCAGGCTGGCAAATTCAGCCGAAGCAAAGAACAGTTCAAGGCTGTTTGATTAATGCCTTAGATAAAATAACCRGACAAACAGTCAAAGTAGTGGCAGCAGGTCGCACWGATTCWGGMGTGCATGCCATTCAGCAAGTGGCYCAYTTTGAAACYGAAGCAGAYCGAAGCGAACGYAATTGGATTCTAGGCCTTAAYAGTAACTTRCCTRGTGATATGAAYATYACTTGGGCYAAGCGGGTKGATGATGACTTTAGTGCCCGATTTTCGGCATTRAACCGTAGTTATCGCTRTTTAATTATGAACCGGATCAGTCGTTCATCAYTRCATGCCAATAAAATGTGGTGGATTTTTGCACCATTAGATATCGAACGCATGCAAGCGGCGGCTGACTTAYTRGTCGGTCATCATGACTTTTCTGCTTTTCGAGCTAAGTTATGTCAGGCRCAYAGYCCRATGAAAACCATTGAATAYATCNNAANNAGTAAGCANGNNGGNTGACTGYATTGCGATTGATGTTAAAGCRCAATCYTTTTTACATCATATGGTGCGTAATTTAGTSGGTGTATTAGTACCKATTGGCGAAGGWAGAAAGCCAGTTTYGTGGGCWAAAGAAGTRCTGGATAGTAAAAARAGAGAATTAGGTGGCATCACCTCATCTCCKGATGGWCTCTATTTYGTAAATGTTGAATAYCCTGAAAARTATRACTTGCCYAYRACATCAYCTTTTCCAATYGTRTGGTGAAATAGCYKATTTTAAACAGAGTGKTTTRSTKAATTATTASTTAATMAGCYAAGCTTAAAGCCTRATTTTAAACTGCTAAGCCAATACAGCCATGTTMTCYCYACCTCGTTTAGGGTAAACTTGTYTATTCACTAATAYCTTAGACATGATTAATGAGAACACGCGTAAAAATTTGTGGCATAACACAGCGCCAAGATGCTGAATTTGCAGTTGAAATGGGTGCAGATGCATTAGGTCTGGTATTTTATCCAGCCAGCCCGCGCGCGGTCACAATTGCGCAGGCACAGGAAATAGTCACAGGTTTAGCTCCATTTGTCACATTGGTTGCACTATTTGTGAATGCTGATGTTGATGAAGTTAAAGCATGTTTAGCTAAACTGCCAATTGGTTTATTACAATTTCATGGTGATGAAACACCAGAGTATTGTGAGCAGTTTAACCACCCGTATATGAAAGCAATAAGAATGCGCGATAATATTGATTTACAAGCAGAAGTCGAGCTATACCGCTCATCTTCAGCAATATTATTAGATAGTTACCAAGCAGGTGTACCCGGCGGAACAGGTCAGGTATTTGATTGGTCATTAATTAAAAAAATAGATAAACCGTTAATACTTGCAGGGGGCTTAACGCCCGAAAATATTGCTGATGCAATAGTGCAAGTACAGCCTTATGCAGTTGATGTCAGTGGTGGCGTTGAATTTGCTAAAGGAATAAAAGATAATCAAAAAGTAAGCGATTTTATGCAAGAGGTAATAAATGGCTGAGCAAGAACATAACGACTATTACGATACATATCCAGACGACAAGGGACACTTTGGCCTTTATGGTGGACGTTTCGTTGGCGAGACTCTCATGGCAGCGATTTACGCGCTTGAAGAGGCTTATAATCATTATAAAAATGATCCCGAGTTTCAACAAGAGATGGATAAAGATCTTGCTGATTTTGTCGGGCGTCCATCTCCACTTTATTTTGCTGAAAATTGGAGCAAAAAACTCGGTGGTGCACGTATTTATCTTAAACGTGAAGATCTCAACCATACCGGTGCTCACAAAATTAACAATACCATTGGCCAAGCATTACTGGCTAAACGTATGGGTAAAACACGCATTATTGCTGAAACAGGCGCAGGACAACATGGTGTAGCAACCGCAACCGTGGCTGCACGCTTAGGCATGGAATGTGTTGTTTATATGGGCGCTGAAGATGTTCAACGCCAAGCCCAAAATGTATACCGAATGAAATTACTCGGTGCAACGGTTATACCGGTTGAATCAGGTTCTCGTACATTAAAAGATGCCCTTAATGAAGCATTACGCGATTGGGTAACCAATGTTGATGATACATTTTACATTATTGGTACCGTAGCCGGACCTCATCCTTACCCTGAAATGGTGAGAGACTTTCAAACCATCATTGGCCGTGAAGCACGTAATCAAATTATGAAAGCAGCCGGTAGATTACCGGATGCATTAATTGCCTGTATTGGTGGTGGTTCTAATGCGATTGGTTTATTCCATCCTTTTATTGGCGATACAGAAGTTGAAATGTATGGTGTAGAAGGTGCGGGCCATGGTATCGAAACAGGTAAACATGCAGCACCTTTATGTGCAGGTACACCGGGTGTATTACATGGTAATCGTACTTACCTTATGCAAGATGAAAATGGTCAGATTATTGAAACCCATTCTATCTCAGCAGGTTTAGATTATCCTGGTGTGGGTCCAGAGCATGCCTTATTAAAAGATCTTAAACGTGCAAAATATGTATCCGTAACGGATGATGAAGCACTGCAAGCTTTTCATGATCTAACTCGCATTGAAGGTATTATTCCAGCATTGGAATCAAGCCATGCTTTAGCTTATGCAAGTAAACTCGCACCAACCATGACTAAAGACCAAATATTACTGGTTAACCTGTCTGGTCGTGGTGATAAAGATATGCATACTGTTGCTGAATTAGCCGGTTTAAGTTTCTAGGGAAAGATGATAATGAGTCGAATTGCAACGTGTTTTGAAAAACTAGAGGCTGATGGCCAAACGGCCCTAATTACCTATATTACTGCCGGTGATCCAGAACCTTGGTTAACCGTACCCATGCTGCATGCACTGGTTGATGCTGGGGCTAATATCTTAGAATTAGGCGTGCCTTTTTCTGATCCAATGGCTGATGGACCAGTGATACAAAAAGCCTGTGAGCGTGCATTAAAAAATGATGTGTCGATGCTTCATGTGCTTGATATGGTGCGTCAATTTAGAGAAAAAGATAGCGAAACACCGATTGTACTAATGGGCTATGCAAACCCACTTGAAGCCATGGGTTATCAAACCTTTGCTGAAAAAGCACAACAAGCCGGTGTTGATGGTGTATTAACTGTTGATATGCCACCAGAAGAAACGACTGAATTTGTACCGTTAATGAATTCACATGATATTGATACAATCTTCTTAGTCGCCCCCACGACTACAGATGAACGCATGGCCTATATTGCTGAACATGCACGTGGATTTATCTATTATGTGTCAATTAAAGGTGTAACAGGTACGGCTACATTAGATGTTTCAAGTGTTGCCACTAAATTAGAGCAATTAAGAAAACATACAGACTTACCATTAGGTGTAGGTTTTGGTATTAGGGATGGCAAATCAGCCGCCGCAGTATCTGAAGTATCTGATGCCGTAGTGGTCGGTAGTACATTAGTTAATTGTATTGCTGAACATGCTGCCGCTGACAGAGCTGAAGAGCTACCTGCAGCATTGGCCGTATTATTGGCCGAAATACGACACGCAATCAATGCGCGTGACATGGAAAAATAATTTATACCGTGACCAATCAAGATGCCTATTCAGTATGAGACTAAAAACAGGCGACTTGAATGATAACGGGTATAATCGTCAAGATTAGTTAGGCATAGGTGACAAAAATGAGCTGGTTTGAAAAATTAATTCCTTCAAAAATTCGTACTACTGTYCGTARTCGWTCKGTKCCWGARGGYRTTTGGTGCAARTGYACSGCATGYGATGCKGTWTTATATCGMGCWGAATTAGARCGTAATYTMCATGTKTGYCCAAAATGYGATCATCATCARCGYATTAMTGCYMGMACACGYTTRGRAWGYTTYYTMGAYSAAGRTGRKCGRGTRGAAATTGCCACMAATMTTAAACCTRTYGATMSYTTAAARTTYAARGACAGYAAAAAATAYAAAGAWCGTATKMRMCAAGCMCARAAGAARACRGGTGAARATGATGCRYTRTTRGCSATGGAAGGSACKATTAATGRMTTRCCNNNCGTTGTYGTAGCNNNATTTGAYTTTAGYTTTATGGGCGGYTCWATGGGCTCRGTRGTKGGYGAAAARTTTGTYCGWGCWGCWCAAMTTTCATTAGATAAGAAAATACCTTTTATTTGTTTTACTGCCAGTGGCGGTGCACGAATGCAAGAAGGTCTACTGTCATTAATGCAAATGGCCAAAACAAGTGCAATTTTGGCTCAGTTGAGCAAACAAAGTGTACCTTATATTGCCGTGATGACTGATCCTACAATGGGTGGTGTATCAGCTAGTTTAGCCATGTTAGGCGACATTAATGTGGCAGAACCTAAAGCATTAATCGGTTTTGCAGGCCCGCGAGTTATTGAGCAAACAGTTAGAGAAACACTACCTGACGGCTTCCAACGTAGTGAGTTTTTAGTTGAGCACGGTGCGGTGGATATGATTATTGATCGTCGCGATATGCGTAACCGTTTAKCTAGTATGTTATCGATGTTGCAAAAGCGTTCAGCTGCATAASGTGCGATTTGARACRCTTGCTGRGTGGCTTCARTGGCAAGAAACACTRCACTTTACAGAGGTTGATCCMGGCTTAGAACGAATAGGCCAAGTGTGGAAYAAGCTAGGCGGAAGTAAACAACTACCTTTTACYGTTATTACSGTTGCCGGYACCAATGGCAAAGGTTCYTCKGTTGCCATGTTGGAAAGCATYCTTCGTCARGCMGSTTATAAAACRGGCACCTATACATCGCCTCATTTATTAAGCTATAACGAACGAATTTGTATCAATAACCAACCGTGTGATGACRCTACAATTTGTGATTCTTYTCAACGAATTGATCATAGTCGGGCAGATAYCTCATTAACTTAYTTTGAGTTTGCMACATTAGCGGCTGTTGATATTTTTCAGCAACAARAAATTGATATCTGCATATTAGAAGTCGGTATGGGCGGRCGTTTAGATGCGGTTAATTTATTTGATACTGATATTGCACTGATTACACCTATCAGTCTTGACCATACCCATTGGTTAGGAACGAATCGTGAAGCGATTGGTTTTGAAAAAGCAGGCATTATTACGCCAGGCAAGCCAGTAGTATGCTCGGAAGAACCGCCGCTTAGTGTAGAAAAACATGCAGATTCACTCGATTCAAAAGTATATAAACGAGGCCGAAATTTTAATATCAAGGTAAATGAATCTAGTTGGCAATGGTTGAGTGAAAGCGTGCAACGTAATCAACTTAGTTATCCCGCCCTTGAGGGTGATTATCAAATTCAAAATGCAGCAGCAGTCGTGCAAGTTATCAGCTTATTGAACAAAGCTAGCTTCCGTATTAGTGATGATGATATCAATCAAGGTTTAAGTAGCGTTAAGTTAGCAGGGCGCTTCCAGCGTATTAAAGATGGCAATGTTGATCTGATCCTAGATGTAACGCATAATCAGCAAGGTGCCAATAACCTAGATAAATTACTAAGCAAGAATAAGCCCACGGGTAAAACGCTGGCAGTGATCGGCATGCTAAAAGATAAAGATGCCGCCGCAATCGCTTCAACACTTAAACACGTTGTGGATGAGTGGTATTTAGCCTCATTGACAGGCAGCAGAGCTATGACGGCTGAGCAATTAGCGCAGCAGTTTTCATCAACAATTGATGTGGCTGATACTCATCAGTTTGATAGTGTTGAATTAGCTTATCAGCAGGCAAAGAATGAAAGTACAACAGATGACCAAATCATAGTATTTGGTTCATTTCATACCGTAGAAGTAGTATTGAAGTTAATTAATAAGGATAGAACATGAACCCCGCAAACCCACCCGTAAAACTAATCATTGCCCTCGTTGTAATAGTACTGATTGCAATGAACTCGTATATCACTGTAAAACCAGGCCATAATAAAGTAGCAAGTTTATTTGGTAAGGTACAAGAGGTTCCTTATGACGAAGGTTTGCATATTGTTAACCCACTATTATCATTTACTGTGTTTGATATACGCCAAATAACCTACACATGGGATAGAGTTCAGGTTCCTTCACAAGATAAATTAAAATCATCAATGGATATTTCAATGACATTCCGTCKTGATGGTCCTCGTACACCGAAGATTTTGCAAGAAACCGGTCGTTTAGAAGATGTGATCGCCAAACACGTTACTCCTAAAGTACGTTCTTTATTACGTGAAGCAGGTAAAACAGTCGCACAATCTCAAGATTTCTACTTAGACTCTGTGCAACAACATTTACAAGATTATATGGAAGAAGGCTTAGGTGACTATCTTCTATCTAAAGGCGTTATTGTAGAAGCGATATTATTCCGTGATATTACATTGCCACAAGTAGTAACTAGTGCCGTTATCCAAACAAAAGAACGTCAAGAACAATTAGAACGTGAAAAAGCACAATTAAAAATTGTTGAGCAACAAGCACAACAACAAGTAAAACAAGCTGAAGCAAGAGAACAAGCAGCAGTTTCTGATGCTAATGCAAAACGTACCCAAGCTGATGCTGAAGCGTACAGAATTTTCAAAGAAGCTGAAGCCCAAGCGAATGCGAATAAAGTATTAGCACTTTCAGTAACAAAGGAATTGATCAAATACAACAGTGTACAGCGTTGGAATGGTCAATATCCTCAAACATTGTTTGCTGGCGAATCTGGCGGTGTAATTCTGTCTCTTCCACAAACAAACTAAATGCTTGCCTAAGCTTCTCTTAATTTATGATTCTTAACTGGCGGAAATATTATGTCTGAACATATTCATCAAGTAGCGATAATCGGTGGCGGTGTGTGCGGTACGGCACTGCTGTATTTATTATCTGAATATACCGATATTGATGATGTGGTATTGATAGAAAAATATGACGGCGTCGCCAAAGTAAATTCACATGGGCGTAATAATAGTCAAACACTGCATTGTGGTGATATTGAAACTAATTACACCTTAGAGAAAGCTAGCAAAGTTAAAGATGCAGCCGAAATGGTAGTTAACTACACCGCATCACTTGATAATCGAGATGAGATTATCTTCAAGTATCCTAAAATGGTACTGGGTGTCGGTGAAAGAGAATGTCAGTTATTGCGTGAGCGGTTTGAAGTTTTCCGCACACGCTTTACTACCATGCAATTATTAGAAAAAGAAGATATTGCTAAAGTTGAGCCAAATGTAGTGATGGTGAATGGCGAGTTACGCCCTGAACCCTGTGTTGCATTGGCTGTGTTAGATGAATATTGTGCGGTTGATTTTCAAAAGCTAGCTGAATCATTTGTTGCTGAAGCACAGAAGAGTGAGAGCACAAAATTAAACATTAGCATGCATAGCCATGTTGAAGAGATCCTTGAAAAAGACGGCATCTTCCACATTAATACCCAAGATAAAAGTATTAAGGCTAAGTTTGTCGTGGTTTCAGCCGGTGGCCATAGTTTGTTGTTGGCTCAACAGATGGGCTATGGGCTTGAGTTCTCTTGCCTACCGGTGGCTGGAAGCTTCTACTTCACCCCGAAAGTATTGAACGGTAAGGTTTATACCGTTCAAAACGACAAACTTCCGTTTGCAGCCGTTCATGGCGATCCGGATGTCTTGGTTGAGGGTAAAACACGCTTTGGCCCAACGGCATTATTATTGCCAATGTTAGAACGTTATAACTTGGGCACTTTTTTTGATTTCCTCCGTGTACTTAGATTGGATAAGGGCGTGTTAAAAGTCTTTTGGGACCTATTCAAAGTTAGCGACATTCGGAACTATATTTTCAAAAACTTTCTATTTGAAGTGCCCGGCTTACGTCGTTGGTTATTTCTCAAAGATGCGAAAAAAATCGTACCTTCATTAGAGCTAAAAGATGTCGAGTTTGCCAAAGGATTTGGCGGTGTTCGTCCTCAGCTTATTGATAAGAAAAAATCAATATTAATGCTAGGTGAAGCTAAAATAAACCCAGGCACAGGCATTATCTTCAATATGACGCCTTCGCCAGGTGCGAGTAGTTGTTTAGTTAATGCTGAAGTGGATATGCGTTTAATTACAGAACATTTAAGTGCTGTTATTGATGAAGACAAGCTACAAGCGGTGTTACATAAGTAAGCTGGCTTAGATATTGCTTTTAGCTATCAATAAGTAAAGTAGGTTAAGACTGTTTCTAGTATTAATGTACTGATTTAAAAGTAAAATCAGGGGTATTTCATGGCGCTTAATCATTTAGCTAATACGAATAGCGGCAAGTTTGATCAAAATCGGCAAGTATTCACCTTCTTTGTTGAAGATATGATGTTTGGCCTTAATGTCGAAAATGTCTTAATGCTAGGACAAGACATTAACGATATTCAACGCCTGCCAGTTGAAGAACGTGGTTTTTGTGGTGTGACTAAGTTTCAAGGAACAGTCGTTCCTGTACTAGATTTTGCTCACCGCCTTGGCATTCCATCAGGCATGGACAATAAATCCAAATTATTAGAAATAATGACTGCTCGCGAGCAAGAACATGTTGAATGGGTTAATGCACTTGAAGTCTCGATTAGAGATGATGTGCCGTTTACTAAAACGACAGATCCCAAACAATGCGAATTCGGCAAATGGTATAGCCAATTTGAAACGCGCGATGAAACMTTAAAAGAGYTATTACTCGCCTTTGAAGAGCCACATGARGCWATTCATGCTYTGGCTGAKACACTYATCTCATTACGWAACTAYGGYAAGCAGGAWGAGGCYTTAGAAGCYTTAGCYGCAGCAAGAACATCAAGCTTGCGWMGAYTRCGTGCTTTATTTGCCCGTGCTCGTGATCAAATCTCGGGTGGCATGCGACAAGTAYTRTTRTTCGTMACWACAGATGGWAAATCACCTCGTTATGCATTGATGATTGATGAAATCAATGATGTGCTKAATTATACCCAAGCTGATTTTCARTCTAGYMGTAGTGGTGGWYTAGSTTTAATYMASAARATTGAACATGTTATTGATGGGATTTATACCCAGAAAGATCGACCAGATTGCCTTTATTTTGATATTAACAGAATGACCGATGTTGAACAGTTAATGGACAAAGTAGGCTAATCGCTTACTTTTTTTGTTTAGCTGCTTCTGCTTTTTTACGTTCCATCTCTGCTTTTTGGCGGCGTGATTCTTTCGGGTCGGCAATCAACTTACGATAAATTTCAATACGATCTTTATGGCGTAAGGTTGCGTTCAGCTTGCACATCTTGCCAAAGATACCGACTTTATCAGTGGTTAAATCTATTTGAGGGTAGGTATCAAGCACGCCAGAGCGTTTAATCGCATCTTCAACCGTACAATCTTCAGGTATCTCAAGCGATAAGATAAGTTGTTCATTGGGTAAAGCATAAGCTACTTCAATGGTGATTTGCTTAGTCTGTTCCATAGATTTCCTGGGCGCGTTGGCAAAAAGCATCAACCAATGAGCCTGATATTTGGGTGAAAATAGGGCCTAATGCCATGCTAATAATTCTATTTGAGAACTCAAAGTCCATATCAAGCTGAATACGGCAGCCTTGGTTATTACCAATAGTGGCAAACTGCCAGTGGCCTTCAAGATGCCGGAAAGGGCCATCAATTAGCTCAATATCAATCGACTTACCTTGAACCAGTTTATTGCGCGTGGTGAACTCATGATGCACGCCACCTTTTGCCAAATCGAGTGAAGCTGAAATGACATCATCAGTTTGACTAATTATTTTACTGGCTCGGCACCAAGGCAGAAAAGAGGGGTAAGCTTCAACATCATTAACTAAATCAAACATTTGATCTGGGGTAAATAGAACAAGTGAGCTACGTGTAATAGTGGTCATAGATTAATTAAGCTTTATCCTATAATACCGGTGAAATATCCTATAATTCCGGTAATGTTTAAAAATATAATGAAAATTGCCAGAGGGGCTATATAACGAACCGCCACTCGCCAAAGATGATAAACAAAAGCAGACTGAATTGAAAGCTCATCTTGCGTAGTATTTTTTGACAGAACCCAGCCAGAAAATATCGCAATGAGTAGTCCGCCCAACGGTAACATTATATTAGCGGTTAAGAAGTCTAATAAACCAAACATAGTCATACCGAATAATAGCCATTCACTGCCAATATTAGATGAGAATACCGTAAATAAACCTAGTAACCAGACTGCAAACCCGGCGGTGACACTGGCACGGCGACGACTGATTTGTTTATTCTCAACTAACCAAGTAATAGCGGGTTCAATGAGTGAAATTGCCGAGCTCCACGCTGCAAGCACAAGTAGAATGAAGAACAGCCCACCGAATAAATTACCACCTGGCAT